>JBAQCS010000001.1:0-22807 GCA_049294415.1 Patescibacteria group bacterium
TCTTTACCCCTGTCTTTTGTAAATGACCAGGAAAGCGTCGCCTTCCATGTTAAATCAGCTGATTGCTTTGGAACTATTGCCACTATTATTTCCCTCTGGAAGCAAACTGGAAAAATTAGTGAAAAAAGTTTTAAAGAGTTGTATGATGATTTATTAGATTTACAAAAAAATTACGAAATAAAAAAGAAGCCCCAGTAGATTGGGGCTTTTTTGATAATAAAAAACCTGTTTCATTTCGAAACAGGCTTTTTAGCCAAGAGACAAAGAGTCTAAGGGCTAAGAGAATAAGCAGCCAAGTGATTAAGCGCTACTTGCGGACACCAAGGAAGCGATAATGAGCACCCCAGCCACTACCAAACCAACCGAGGTCAAGCCTACGCCCGGAGCCATCCCCGCCCAGATAAGGCACACAACGATCAAGGTCAGCATTGGGCCAAACCGAGCCGAGGGCGATAATTGGAAATTGTCGTTGCAGTTCAGGGAATAGAAATCCTAGAACCAACAATTCCATTAGGGTAGCTGGGCGATAACCATCCTTGTTCATTTCCAAAGCAACATCTTCGGAGCTTATATCACGATTGAACTGGAATAATTTGGTTTTTACTTCCACTTTTTTTCCTGCCATCTCTGGAGAAATGGGGAAATTTTCAGCGGTGACGTCACTATTTTTCCAGTCATAGTTACCATCAGCAATGGCCTGTTCGATGGTTTTGGTGTAGTCAACGTTCAGGATTATTTCGCCCGAAACATCAATTACTTTTTGGATTTCTTCAGCATTCATTTCCATGTTTTACGGTTTATTGTTTTATTTCAATTATTTACGAATAGCAAGAAAATACGGTCTAGTAAACCAACGATAGTGAAACCAGAGGAATTCAATCCCCCGTCTCTGCAAAATAGGTACAGGACAACCGCCAGAACTACCATTAAAAGGATACTGAAAAACCGAATAACCAAGTGCAATAATATGGATATTAAATTGCCTTAGTATTTCAGGATATGAGGTTCCTAGAGACAAAAGTTCTACCAAGATAGCTGGGCGATAACCAGCTTTATCCATTTTAGAGATAACTTCACCTGAACTGATGCTGTGATTAAAATAAAATAATTTAGCGATCACTTCCATCTTTTTTCTGCCGAATTCTTCAGGAATAGGGAAATTCTCAGTAACAGCCTTGAGATTTAAATCATGCCCGCTAGTCGCTACAATCTGTTCAACCGTTTGAGCATAATCGATGCTTAAAGTTATTTCCCCTAAATCATCAATTGCTTTTTGAATTTCTTCATTTTTCATGACTTACAGTTTTATTTTGAAACGGGATGAAAAAATTACAATTCTTTTATTTGCGAATAGCTAAGAAACGGCAATCGCTCAACCAAACACCAGCAATTGAAATACAGGCAAGCACTCGTCTGTTTCTCCTTGCCGATAAATAAGTCACATGATTTCTACCACCTTCGGTTCTCCAAATCGAACCAAAAGCAACAACCGGATACTGTGTTTGTAACTTAGAATGTAAAGCCGCCAGAGCTAAAAGTTCCATCAAATAAGCTGGACGATAACCGGCGTTATCCATTCCAACAAGGACATCTTCCACGCTAACATCATGATTAAAGCAAAAAAGTTTGGCATTCGCATTAATTTTTTTGCCAACCATATCGGGCGAGATCGGAAAATTTACATCATTAATCTTATCGTCAGATAAATAGCACGAGCTCTCAGACACAGCCTGATCAACTGTTTTAGTATAATCAACTTCCAGAACAATTTCGTCTAAACCGTTGATTATTTTTTGAATTTTTTCAGCATTCATTTCCATGTTTTACGGTTTTATGTGGTTATTAATATTTTTAAAAAAACTATGATTCTAATTATATAATCATATTAACCTATTTTTGTCAATAAGTAGAATTTTCTAGGTGTCTTTCCTGGTAATTAACGCCGCTACTACAAAAAACAACAATAAACCCAAGGCCGAACTTAAGAGCCAATGGTCTAATAAACTAAAAATAAACAGAGCTATAACTATCGGATGTAAATTTTTAGAATAAGCTGTTATAAGCAAATAAAACCAAAAGATTAAAGCGCCAAGCAAACCAAAAACTCCCACCTCAGACCACAATAATAACCAATAATTATGAACGGGCTGACTATACTGATTGCTATCCGACAAAGCTAAAGTGTAATTACCAAAACCAACTCCTTGTAATGGACTTTCTTTAATTAGAGACCAGGCCTGTTCTATATAAGTAGTGCGCTCTATCAAAGATTTTTGTTCTAAGCGCCCCGCGGCAGTAGACCTAACTAAGAATAAATCTTTATAAGGAGTTATAATAGCTGCTGAAATTAAAATTACTAAACAAGAATAAAATATCAGTAAGCTCTTAGCCGGTTTTTTAAATTTAAAAAATAAAAGTGGGACTGTTATAAAAAAGGCAATTAATGCTGACCTAGAAAATGATACTAAAAGCGCACTATATAAAATTGTGAAAGCTGAAAAATAAAAAATTCTAGTTTTTTTAGTTAGCTCACTCTTAAAGCTGGAATATAAAATAAATAATAAACCAATAACCATTAGTCCACCTAAAATATTAGGGTGATCAAAGCTGCCGTAAGCTCGTAAATATCTCCCCCAACCAGTTTCAATGACTGATGAACCTAAAATACCAGCAGAATGACTAGCTAAGCCCAACCATTTACAAGCAAAAGTTGTTTGAGTAAAAAATTGCCAAAGGCCAAGTAATGCTGGGGCAATTAAAGAAGCAATAAAAATATTAACTCCTGTTTTTATAGAAACTATATTTTTTTTCTTGAGTAGATAAAAAACACTTAAGCCTAAAACAAAAATTAAGTAATGAGTTAACGACAACAACTTATCACTAGCTACGGTAATGGATAATAAAATAGCTGACTCCAAAATAATTAGACCCCACCACCAATAAGCTTTTTTGGCTTCTTTTTTAAAACTATAATTATCTAAAAATATTTCCCTACCCCAAATTAACAACGGTATAAATAATAATAACCACACAGCAAAAAAAGAAATTTCTAAATAATTAGAATTATCTGGTCGTAAAATTAATTTAGTCTGCCAAGGCCATAAAAATAACCAAAGATACAAACAATATTGTCCCAGCTTCTCTTTATTCATAAATATCTAGTTTGGCTAAACAATCATGATAATTTTTATAAAACTCAGCCCGCCTGTCGTTCATATAAAAACGTAAAATAGTATCGCTAATTAATACGCCAGCATCAGCCGCAGCTAATTCCCTCATTCTACTCGGCATAATTAACATTTGTATTTTTTTAGTACACCAATTTAGACAGTCGCCCCAACCAAAAAAAATCCACTCGCCCCAGCTACGACGAAAATAATTATCAGGAAAAGTATCTTTGAGTAATAAGCTATTAGGAAAAGCCCCCTTAAGCCAATCATTTTTAAATCTTAAATAAGCTAATAGATTATCTTTCTCGTAAATAGGATATAAACCCAAAAACCAATGATCAAAATAAGGGTCGTGAGGAGTAAAACGTAAATTTTCCATAGCCAAACCATCGACACTAGCGTAAAAACTTAAACAAATTTTATTTCTTTTTCTCTTACTATTAGGCCTCATGTTAGCTAGCTTCATTAGTCCCGTGCAAAAAAAACGAGTCAACCACAATCTGTGAGGTGATGAAATAATAAAAATATCAATATCACTTTCATCACGTAAATTATGATGACCGATTAAATTGGAAACAGCTACTAGCTTAACCGATGGCAATAATCTAAATAAATAAGAAGCCCAGCGAGCTATCTTAATTTTTTGATTAGTATAGTTATATCTTTTTTGACGAATACAAAAAAGTTCTTGACGACCAGCTAAAAAATAAAAACCATTATATAATTCTAATATTTTTTCTTGCTCCAGTAACTCATCAAGAGCCTTTTCTAATTCTGCTAATTCGATTTTGATAGGCAAATTTTGCCAAATCTCCCAACGAGTCAAGGGATAATTAAAGATATCAAAAAAGACAATTGTTTTAAGAATGGCTGATCTAAGTTCAGATGTTAGATACTCTTCTTTCATTTTAATTTTCGTTTTTAGGACGATCTATTTTAGTTACTTCAATCTCACTAGCACCGCCAGTAATTTTTATAACATCTTTATCAATCTTTTTAAATTCAGTATAGGCATTATTATAATGATTAACAGTTGTGCCTAAACTATTACCAAGCTTCTGTAAAAAATCATCATAACTAATGATGTGTTTACCTAGTTTTTCAATGTTCTGTTTTATTTCCATGGCTTTTTCTTCAATTTGCATGGCCTTTAAACCCTGCAATACTGTTTGCAGATAAGCTAGGAAAGAAGTAGGCGAAACAATAACAACTTTCTTTTCTCTAAAAGCATATTCAATCAAATCACGAGTATTAACTTTAACCGCACCCACACTGTTAACTAATAAATCGTAATAGATTGCTTCTGAAGGAATAAACATGAAAGCAAATTCCAGAGTTCCTTTGTCAGGCAAAACATACTTAGCGGTTTCATCAATACGATTCTTTAAATCTTGCTTAAAAGCTGTTTCTAGTTTTTTTCGCTGTTCGTCGTCATGACAATTAAGTAGGCGTTCGTAATTTTCTAAAGAAAATTTAGCATCAATTGGAATAATTTTATCCTTAACGAAAACTACCGCATCAACAATTAAATCTTTGCCAGTCTTTTCATCCTTACCCATCTTATATTGAAGCTCATAGGACTTAGGTGGCAAAACATTTTTCAAAGTTTCTTCTAAAAAATATTCACCAAGCACACCGCGTTGTTTAGGATTTTTTAAAATATCCTGTAAACCTTGGAGTTGTGCTGAAAAATTAACTACCTGTTTATTAGTTTCATCTAATTTAGTTAACTTCTCAGTTACGTCAGCAATCAACTTAGCTGATTGTCCTGTAATGTTTTGAATGATACGAGTGGTATGCTCAAATTGCCCCTGACTAGTGCGGTGGGTTTCTGATAATTTAAGATCTAACTCCTGACGTAATTCAGTATTTTGACGATTTAACTGATTTAACTGTTCAGATTGCTGAGCCATACGTTCCATTAGCGGTGACCACTTATCAGAGTTACTATCCTTTCTATTAATTAGCAGGTAAATCACAACGCCTAAGCCGCCTAAAACTAAAATAAAGAGAAAAATTTGCGAACTATCCATAATATTTAAACTTAATAATTACTACTCTTATTATATATCTTTTAAGCTTATTTTGGCATATTGACAAGAATGAAATAAGATACTAAATTTACCGAATAAGGTCATTAAAAATAAAAAATGGAGGACACAAAAAATGAGAACAGTAGAAAGTATCAAAGAAAATGAACTAGTCAGAGATCTGGAAAAGTTTATTGAGCAACATGTTACTGCTAGCGACATCCCCGAACTTTTTGTCAAAGAAAATTTCAAAGATGAAACTACTATCAAAGGCATTCAAGACTCAATACAAGCTGGATGCGGTGCGCATGTCTATGTCAGTGAAATTGTAGAACACTTGATTAAACATGCTAAAAAAATTATCAAAAACAAAACAAAAAAAGATTCTGAAGATTGTCTTGTCGAAGATGATTTATCAAATGAACCAGGAGTATTACTGGAAGTTGATTATTATGATCACGGGTGTGATCCTAGTTATTATGAAGGTAAATTTGATGTTATTGATGAGGTAAATTTGGAAAATTAGAGTGAACTAACTAGAGTTAAAAAACCAAAAAAGTTGCCTATGGAAAAAATGGTAGCCAAAAAAGCTCCGCAAAAAACAAAAAGCTGACCCACCAAGAGCCAGCTTTTTTATTTACACACACTAATTAATAAGATATAATAAAAGTGTTAAACGAAAAGTAATTTTTAAATTTACCGCTTATGAGAAAGTTATTTTTGATTGTAGTAATGTGCCAAGCAGGAAGTTGCGAAGGTTAAAAAACCGGAGAAAAAAAGTACTAACGAAAAACCGATCCACAATGGAATCGGTTTTTTTCTTATTCTAAAGTCTATTTTTAAGCCCAAGTTACACCAGCTACTCTGTCGTCATCTGCTTTAAATCTCATAATCTTAACGCCTTGAGTATCGCGACCCAAAACGCTAATTGATTTAAATGGCACACGAATAACTTGTCCGTTGTCAGAGATAATAATAATATCTCTATCCATCATGGTTTCTTCATTTAATAAGAAAGCGTTAGTAAGTTCGCCAGTCTTGTCAGTAATCTTAGAGGTCTTAATTCCCGATCCACCGCGACCCTGAACTTTATATAAACCAAAATCAGTTCTCTTACCATAGCCACGGGCCATGATAGTTAAAATTTGGTATTTTCTAACTCTATCTTTATCAGTCTTAGCTACTCCCATGCCAATCACGCGATCATCTTTATGAAGTCTAATACCATTAACACCGGCGGCATTACGACCCATATCACGAACGTCAGTTTCTTTAAATCTAATAGCCTGACCTTGAGCAGTAACAAGTTGAATATGGTCGCTACCAGAAGTTGGTTTAGCCCAAATCAATTTATCATCTTCTTTAATCTTAATAGCAATTAAACCGCTGCGTCTAACATTGGAGAAAGCTGATAATTCAACTTTCTTGACTAAGCCCTTTTCAGTGGCAAAGAATAAATATTTACTGGTTGATAATTTATCAAGTGGTAAAATAGCCGAAATTTGTTCACCGCCAATTAACTGTAAGAAGTTAACAATTGGAGTTCCTTTAGCAATACGTGAAGCTTGAGGAATTTCATAAGCCTTTAACTGGAAGACACGTCCTTTAGTAGTAAAGAACAAAATGTCGTTATGAGTTAAAGTAGTAAACATGAATAAAACAGAATCTTCTTCTTTAGTGGTTAAGCCAATAATACCCTTACCACCTCTAGCTTGAACTTTAAAAGTATCTGGTTCAGTACGTTTAATATAACCATCACGAGTCATCATTACTAAGGCTTCCTCGTTAGGCACTAAATCTTCCATGTTAAATTCTTTGATACCATGAGCCACAACTTCAGTGCGACGTTCATCACCAAATTTTTCAGTTAAAGCAATTAACTCGTCTTTAATAGTAGCTCTAATCTTAGTAACTGAAGCAAGTAAAGCTTCTAGTTCGGTAATTAAAGCTTTCTTTTCTTTAAGTTCATTTTCAATCTTTTGTTGCTCCAAATTAGCTAAGTTCTGTAAACGCATTTCTAAAATAGCTACAGTTTGGCGTTCTGATAACTTAAATTTCTTCATTAAACTAGCTTTGGCTACTTCCTTATCTTTAGAAGCTTTAATAGTTTTAATTACTTCATCAATATTCTTTAAAGCAATCATTAAACCTTCTAAAATATGAGCGCGCTCTAACGCCTTGGCTAATTCGTATTGAGTGCGACGCTTAACTACTTCCTGACGATGTTTAATATATTCTTCCAAAATCATTTTCAGTGTTAAAACTTTTGGTTGAATACCACCATCAACTAAAGCCAACATATTGCAGTGGAAAGTAGTTTGTAGTGAGGTGTGCTTATAAAGAGCATTCAAAATCTTTTTTGGATAAGCTTCTTTTTTAAGTTCAATTACTACGCGAACACCATCACGATCAGACTCGTCGCGTAAAGCACGAATACCATCAATCTTTTTATCTTTAACTAAATCAGCAATTTTCTCTACCAAATCAGCCTTGTTAACCTGATAAGGAACTTCGGAAATAATAATTTGAAAACCATTTTTATTTTCAGAAATATCTGCCTTACCTCTAACCACAATTCCGCCACGACCAGTAGCATAAGCGGTTAAAATATCTTTTTTATTATAAATAATACCTCCAGTTGGAAAGTCAGGTCCTTTAACAAATTCCATTAAATCTTCAATACTAGCTTCTGGATTATCTAATAAATGAACAATAGCACCAGACAATTCTCTTAAATTATGAGGCGGGATATTAGTGGACATACCAACGGCAATACCCATAGTACCGTTTAACAGTAAGTTTGGTAATTTAGCTGGCAACACTCTTGGCTCCTTGCATGATCCATCAAAGTTGGGGATAAAGTTAACTGTATCTTTATCAAGATCAAACAACATTTCTTCAGCAATGCCGGCTAACTTTGCTTCGGTATAACGCATAGCCGCCGCACTATCGCCATCCATGGAACCAAAGTTACCTTGACCACGAACTAAAGGATAACGCATGGAAAAATCTTGGGCCATACGTACCATGGAATCATAAACAGCACTATCGCCATGAGGATGATAATGACCTAAAACTTCACCGACCACTGTAGCTGATTTTCTAAATTTAGCATTAGCACGCAAACCAATACTCCACATCGCGTAAAGGATGCGGCGATGAACTGGTTTCATGCCATCTCTAACATCTGGCAAAGCACGAGAAACAATAACACTCATGGCGTATTCCAAATAAGAGCGACTCATTTCATCAACAATTGGTTGTTCTTCAACCGTACCAAACTCCGTCTGTTTGCGGACGTTTTCTAAAACTTCTGGTTGTTCGTTTTCGGTAGACATAATAGATAAATTTAATAAGCGATTATGGTAATATTTTCGCAACCAGGGGGGACGACACAAGGTCTGGCTTCCCCGATTGTTGGCATACAATCAATATATGGCGGGCAATTTTCCCCGAGAGATTTATCAGTAGAAGTGGAAAAATTATTAGTTAACTCTTGTAAACTTTTTTTAATTTCTGAGTTAATAGTAGAGGACGCAGTGGACGAGGAAATTACTTGTTCAGTTTTATCCAACAACTTATCAACAAAATCATTTTGTTTCTTTTCATCTTGATTAAGACCTAATCTATCAGAATCTTTTTTAGCATTATTTTCAATTTCAGAACCAATCTTATCGAGAGTTAAATTATTACTATTATCAGAAATATTAATAAAAACTCCTTTTAGATTAAGTAACCACAAAATAAAAACTAAAGCAAAGATAGAAAATACTCCAATCTTGAGAAACAAACTTTTTCTCGCCTCTCTTTCCTCTTCATTCATATTTATTTTTTTATTCTTTGATGCCGTCTAAATTAACGTCATAAATAATACCTTCAGCTACTAAACGATAAGATAAAATTTCATTTTCGGTAAACCAAATTTTCATTTCACGTTCAGCTTCTTCTGGTAAATCGGAGCAATGGATTAAATTACGAACAGCACGATCATCGTAACTAGATAATTCATAAGAATCTAAAGTGTAGTCACCGCGAATAGTGCCAACTTCTGAAGTTAATGGCTCGGTGCCACCAACAATCTTTTTAACAATACCAATAGCTTGATTACCTTCAAAAATCATAGGCACGATTGGACCCGCTGTCATGAACTTAGCTAAAGCACGAATAATATCCTTACCATATTCTAAAGCCTCTTTTTCAATTGGCATGCCTAAATCTTCACGATTCTTCATGATATTAGCACCCTTTTTTAAAAACCAAGCTTCGTCTTTATTATAATGATCCCAACATTGTTGTTCTTGGGCCATAATCATTTTTAAAGCCACCATTTTCAAACCAACTTTTTCAAAACGAGTAATAATATCTCCCATCAAACCGCGTTGAACAGCATCAGGTTTTAAGATAACAAAAGTTCTTTCTTTCTTCGGGTGTAACATAATTTTATATTTAATTATTTTAAAAACTTAAGATGACAAGCTCCATATCTTCTTGAGGTAAATCTTTTTTACTAATCTTTAATTTTTCCTCATGACTTGGTTCTATGCCTAATTCTTTAATAAATTTTTCGATTGGATCCAATCCTTCAACATTTAAACCTTCGGTTTGATAGTGCATTGGAATCACAATACGAGGTTCTATTTGAGAAATAACTTCAACAGCTTTTTTAGCATCTAATGTAAATTTACCTCCAACTGGCACAATTAAAATATCTGTACCAACTAATTTTTCTAATTGTTCATTAGACAAAACATGTCCTAAATCACCTAAATGAACAATGGAAATATCTTCAACTTCAATACGATAAATAATATTACCTCCACGAGTTTTTCCTTCATCCTCATCATGATAAGAGTCAATGCCCTCAACTAATACTCCTTTAAAATCATATTCACCGGCACAATCAATTACAAAAGGGTTACCGCGTAAAGCTTCAACATTATTATGATCATGATGATTATGAGAAACGGTTACAATATCAGCTTCTATATTAGGCATTTTAAGGCCAGTTTCCTTATCATAAGGATCTGTAACCACTGTCACGCCATCAGTGCCAACTTTATCTTGTAACTTAAAACAGGAGTGCCCCAACCAAGTAATAATCATATAGTTATCTTAAAAACAATAAAAAAGGTCCAAAAAAACCTGTGCTTTTATTATAACAAGGAGAAGTCAAAAGGTCAATTTAGAGCCAAAAATAAAGGGTTTTAGTCAAATGTATAAAAAAAGAGGGCCCACGAAATTGTTTCGTTTGCCCTCTAACCATCCACCAAGGATTATCGTAAGTTTGACCATTTTAAGTTAATGTCAGACCCAGTTAATACTTTGATTTGTTCGGCTGTAATAGTAATAACATTGTCACTACTAATTACATGGATCGGAATATACACCGTCGGATAAAACATACCCGTTAATGTATTTGTACATGAGGCCTTAAGGTAAAATTGACCAATCGGTGCTTTAAATTTGCGAGACGTCTGGTCATAACCCATCGAAATCAAAGTGCTCTTGCCATCTTTTGACTCATCCTTCGGATCAAACAATAGTTTATAATCTTTAGCCATAAACTTTAGTTTGATTTCTTTTTTTTCGTTGGTCGACATTTTTTTGATGTCGCCTTCGTTGACGTACAAAGTTGCATCCCCCTGATTAACGCGCTTTCTGAATTCGCCGTAGATGTTTATGGCATCTTCGGGGTTGAAGATTACGCCGATATGGATATCCTTATTTTTTTGGATATAAACATCGTATTCATTTTTGGCGTTATCCTGAATTGAATCAGCTGTAGCTTTACCACGGAATTCAGTTCCCTGTAGTTGACTACCACCTAAATCAGAAAATACTTTAAAACGTTCTGCTCCGGTGTATACAATCTTAATTGGTTCTAAGCCAGCCTGAGGTTGTTGCACGATGTTAGTTTGATTAGACATCGTGGTAATAGAACTAACAGGCACTGAGTTGCTACCATTGTTTCCAGTATTTGTATTAGCTGGTTTTCCACCTTGTAATATCGCGGCTAGTGAACCACTAGTGGCGGGAGCTACTGTAGTTGCACCTGTTCCCGGCATAATGTTATTAGGCGTAGAAGCAGCGGGTACATTATTGGCAGTATTTTCACCTCTATCCAATCTGTTCTCGGTTGGATCAATAACTACCAGACCAGACCTGCTAACCTCTTTAGGTAAGGTAAATTTATTTTTACCATCCAAAGTAACACAGTCGAGATAAACAGTTTTTTGTCCGCGAACTGCGAACGTTTTTGTTTCCTTGTTAGCAATTTTGTTTTCTTCGCCGTTAATAGCGACCTTCAAATCTTGTCCGAAGTTATTAGTAACTCGGAGTTGGCCGAAAGCAGTTGTTAAACCACACATAGCCACAAACACAAAAGCAATCCAAAGTTTTCTCATGATTTCTATTTTTTTGGTTTCTAAATTTTTAAATTACTACATAAATTACCCTGAGGATAATCGTAATATTCTATCAAAAATTAGTTATTTTGTCAATAGAAGTTCGAAGACACAAAAAAGACCGAAAAAATCGGCCTTTCTATATAATAATATATGGGATTAACGCTATCTTATAAATAATGATTTAATAGCTCTAAACAGTTTATTGATCAATCCTGTCGCTGGCTTATTTTCATTAACTACTATAGGGGATTGGTATTCTTCTGCTATAGGGGCTGAATTTATCACTGGTTCAGCTATTTTTTCAGCTACTGGCTCAAAGGAAGAAATAATAAAATTATTAGTTTCCAAAAGATTCTGGCTAACCTTCATTCTTTTTTGATTTATTTCTTCAGCTTCTTCAGTAAACTCAGTATTACCATCTAATTCAGTACTAAATGAGGTTTCTACTTCTTGATCACGGTTAATTTGTCGCACAACTTCGGCAACAGCACCATCAGCTTTTTTTCTAATTTCATCTAAATATTCACTATTATTAACGTTTTCTTGATTATCCATATAAAAAATAGGTAAAAAATTTAAATTTATTCCTCCTTAATTGATTCTTTTATTTTAGTCAGTTGTTCTAAATTTTTAATGTCCTTATATTTTTTAATAAGCGACAATTTATCTTGATGAAATTTTTTTAATTCTCCTAAAGCACTCTCAAATGCCTCATCAATTTTTTGTTTCTCGTCAGACATATTAGTCACAAAAATTTATCTTTTTTTATGAGTTAATAATACAACAATCCAAAGATAAAAACAATTATTTTAAAACTATTCCAAAAAACGTTTTTACCCTTTATTTTATGGGTATTGACAAACATCTTGCTGTAGTATATTATAACAACATCGAAAATAAAACAGAATAAATAAAGGAAAACAAGATATGTATTATATCTCTGTTTTTTTCTGTCCACTTTCGTGCTCGTTAACAATTTCAATTTTTGGTGAAGAGTTTTGATGCTAATTGGCATCGATTCGGACGAAACAAAAAAAATACAGATCTGGTTTAACCAGAACTAAATATACGAAAGCTTAGGCTTTCATAAGAGTCACAAACTTAATAGAGAGTTTGATCCTGGCTCAGGATGAATGCTGGCGGCGTGTCTAAGGCATGCAAGTCGAATGCTTAGTTTACTAGGCATGGCAAACGGGAGAGTAACACATTGATAACCTACCCTGAAGACGGGGATAACCTTGCGAAAGCGAGGATAATACCCGATAGTATAAAATGACTCATGTTGTTTTATTAAAGCTCCGACGCTTCAGGAGGGGTCTATGGCCTATCAGCTTGTTGGTGAGGTAATGGCTCACCAAGGCAACGACGGGTATGGGGCGCGAGAGCGTTACCCCACTCACTGGGACTGAGAAACTGCCCAGACTCCTACGGGAGGCTGCAGTCAAGAATCTTCCTCAATGGACGAAAGTCTGAAGGAGCGACGCCGCGTGTATGAAGACGCCCCTCGGGGTGTAAAGTACTTTTAACTGTGAAAAAACAATGATGGTAGCAGTTGAATAAGGGGCTGCTAACCTCGTGCCAGCAGCAGCGGTAATACGAGGGCCCCAAGCATTATCCGGATTTATTGGGCGTAAAGCGTCCGTAGGTGGTTTATCGCATCTCCTGTTAAATCTCGAGGCTCAACCTCGAGTCAGCGGGAGAGATGGACAAACTAGAGATTGGAAGAGGCAAACGGAATTGCTGGTGTAGGGGTTAAATCCATTAATATCAGCAAGAACACCAAATGCGAAGGCAGTTTGCTAGGACAAATCTGACACTCAGTGGACGAAAGCGTGGGGAGCGAATGGGATTAGATACCCCAGTAGTCCACGCCGTAAACGATGGATACTAAGCATTGGAAGTATCGACCCTTCCAGTGCTGCTAATTTAAGTTAACACGTTAAGTATCCCGCCTGGGGAGTACGGCCGCAAGGCTAAAACTCAAAGGAATAGACGGGGACCCGCACAAGCGGTGGAGCATGTGGTTTAATTCGACGATAAGCGAGGAACCTCACCAAGGTTTGACATGTAGCTGCAAGGTCTGGAAACAGATCCGCCTTCGAGGGTGCTACACAGATGCTGCATGGTTGTCGTCAGCTCGTGTCGTGAGATGTACCGTTAAGTCGGGAAACGAGCGCAACCCTTTTCTTATGTTTTATATGTCATAAGATACTGCCCGTTTTAAATGGGAGGAAGGTGGGATGACGTCAAATCAGCATGGTTCTTACACCTTGGGCAACACACGTGCTACAATGGGAGGTACAAAGGGACGCCAAAGCGCGAGCTGGAGCAAATCCCTAAAAACCTTTCTCAGTTCGGATTGGAGTCTGCAACTCGACTCCATGAAGCTGGAATCGCTAGTAATCGTGGATCAGCTATGCCACGGTGAATACGTTCTCGGGTCTTGTACTCACCGCCCGTCACGTCAAGGGAGTTGGTGGTGCCCAAAGGCTCATTTATGGGACTAAGGCAAAACTGATGACAGGGACGAAGTCGTAACAAGGCATCCGTAGCGGAAGCTGTGGATGGATCACCTCCTTTCTAGGGAGATTTATAGTTCAAGTCATTGACTTGCAACTATATAGTCGATATTGTGCTTGCACAATAAGTTCGAATTGGTGCCTATTAGACTTAAAACTCTCACACAAACACAAAAATTGAAATTGTTAATAATAAAGAAGACCTTTTTTAGGGTCTTTTTTGTTTGTCTAACTATATATTGACAAAATTGATATAATATTATATAGTAATTAGTCAAATTGAACATTAACAACTAAAAATCATATTGAAAAATGGCAACAATCCAACTACCAAAGACAGGAAAACTAGTTTTAAATAGCAATGAAGAACAATGGCGACTCCTAGCTAATCGCTTAATTCCAGAATTACGAACATCAGCCCTAGTGGAGGTATCTCCGGAAAGAGAGGTGAAAATACAAATTGTTCTTCAAAGGGCTTTCTACCCCGATCAGATAAAAAATGAATGCGAAATTCAATATCATGATGGGGGATTAGGAAAACAAGTGGACAATGGCATGGCAAGAGTTAAAAGATTTTTGGCTGATTTTTTTGATAAAGAAATGTGGCTTTTAATAGGCTACATAGATGGTCAAAATAAGGCGCCAATTCTAATCACCTACTATCCATCTTTTGGATCTATTTATACCCAGAAGTTAACTAGCGAAACAAATGAAACATTTACCAGAATGACACCAAGCCTAAACTAATTTTTTAAAAAACAAAAAAAAGGATCTCACAACGAGGTCCTTTTTCAATATCTAAATTTTTATTTTTATCTAACGCCTACTGCCCTTCTAGCTTTTTCTAATGTCTCACTAGCAATCTTATTAGCGCTCTTTCGGCCATCTTCTAAAATATCTAATACTTGGCCATCTGATAAAGCATAATACTTGTCCTGGAAATCTTTCAAAAATTTAGCTACTACTTCAGCTAAACCTTTTTTAAAATCACCATACCCTTTACCAACATATTCTTTTTCTATATTCTTAACAGTTTGTCCACTTAGGTATGAATAAATTGTTAATAAGTTAGCTACAGCTGGTTTATTTTTTACATCATATTTAACTTCACTACCAGAATCAGTCACGGCGCGCATTATTTTTTTCTTAGCAGTTTCAATATCATCTAATAATTCAATGCAACCTAAACCAGCTTCGTCGCTCTTACTCATTTTTTTGGTTGGGTCCTGCAAGCTCATGACTCTGGCCCCTTCTTTTCTTATAACTGCTTCGGGTATCTTAAAAATTTCTGAGTAGTCTTTATTAAAACGACGGGCAATATCACGAGCTAATTCTACATGTTGTCTTTGATCTTCGCCAACTGGCACAATCTCAGTGTTATATAATAAGATATCAGCCGCCATTAAAACTGGGTAATCGTACAAACCAACAGTAGCTGATTCTTTATGAATACCAGCCTTATCTTTAAACTGGGTCATCTTATTCAAATCAGCAATACGAGCACCACAACAATTTAAAATCCAACCTAACTCAGTATGGGCTGACACATCAGATTGTTTAAACAAAATACAATTCTTAGGATTAATACCAGCTGCAATATAAGTCTTAATGAGTTCCATGGTTCTTAAGCGTAATTCATCCGGATTCTGTTTAACAGTAATAGCGTGGTAATCAACTACACAAAAAATACAATCATATTTATCTTGCATCTCTACCCACTGGGAAAGAGCACCAATATAACCGCCGATGTTTAATCGTCCACTAGGTTTAATACCTGAAAAAATTATTTTCTTATCACTCATATTATTAATATTATAACTACATCTTATGATAAATTAGGTTTTTAGGCAATAAAAAAAGACCCCTCTTCTGGGCCTTTCGCGTAACGTACCCACAAGCATTGTAATGCCGCTTTTAAACTTAGTCAAGTTTTTTTTGACAAAATTTTTAAACAGAATTAAGCTTAGTAAAAATAATTAACAAAAAATAAACTCTAACAATGCCTCTTCGGGCTGTAGTATAATGGCAGTACGCGTGCATGGGGTGCATGTAGCCCCGGTCCGATTCCGGGCAGCCCGACATGTTTTAAAAAATATATGAAAATATTTATCACCGCCAACTTCCAACGAGGAAGAAATAAAGAAGAAATTGAATATCTTTGCCAACTGGTAAAATCAGCTGGTTTAGAAGATTTTTGCTTTATTCGCGATATAGAAAATTATCAAAAAATATTCAATGATCCTCAAGACTTAATGCAAAGAGCTAAAGAGGAAATTAATAAATCTGATGCTTTATTAATAGATATAACCAATAAACCAACCGGACGAGCTATTGAAGCTGGCATAGCTTTTAGTCTTAATAAAAAAATAATTGTTATAGCTAAGAAAGGCACTAAAATTAAAGAGACTACTTCAGGTATAGCTACTCTAATTATTAAATATGACGACCTTAAAGAAATAGTTGTCCCCTTAAGAAAGTGGGCCAAGTCTAATAGATAGCAAGCGGACTGTGGTATAGTGGCATTACTTACGATTCGGGTTTGTATAATCCCGGTTCGATTCCGGGCAGTCCGACCATCAATAAAAAGTCACAAGGAGTGATTTTTTATTAAAATTATTTCTTAAATTAGACTTAAAATTTGGCCAATATAGCCATATCTGTCAACCTTGCCAAAAATCGCAAATGATTATATAATGACTGAGTAAAAAAATTCAGTAATTCAATATTGACTCAGCTCTTGAGTTATTTTTAATATGATTGATTTCAAACAAGGAATGGAAACAGAGGAAGATGTTTCTGGCGAATATAAAACAAAAAAAAGCCGAAAGTTTATTACTTATATAGGTATTATTGTTATAGTAGCTTGTATTTTTGCTGGAAAAGTGATAATGTCAGGACCTAGTGGAGACTCTTGGTTTAATATTAGCTCAATATTTTCTAAGATGGCCCACATTACCACTGCTGAAGATAAAAAATTAATTGGTGAAGAAAATGACCGTATTAATATTTTATTAATTGGTATGGGTGGTAAAAACCATGATGGTGGATATTTGGCTGATACTATTATGTTATTGAGTCTTAAACCATCCACTAAACAGGTGTCGATGATTTCGATTCCAAGAGATACAACCGTACCAGTTGAAGGCGGGGCTTGGCGTAAAGTTAATTCCATTAATGCTACAGCTGAGAAAAAGGAGTCAGGTAGTGGTGGAGCTGCTATGACCTCAGCCTTAAGTGAAATTTTAGGAACACCAATAACTTATTATGTACGTGCTGATTTTCAAGGTTTTATCAATATTGTAGATGAAATGAAAGGCGTAGAAGTTAATGTAGAAAATACCTTAGATGATTATAGCTATCCTATAATGGGCAGAGAGGATGATCCTGACTACTATTCCCGTTATGAACACTTACATGTGGAAGCAGGACCTCAAAAAATGGATGGATCACTTGCTTTAAAATTTGCTAGAAGTCGTCATGGAATAGGTAAAGAAGGAACTGATTTTGCTCGTGCCAAGAGACAACAACTAATTTTACAAGCGGTTAAAGATAAATTGCTTTCTAAAAGTACTTTACTTAAACCAACTATGATTGTAAAAATTTCTAATCAATTGAGTGAACACATTGATACTAATTTAGGTGTTAGAGAAATGTTATTACTATGGGATGATTATAAAAATGTGGACCGTAGTAATATTATTAATGAAGTAATTGATAATCAAGATAATGGTTTATTAATTGATTCTCGTGGCGAAGATGGGGCCTATCTATTAGTTCCTAAGAGTGGTAATTTTAATCAAATCAAATCATTTGTTCAAAATATTTTTGGTGACAGCACAACTCCCAACAAAGTTGTTGACGTCAAACCAATTGAAGGTCAAGTTAAATTACAAATTATAAATGGTACCTGGATAACAGGCTTAGCTAGTCAAGTAGCTAGTAAATTAGATCCTTATAATTTTAAAGAAGCTAAAATAAGTAATGGTACTGAAAGAAATTTTATTACCAGCGCTATTTACGACTTATCATATGGTAAGAACGATCAGGCTATCAAATCATTATCAGAATTAACTGGAGCTAAATTAGCTTATGATAACCCTAGTTGGTTAGAAACTCTAAAAAGTGGCTCCTCAACTCCTGAAATAGTTTTAATTCTAGGAACAGATGCACAAAGCTGGGAAATAAAGCCGGCTAAATAATAAAATGAATAATCCAAATAAAAACATGCCCTTAGTCGCCCTATTAGGACGCACTAACGTCGGCAAATCAACTCTCTTTAACTGCTTGACTGAAAAACAACAAGCACTTATTTCTGATATCGCCGGCACTACTCGTGACAGTAATTACGGTAAAATTTCCTGGAACAATCATGAATTCCAATTAGTAGATACAGCCGGAATAATTGATGCTAAACACTTGTCAAAAAATCCTGATAAAAAAAGTCGTGATATTGATTCCCTAGCTCAAAGACAAGCTAGATTAACTATTGATAATGCTGATTTAATTTTATTTGTACTTGACAACCGAACAGGTTTATTAACTGAAGATTTGCAATTAGCTGATGCTCTAAAAAAGAATCCAGCCTTATCTAAAAAAACTGTTCTAGTAGCTAACAAAGTAGATAGTCAAAAATATGCTTCTGAAGCTGCTACTTTTAATAAATTAGGTTTAGGAGAACCGATTTCAGTTTCTTCTGTTACTGGTTCTGGAACTGGAGATTTATTGGACGCTTTAATTATTAGATTAAAACCATTATTTATCGAGGATGATTCTGAGGAAATATTTTATAATAAAAAAGAAAGAGGTTATGAAGTAGAAGGCGCTGAAGAAGAAAAAGAAGAAAGAAAACATGGCCGCAATAAAGATGAAATTAATGTTTGTATTATTGGTAAACCAAATGTTGGTAAATCATCATTACTTAATTCTATTTTAGGCTACGAAAGAGTAATCGTTAGCGATGAACCTCACACTACTCGCGAACCTCAAGACACTTTAGTAGAATGGAAAGATAAAAAAGTTCGCTTTGTCGATACAGCTGGTATCTCCAAACATGGTCATAAAGGTGACGGCTTAGAAACTATTGGTATTGGCAAGTCATTACACGCTTTAGATCGAGCTGATGTAGTTTTAATGGTGGTTGATATCAGTGAACCATTAACTCATCAAGATGCTAAGATTGTCGGTGAGGCTATTGAACGCCATAAAAGCTTAATTCTTATTGCCAATAAGTGGGATAAAATAGAAGAAAAAAATACTAAGAAATGGACTGAAGAAATCTATCACGAGTTTCCTTTTGCACTATGGGCACCTATTCAATTTATCTCTGCTAAAACTGGTATGAAGGTTAATAAAATCATGGATTTAGTTACCTCACTAGCTGAAGCTCGTAAAATTGAGATTAGTGACTCTCAACTACAAAAATTCTTGAGTAAAATTGTTAAAATTCATTTACCAGCTAAAGGTAAAGGATTGAAAGCTCCTAGAATTTATGAGTTTACTCAAGTCAGAAGTAACCCACCAATGTTTAATATCAGAATTGGTTCTAAAGATAACTTACACTTCTCTTACGTACGTTTTATGGAAAACAGATTAAGAGAAAAATATGGTTTCACTGGTACTCCAGTTAAAATGACCGTAGTTAAAAATAGAAAAGTTCACGGCACTGCTTCCTAATAAAAATTCTCCAGACAACTGGAGATTTTTTTATTTATTGATAAATTGCTTTATCCACCATTACCACTATTTCAGTACAAAAAATAACAATAATAAACCTATATTAAAATTAGTAGCTAACTAACTGATAAAAACAGAAAAACTGGCTAATTAATTATTTAATAATCTTTTATCTTTTATTTATCGCCCCTTAAGTGCAATTTAACTATCAATATTGTATAATAAAACCAATACTAAAAAAGAATAAATATATGAAAATTATTGTCGGTCTAGGTAACCCTGGAGAACAATACGAAAAAAATCGTCATAATGTCGGCTTCATGGCCTTAGACTTATTACTTGGTCCAGTCAAATGGCAAAATAATAAAAAATTTCAAGCTCTTACTTATGAAACCGGCGACACTATTTATATCAAGCCTCAAACTTATATGAATAAATCCGGTGAAGCAGTTAGAGCTATTATGTCTTATTACGGTTTATTACCAAAGAAATTAGTTGTCTTTGCTAAAAAAGATAGTGACTTAACCGACATCTTAACAGTTATTCAAGATGATATAGATATTGAAATCGGCAAATGGAAAGTCAGTAATGATTCCAGAAGTGGCGGACATAACGGCATTCAATCTATCATTAATCATTTGCACACTAAGAATTTTAAACGTTTAAAAATAGGTGTGAAAAATGAATTACTAAGAACGAGAATTCCAGCTGAAAAATTTGTTTTACAAAATTTCAACCATGAGGAAAAAGAAGTGATAGAAAAAATCTTGAAAGAAGCTATCCTTTCTATTTAAAAAAAGCGTCCAGAGTTCTGCCTAAATAATTATTTAAATTAAGTTACGGAGGGGCAACTTGATAATAATTTTTAGGCAAAATTCTGGACACTAATTACATTTCTACTGCTAATATCTTAATATAGACTAGATGAATTAGCAACTAATACCCTGTTCTCCCGACTGGGTATTATTGTATTAAAAATAATATGACAGATTATGAAATAAAAAAAATTACCATTAATGATCCGCTCTATCCACCACTTTTAAAAGAAATAAATAATCCGCCTAAGCAGTTATACTATGTAGGAAAATTTCCTGAAGTAAACTTATTTCCCCTAGCTATTGTTGGTAGTCGTCAAAGCGATAAATATGGTGAAGACTCTCTATCATATCTGCTATCTGCGGAAATTTTAGATAAAACTTTAATTATCAGTGGTTTAGCTAGAGGTATAGACACTAAGGCTCACTTATTAGCTCATCATACCATTGCCGTGTTAGGTACTGGTTTAGATAAGGCTAGCTTTTATCCACCTGAGAATTGGGCATTATGTCAAAGTATAGTGGACAGAGGCGGGCTAGTTATTTCTGAATATGCACCAGGGACTAAAGCTAATTACTTCCATTTTCCACAACGCAACAGAATAATAGCCGGACTAAGCCAAGCTGTATTAGTCGTACAGGCTAAAAAACGCTCTGGGGCACTCATAACTGCTCGTTTAGCATTAGAAGATGGTCGAGATGTTTTGGCTGTTCCTGGGCCAATTTTTAACGAATTAAGCCTCGGTGTTAATCAGTTAATTGCCCAAGGAGCGATTCCTATTACTAGTCCAGACGATTTAAAACAGTGCTTGACAGAGAATTCATAAATAGTACACTAGTTATAATGGCTTAAAAATTCTAAATTAAAATATGACTCTTATCATTGTTGAATCACCAACTAAAGCCCGCACCATTTCCAAATTTTTAGATAAAAAATATCGAGTTGATTCCTCTTTTGGACATATTCGTGATTTACCTAAGAGTGACATGGGCATAGATATTGAACATGGATTTACTCCTAAATATATTATTCCGACTTCGGCTCGCAAAACTGTAACTAATTTAAAGAAATTAGCTGCGGCCGCTGACTCTATAATTCTAGCTTCCGATGAGGACCGCGAAGGAGAAGCAATTGCTTGGCACTTAGCTGAGGTTTTAAAAATAAAACCAACTGATGCCAAACGTATTGTGTTTCATGAAATTACTAAAGATGCAATTTTACATGCTCTAGAACAGCCACGCTCTTTGGATATGAAAATGGTTGACGCTCAACAAGCTCGCCGCGTACTAGATCGTTTAGTTGGTTATGAGCTTTCACCGTTCTTATGGAAAAAAGTAGCTAAAGGACTATCAGCTGGCCGCGTGCAAAGTGTCGCGACTCGTTTAATTGTAGAACGTGAAAAAGAAATTAAAGCTTTTAAGAGTGAAGAATATTGGAGCATTAGAGCAGATCTCGAAACCAAAAAACAAGAAGGGTTAACAGCCGAACTTTATAAAATAGATAATAAGAATTTAGATAAGTTAGAAGTAACTAAAGAAAAAGCTGATTTATATGAACAGGAATTAACAACCTTGCCATACGTTGTTAAAAAAATTGAAAAGAAAAAAGTTACTAAAAATGCTCCGGCCCCTTTTACTACTTCAACCTTGCAACAAGGTGCTAATCGCCAATTAGGATATTCTGCCAAACAGACTATGACCTTAGCTCAAAAATTATATGAGCAAGGTTTTATTACTTACATGAGAACTGATTCCTTAAATCTATCTGGTAAGTTTTTAGAGGAATCCAATAAATGGTTAAAAGATAATCTTGGTTCAGAATATGCTTTAGAGACACCTAGAGTATTTAAAAATAAAAGTAAAAATGCTCAAGAAGCTCATGAAGCGGTCAGGCCAACTGAAGTAAATAAAACTCCTGATGACTTAAAAGATAAATTAGAAAAAGGCTTATACCGCCTATATAAATTGATTTGGGATAGATCAGTAGCTAGCCAAATGCCAGCTGCTATTTTAAGTGCTACTGTTATTGATGTTGAAGCTGGTACTTACGGCTTAAAAGCTAACGGACAAACTTTAGACTTCTTAGGTTATCTAAAAGTTTACAAAGAAAAAACTAGTGAACAAGAACTACCAAACGTTCAAGAAGGTGATGATTTGAAATTACTTAAAATTTGGAACGAACAACACTTTACC
>JBAQCS010000002.1:0-10161 GCA_049294415.1 Patescibacteria group bacterium
TTACTGTCCCAAGCCGATTTAAAAATATCCAAGAAAAAAAGTGGCAGTTCACCAGCATGTTGATTGTAGTATTTATTAGACTCATCAACAATGGCTACGGCCGAACATTTAAATCTGGAAAATTTAGCCATGGCAAAAATTTTACTAATGCATGGTTCGTAACGCTCCAACCTTTGTCGGTCACGTTCCTCATACATAGAGTCCGGAATTCTCCAGAGCACCTCTAAGTATTTTAATCTATTTTGTTTATCGACTATCATCATGTCGAGAACAAAACGAATAATATTTCGCTGAGCCATTGCTCTTTTAACTGGATCCAAACTTTTGTAATCAAAAGTGACCAGAGATTCGAGTAAACTGGTTGTTTCTGTCATGACGTATATATTTTATTGGTTTATATTGAAGAACTATTATACTGCCATCCTACAATTATCAATGTGTTTTGTCAATAAAAAAATCCGGCGTAAATAACCGGATTTCTTAGTATTTATTGAGTTTTTTTGAATCTAACAGTAAAAATTGGTTCGTATTCTACTTTATTTTCATCCGTTACCTTGATTTCTTCCCCCTTAGACAGTTGGGTAAGAGCTAAGTCTGAAAGCATTTGATTATCTCCAGCAATATTAAGTTTTAATCCTTCCATCTTATCCATTTCTTCTTTAAAGTCTGATTGAACGCCAGCTTCTATTTTCTTTTTCTTAAGTTTTAAAGCTTCTAATTCTTCTAGGACTTCCTGATATTCACCGTTGACCGAGAGAGCATCGCGATACATTCTTTTAAGTTCGCGTTGTTCTTTTTTCTTATCTTGGATGCGTTTAAAAACATCATTGAGGTTTTGAGACATAGGGTATTATAAAATTAAAATTGATTACAAAAAGTATTATAGCATAAACCAGAAATAAGAAAATTTTCTAATATCTTCTAGTGGTATTTCGCCTATCTTTACTTAAATAAAATATGGTGCTATAAAATAATTGTTCCTTAAAAAATTAACAACTAAACCCATAAAAGATGAAAAGACTAGCCGATATCGTAATATCTGTTACTTTAATAGTAATACTTTGGCCTTTAATGTTAATAATAGGCCTTATGATTAAGATTGATTCTTCTGGCCCTATTTTCTACAGTCACAAAAAAAATGGTCAACCTGACTATAGACTAGGAAAAGGAGCAAAACTTTTTTATTACTTCAAGTTTAGAAGTATGTATGTTAATACGGAAACAGTGACTAAATTTGGTTATTTTATTAGAAGATGGCATCTTGATGAACTACCAGAATTATTTTTAGTACTAATTGGAAACATGAGTTTAGTAGGACCTCGTCCATTACCTAGGGGCCGTGTAAGAAGAAATATAAAGTGTTATTATGAATCTTTAAAAGCCAAGCCAGGAATAACTGGACCAATCCAAATTAATAGAAACAAAAATAACACTATTGAAGATGTGATTATTTTCAACAATTGGTATGCCGACCATCTCTGCTTTCTAACTGATCTTATTATTATTCTAAAAACACCTTTAGCAATAATAAAACAAAAAGAGGGTGCTAGTAGCACACTCTCAATGCTATAAAAAGGGCTACTTAATTAAGTAGCCTTTTAAATTACTAAATTATCTATAATACCACCGCCGAGCACTCTATTTTTATCATAAAAAACCGCACTCTGACCGCTGGTGACAGCTCGTTGGGGTTTTTTAAAATCAACTCGTAAAACATCTTTTTGGTATTTACTAATAGTACACGGCACAGCTACGTGTCCATAACGAATTACAACTGAACACTTCAGTGGTAATTTTTCAGAACCAGATAACCAATTTACGCCTTTAACTAAAAAACCTTTCTCATACAAAATATCTTCATTCCACTGGCGTACTACGTAAAGAGTATTAGTATTGTAATCCATTTTAGCTACATAGTATGGACCATTACCGCCAACTTCAATGCCTCGACGTTGACCAATAGTATAAAGTGGCAAACCTTGATGGGTCGCAATTTCTTCGCCTGTATCTAATAATTTAATTGGTCCTGGTTTTAATTTTAAATAGCGCTTTAAGAAATCATTATGAGGTCCTGACAAAAAACAAATATCTTGACTCTCTGGTTTAGCGGCAGTAGTTAAATTATATTTTTGAGCTAGTTCCCTAACCTTAGGTTTATTATAACCACCTAAAGGAAACATTAAATGCTTTAATTGTTTTTGAGTGAAGGTATATAAAAAATAAGATTGATCCTTTTTAGCATCCTTGGCTTTATATAGTCTTCTTTTGCCTTGATAATCTTTAATCTTTAAATAATGACCAGTTGCTACATAATCAAAACCTAACTCTAAAGCATATTCTAACAGTAACCCTATTTTAATTTTCTTATTACAAACTACACAAGGATTAGGTGTTCGTCCCGCCGCATATTCACTTAAGAAATTATCTACCACTGCTTCTTTAAAAGGTTTCGCAAAATTAAAAGTATGAAGTGGAATACCAATTTTATTAGCCACCGCCTTAGCATCAAGTAGTGATTCTAAAGAGCAACATTTATTTTCAGCCTTATCACCCATTTTTTCATCCTTCCAGAAATGCAAAAACATCCCAGTTACATCATAGCCCTGGTTTTTGAGTAATTGTGCGGCTACCGAAGAATCAACTCCTCCTGACATAGCTACTAATACTTTAGGTTTTTTCTTATTTTTATTTAACATCTTATAAATCAATAATTATAGTACAAGGCCCATCGTTAGTTAGCGCTACAGACATATGAGCACCAAAACTGCCAGTTTTAACTACAGTAATAGTTTCCTGAAGTTTACTAATTAATTTTTCATAATAAGCATTAGCCTGTTCTGGGCGAGCCGATTCAATGAAACTAGGACGATTCCCTTTTTTAACGTCACCGTATAAAGTAAATTGTGAAACTAACAATATTTCACCACCAACATCTTTGATATTTAAATTAATCTTGTCATTTTCATCTGGAAAAATGCGCAGATTAATTATCTTCTCAGCCATCTTATTAATCTTATCTTCAGTATCATCAACATGAACGGCTAGTAAAATTAAATAACCTTTTTTTATTTCAGAAATTAATTCGCCAGACACCTTAACACTAGCCTCGCTGACTACTTGTATAACTGCTCTCATATTTTTTTATCAAATAATTTCAAATAATTATCAGCTGTTTCCTTCCAAGTAAAAACAGTCGATCTCACCACCCCTTTTTTAGCATAGCTAGCTCGCAAACCATTATCAAGTAACATGCTTTCAATGGCTCTAGCTAAATCTAAACTAGAATAAGGATTAACTGTTAGGGCGGCATCTGAGACTACTTCTGGCAATGACGAAACATCTGATGTAATTGTTGCTAATCCTCTAGCCATAGCTTCTAGCGGCGGAAAACCAAATCCTTCATAATAAGACGGGTAAACAAATAATCTAGCATTTTGATATAACCATTCTCTTTCTTCGCGACTAACATATCCTAAAAAATAAATATCATCACGATATAGCGAATCTTTAGCCTTACTATAAATATGTTTATTCTTCCAACCATTACCACCAGCTAAAACCAATTTATGGCTAGCTAGCGGCAAATGTCTATCACGCAACAGATTATAAGCCTCAATTAAGCCACTAACATTCTTACGAGGTTCAATGGTGCCTAAATATAAAATAAAGGGCGTCTTAACTAGTTCTTTGACCTCTTGAGGCTCACAGATTTCCTTGTTAAGGCCGGAATAAATAACAGTAATCTTCTCCTCTGGAATTTGTAATAGTTCCACCAAATCACGTTTAGTATTTTCAGAAATAGCTACTATATAATCGTATTGTTTTAATAACTTCTTAATATTCAAATTACGATGCCAAAAATTTTTACGAGCATTAAAAAATTCTGGGTAACGTAAAAACGATAAATCATGAATGGTTATTATTTTCTTGGTTGCCGATTTTCCAAAAGATGAAAAATTAATATGCGGCGACCAAAAAACATCAACTGGACCAACTACTTTATCAAGTTTTGGCCAAGCAAAAAATTTCTGTAAACAGTAATTAAAAATTTTATTAGGCCAAGCTGATTTTATAAAAGTAATTCTGGAATCTTGCCATTTAGCTAATAAATGTTTAGGTGTTTTTAAAGAGTTATAATAAAAAACATATTCATTACCATCTTGTCTAGATAATAAATCACGCAACAGATAATCTGTATATTCAGCAATGCCGCTATAATGCTTATCCATTAAAACTCTAATGTCGACGGCTATTTTCATCTTGGTTCAAGGTTTTATTTTTTTAGATTGCCAATAAAATCTTTTATTTCTTGTTCAAAGCGTTCGACTGAAAATTTTTCAGCATGTTCACGAATATCTTGAGAATTAAATTTAATTGTTTCTAGTTTCTTAACGGCGACTGCAATAGAGTCAGCGGTTTGTTCGGTAAAGAATACTCCGGTTTTTTCTTCTATTACTGTTTCTGTTACGCCACCTTTTTGATAAGCAATAACTGGGCGACCAGAAGCCATTGATTCAACCGGTGTAATACCAAAATCTTCTTCTTGAGGATTAATAAAGGCTTGAGCTCTGCTGTATAAAACAGCTTTCTCATCTTCACTAACGCGACCTAAAAATTCGATATTGGTGGCTTCACCAGCAATACTCTGTAATCTTTTTAAATCAACGCCATCACCAAAAATTTTTAACTTATAATCACTACCTAATTTCTTAAAAGCTTCCACGACAATATCGATACGCTTATATGGCACCAAACGGCAACCAGCTAAAAAATATTTTTCTTCTGGCTGTTGAGTGGCTAAGTCACTTAAAAAAAAGTGACTAGTTTCAACTGGCGGATAAATAACTTGGGAATCACGGCGATAATACTTATTAATTCTTTTAGCTACTGTCTTAGAGTTAGCAATAAAATAATCAACACGTGAAGCAGCTGCAAAATCCCAAATACGTAAATTAGACAGTAACATTGAAACCACCTTCTTAACAAACTTATTACATTTAAGTTCATTTAAATATTGATGGGTATCACTCCACAGATATCTAGTTGGAGTATGACAATAACAAATATGAGGAATGTCTGGTGAAGTAATAACACCCTTAGCAAAAGAACTAGTATCAGAAATAACTAAATCATATTCACGTAAATCAAAAAATTCTACGGCCATAGGCATAAATGGCAAATACCAACGATAGTGTTTAACACCGCCTGGTAAACGTTGAATAATAGAAGTATCAATGCGACGTCCCTTTAAATATTTATCAGTCTTAACTTTATCAGCTAATAAAGTATAAATAACAGCGTCGGGATACATTTCCGCAAAAACCTTGAGAACTTTTTCAGCACCGCCATCTTGGGCTAAGTGATCGTGGATTAAAGCAACTTTCATGTATATTTTTACTCAGCCTCACGGTGTTTTAAAACCGCAAAAGGAGTTTTAAGAAGAATAGAAAAATCTAATAACAAGGACCAATTTTCAATATAATAAACATCCAACTTAACCTCTTCCTCAAATAATAAATCAGAACGACCCGATACTTGAGCAAGACCTGTAATACCTGGTTTAATAGTTAACGTTTTTTTATGATGATTTTCATACTTAGCTACTTCCTCAGGCAAGTGAGGACGAGGACCGACTAAACTCATTTTACCAATAAAAACTAAAAATAATTCTGGTAATTCATCAATAGAAAAACGTCTTAAGAATTTACCAACAGTCGTTACGCGTGGATCATCTTTAATCTTAACCATTGGTCCATCACTACGTAAATTACGATCAGCTAACTCGTTGTAACGCATACTGTCCACTTTATCAATCATTGATCTAAATTTAAAATAATGAAAAGGCGCACCGCCTTCACCAACTCTAGTTACCGGAGTTCCGTCATCACGCTTAGAAAAGAAAACTGGTCCACGAGAATTAATCTTAATAGCAATAGCTGATAACAAGAAAACTGGTGATAAAATGATAATCATTAAACTGGAAACTATAATATCAAAAATTCTCTTAGCTACTCTGCCCCATCCTTCTAAAGTAGTGCGTTTTACTTCTACTACTGGAATACCGATAATCTCTGTTACTTCATGACGCAATACTTTAATTTCTAATAAGTCAGCTACATATTTAAAAGTAATTTGATTTTCAGTGGCGAAGTCATACAATCGAAGAGTTTCAGCCTTACTTAAATTAGGATCAGTTTGAATAATTTCATCTATTTCATGGTCCTTAATAAATTCGGCTGTTTCTTGGGCTGTTTCTAAATCAAAGTCTCTAACACGACGCACTACTTCAAAACCAGAAAAAGGATTAGATGAAAATTCAGCAATTAAATTATCAGCTGTTTTACTATTACCAACTAAAATAACTTTATGAACACCGATACCTTGAGCATGTAACTTTCTCTGTAGCCATCTTAAAAAAGCGTGAATAATAATTAAATAAAAAATAGCAATTATCCAGCCCACTAAAACGATAAAACGTGAATCAAATAGTTCACGCTTAAAAAATATCATAATAGCAATTAAGGCTAAGCCAGTGGAACAAGCCATGATAATACGAGCAAATTCTTTAGCTAGATTAGAGGTTTTAGAAATCTTATAAAGTCCTGATAAGAAAAAAACTGGAATCATGATTAGAGCTATAAAAATTAGCGACCAAAAATAATCATGCAAAGGTAAATTAAAAATCACCGGTCTGATACCGATGTAATAATCTGAAAAACGTAAGTAATAAGCACTTAGTCCAGCAGCTAGCACCATCAAGAAATCAATCGGTACTAACAAGGTGGCAAAAAAAAGTTCAACTCTTTTTAATTTCATATTTATAAGTTAATTATGTTGTTAACAGGGGTAAGCTATAAGCCGGATTCTGTCCACTTCTTCCCGGAGGAATCAGATGGGCGACCATTTGTCTAGCCCTATTGTTACCAATAGGATCTGGCGGACCACTTTTTTTCTTACTCTTGCGAATAAGAATTTGTCCTTGCTCCAGGCAGGGTTTACCGCGAATCTAGCGTCACCGCTAGTCGAGAAGAGTAGCTAATCTAGTCAACACCCCTCCTCTTTTCACCTTTCATCTTAGCAAGCTAAAATTAGTATTGTCTCTGTGGCACTTTCCCTAGGGTTACCCCTGGTGGACGTTATCCACTGCCCTTTTGATGGAGTCCGGACTTTCCTCTTTATATAAAATAAAGCGATCGCCCGCTTACCCTCATTAACGCTCTTATCGTACAATAAAAGGCCCAAAAAATCAAGGATAATTTGGGCTTTTAAGGGTTATTTAAATATTGATAGAAAACAGCTTTTAAACTGATTAATTTTACTTAATTATGGGTAAATTATGGATATTGACTTATTCTTATACCACGATATAATAATCATATCTATTAGTTTACATTTGAACTAACAGGGTGTTACATCCGAGAGCCACCTTCTTAACAGCGGGTGGTTTTATTTTAGCTATTAGTAGGCCGTTTTATTAAGTTTCTGCCCCATATTTCCAGAATATTTAAAATATCACAAAAATCAAGGATAATTTAGATCTTGTAATAAAATACGAAAAAGTGTTGATTATCATCGGGGACTTGGATAAGATTGGAACTTTTTTGTAATTATTTTTTCAAAAAACATTGATTACGATGTTTATTGTATTTAAATTATGATTAAAATAAAGCTCTATAAATTACATACACCCAAGACAAACACCCGTGCAATATTGCCCAAAAAATTGATCGATTAAAATCGTACGACAAAATCATTGCTAGTACTAATCCAGGAATATATAGCAACGACATACAATTATTATAATTATTATTACTAGTTTGAATTTGATTGTTTTCTAAATCATCAATTCTACTTGCAAGGTCTTCAATATCAGGATAATCATCATTACCATCTATTTCTTCATTATAATTATATTCTTCATTTGAAATACTCATATAAAATTAGTAATATTTTAATTTTTTTATAATTAACATTACGCCCGCGATACTAAAAACATTCTTATTTTTTTAAATATTGTATCTTTTGTTTTTATGTATTTTCCAGTGTTAACTGTATTTTTATATAGTTTATATTTTTTAATTATAAAAATAAAATTTCTAACATCAATACCTAAATTATCAGCCTCTTGTTGGACATCATCTATTGTTGAATTTTGTAATTCATAAATACTTTTTATATTTTCTTTTTTTAACTTTATTTTTGCGTCAATATTAAATCTTAACTGTAGTTGTGTTGCTATGTCATAGCCATTTAGAATAATTAATCTGGAATCCTTATATTGACCATTTCCTATATTAACTATATCGGAATATGAAATCATTGGATTTTCTGCATAATATTTTTCAAAAGATTCTCCAATTATTCTTGAATTTTCATCGTAATCCGATACCAAATTATAAAATACTTTTATCCCTGCCCCTAAAAGGTCACTTTTATTTTTCAATAACAACGATAAATTACTTAAATGAGCTCTATAGCAATCATCTGTTCTATGTTTAACACCCCTTAAGCTAGGGTGCCCATCACTGAAATCGTTTGCTATAGCTTTTTGTTTAAAATCTTCTATTAAAACTTTATTGCTCTCCCTTGTTTTTTTAACTGTTAATACATTTATAAAGATTTCTGTGCACAAATCATATGCAATACCTTCTTTTATTTTTTTTCTTTTATAAAAGTATATAAATAATTCGGTTAGGGCAATTAATAGAGCTGTTGATAAGGCTGATATTAATGCTATTACCCACCCCTCTTGATACCATTCGTAATAATTATTTTTTTCTACTATCTTTTCTATTCTAAATAAAACATTTTCAAACTTAATACTATTTGTATTTATTAAATCATTTACTATTTTTATTATATCAGATGTCTCCATATAGAGTGGTGATTTTTATTTATAATCTTTAATAATTTTTCTTCCCCTTCATACCCACTTATTTTACCACTAACATAACCCATACGATAGCTAACTCCATCACTCATTAACCGCCAATTAGTTTTAACTGATACGCTATCAATGATTTTCTTTAGCTTGTGACGACTACTACATTCGCTTTATTTCTCTAATTAATATTTTTTATCATAACTATTTAGTATATAGCATGCTAGTTCAAGAAAAGTTCAAGATTTATAGAGACAACAATATACTAGGTTTTTCTATAATTAATTTAAATAACAATTAAATAATTTATTTCTTAAATATAATATAATTATTTTGTAAGTATATTAATTCTTTTATCTTCTGTTCAATTATTACTGAATTTTTTATATTTTTATACTTTATATTTTCTTGTAATAAAATAAGTATAGTAGCGAGGGTGCCAAAATAATCATTACTACTTACATGAAATTCTAACTCTTTAATATTTTCACTGGTCATATATCATCTTTTAATAAAATTGTAACAAAAAAAATAAAAACCACCTGATTCCGTAGGTGGTTTTTATATGAGAGTATGTTGTGCTAAATATTATAGAACAGCATCCTTAACAGCCTTAGCTAGACGGAACTTAACCACAGTTTTAGCTGGGATTTTGATAGTTTCGCCAGTAGCAGGGTTGCGGCCTTCACGAGCCTTTCTCTTAGCTTTTACTAACTTACCGAAGCCAGGAACGATGCATTCACCATTCTTTTTAACTTCTTTGTAAGTCATTTCAGTCATAGCTTCGATGAAGCCATTAACATCTTTTTTGGACATGCCAGTAGCTTCAGCTAAGCTTGCTACCATTTGAGCCTTAGTCATTTTAGACATAGTTTTGCATGGGGCTTTCGACATCAATAATTTATTTTAAAAAAAATAAACTAAGGATGACTGCTGCCTAAATTATTAAATTAAAAATTTGTTATAATTTTCAAATTTTCAATTAACCTTGATTTACAAAGGTATTATAGCATACCCAAAAATATTTGCCAATAAACAAAGGGCCAATCTGTCCACACTTTAAAATAAACTGACAAACCTTGACTTTTTTGCCATTATTTGGTATAATCTTTTTAGTTCTTAAACAGTTAAACACTTAGCAAATGAAAATTTTAATCGTCGATGACGATAAATCAAACTTAATTTTATGTGCAGCAATTTTCAAAGAACATGCTACACATCAAATTTCTGATTCCCGCGAAGCGATATCCGCCTTCAAAGAAATTAAACCCGATATAGTT
>JBAQCS010000003.1:0-17355 GCA_049294415.1 Patescibacteria group bacterium
TTATTCGACTAGCATTGATTTAAGTAAGCTAGTTTTATTTAGGGCTTTGTTATTTTTACTATTACTAACTTCGGCTTGGAGCTTTGCTTTTAAAAAAATAGTTTTTAATACTAAATTTATAATTTCAGCCTGGCCGCTGCTACTTTTTTTTGTAACTTTATTTTTATCACTACTTTTCTCAGTTAACATTGATAATTCTTGGTTTGGTTCTTATGATAGAAACGAGGGGTTAATTTCTTATTTGTTTTATGGTCTCTGGTTGGCCTTGGTGGCTGTAAACTATAGTGATATTTATCATAATAAGGCTAAATTAAACAGATTAGTGTTTGGTGTGGCCGCTTCTGGTTTTTTAGTTTCGGTTTATGCTATTTGTCAGCTATTTGGCTTAGATACTTTTACTTGGTCAGAGCCAGCCTATCTTACTAAAAGAGCTTTTTCTAGTTTTGGGCAACCTAATTATTTAGCTTGCTGGTTACTGATTATTTTGCCTTTATCGGCTTATTTGATTTATATCTTAAAAAATAAATGGTCACGTTTAATATCCATTTTATTATTTGTTATTGAACTTATCGCTTTATTTTCAACCGGGAGTCGCAGTGCTTTTTTAATCTTCTTTATAGTTTCTCTTGTTTGGCTAGCTTATTTTTTATTATCAGAAAAAAAATATACTAAAAAACATTTGTGGGCGGCCACTATTGCTATCTTGGCTTTATTTTTAATTTTTATTTCCACCCTATTTGTAGTTAATCCAACTAGAATTACTGAATTAACAGATTTTAAAAAGGGGAGTGTTAGCGTGCGTTTGTCTCTTTGGGATTCTGGTTTTAAAGCCTTTTTAAAAAAGCCATTATTTGGTTATGGCTTAGAGAATCAAAAGGAGGTTTATGTTAAATATTATGAGCCTGATTGGGCCATCTATGCTAGACCTAATACTTATAGTGATAGAGCTCACAATTTAATATTAGATACCTTGCTAACCACGGGATTAGCTGGGCTAGCCTCTTTATCTTGGTTACTGTGGTGGGTTTTTAAAAGTCTATTAAAATCTTACAAACGTGATAACAATAAATTTTCAGCTTTTATTATCTGGTCTCTAGCTGCCTATTTGTTAGTATTGATGTTTAATTTTTCAATCACAGTTACTAATATTTATTTCTTTTTAATCATAGCTTTGGCCTGGTTAACTTCTGGGCCATTGTTTCAAGTTACCTCTGAAAAAATAAAACCAACTACTTCTTGGTTAATGATTTTAGGAATTACGATTGTTTCTTTCTACGGCCTGTTAAGTGAAGTTCGCGTTTTGGAAGGTGAATATTATTTTCAAGAAACCCTCTGGGCTATTGCCGATAAACAATATTTTAAAACCTTAGTTTTAAATGATTATTTAAAGGAAACTGCCCCTAACCCTGTTTTATTGGCTTATTACGAGCAGACCATTTCTTTAATTTTAATTCAAAGTCTGCCAACCATCGCTGATAAATCTAGTAGTTTTGTAGTGATAAAATATTTACAAAATGTTGGGGAAGATATAAGTAGCTCCGATTTTAATAGCCAATTTGTTAAAGCTTTCATTTTTGGAGTAACTAGTAATCGTCTTAAATCGGAAGAAATATTTACTAAATTATCTATCGATAGCCCTTATTTACCTAAAATATATTTAGCTTGGGGCGATGTTTATCTATTTAATAATAATCCGGAAAAAGCTAAAATTAAATTTGAAAAAGCTAAAAGTGTTTTGCCTGATTTAAATAATATTTATCTTAACAATGATCAAAGTAATAAACTAAAAGATTATTATTCACTAATTGATAATCGTTTAGAGAGAGCTAATTTATTACTTGTTAAATAAACAAAAAATATGTTTGAAGTATTTTTCTCTTTCATCTTTGGTTTGTTGATAGGCAGTTTTATTAACTGTTTGGCTTGGCGTCTGTATAAAGAAGAAACTATTTTGGGTAGGTCGTATTGTCCTAAATGTCGTCATGAGTTGCATTGGTATGATAATATTCCTCTACTTAGTTTTTTATTGTTAAAAGGAAAGTGCAGAGCTTGTCATAATAAAATTTCTTGGCAGTATCCTTTAGTTGAGCTAATAACCGGCTTACTTTTTGCGGCAATTGTGGCCCATTTTTCTTTAGATGCTAGTTGGTTATTGTTAAAAATGGCTGTTTTTATATCTGTCTTAATTTTAATTTTTATTTTTGATTTACGTTGGTATTTAATTCCTACTAACGTCTTACTTTGGGCTGGAATTTTTATCGCCATTGTTGGTTATTTTTCTTATCCTTATGGCTTAGGTGCCTATCTCTTAGCTTTAATTATTTCAGCGGCTTTAGCTTCTTTATTTTTTGCTGCCCAGTATTGGATTACTCGTGGTAAGGGGATTGGCGAGGGGGATATTTGGCTGGGTATGTTTTTAGGGGTAGCTTTTGTTAATTTAAGTCAGTTAGCCGTAGCTATTTTAAGTGCTTACTTCATGGGGTCGGTGGTAGGATTGACATTATTAGCTTTTAAAAAGAAAAAGATGGGAAGTCGCTTGCCTTTAGGAGTCTTTTTAGCGGCTGGCGCCCTAATAGCTATATTTTTTGGTTCCGATTTAGCTAATTGGTATCAGGGGCTATTTTTGTCTTAATTTGGAGGTCAGCTTGGTTGTTAAAAAAATCAAAATCTAGTATAATCTAATTAATGAAACAAAGCTTTTTTTAATCGAATTATTTTGGTTAAAATTACTTTTTATTTTGCCGTTAACGTTTATCTAAATTATTTATGAGAGATGAAATTATTGCCGGACTGGACGTGGGATCGACATCTATTCGTCTGGTTATTGGTCAAAAAATAGAAACTCCAGCCGGAGAAGAGGTACAGATTATAGGAGCTGTCTCTTCGCCTACTTCAGGTGTTAATAAGGGAATTGTTAGCAGTATTGAGGAAACAACTTCCTCTATTTCAGCTTGTTTAGAAAAGGCTGAGCGTTTAGTTGGCGTCCCAATTACTAACGTTTGGGTTAGCATTAATGATCCTCATGTTAAATGTGAGCGCAGTAAGGGTGTAGTAGCAGTCTCTAAGAGTGACGGCGAAATTAATGAAGCAGATGTTAGTCGTGCTATTGAAGCAGCTCGTGCGCTAGCAGTGCCTGTTAACTACGAAATCTTACATGTTATTCCTGTTAAATTTGCCGTTGATAATCAAACAGATATTAAAGACCCAATTGGCATGAGCGGTATTCGCTTAGAAGTTGAAACTTTAATTATTCAAGGGCTTTCCACTCAGATTAAAAATTTAACCAAATCTATTTATCGTACCGGACTTGAAATAGAAGATTTAGTTTTAGCACCGTTGGCTGCTGCTGAAGCAGTTTTAACTCCAAAACAAAAAGAGTTGGGTGTAGCACTGGTAAATATTGGATCATCTACTACTTCAATTGCTGTTTACGAAGAAAGAAATTTATTACATACTGCCATTTTACCAATTGGCTCTGAACATATTACCGCTGACATTGCTATTGGTCTTCGTTGCCCAATTAACTTAGCTGAAAGAATTAAAAGAGAATATGGAAGTTGTAATCCAGCTGATATCGATCGCGAAGAAGAAGTTGATATTAGAGATTTAGTAAAAGAAGAAGATGTTAATGATGATATTGAAACAATTTCTAGACACTATGTAGCTGAGATTATTGAAGCTCGTGTGGAAGAAATTTTGGAAAAAATTGATGCTGAATTTAAAAAAATCGATCGTTCTGGAATGTTACCAGCTGGTGTAGTATTTGTTGGTAGCGGAGCAGAACTCAATGGTTTAATTGATTTTGTTAAAAGAAAACTTAGATTACCAGCTTGTTTAGGAGTTTCACGTAATATTAACGTGGTAATTGATAAGGTTAAAACTCCAGAATTTTTAACATCATTAGGACTTGTAGTTTGGGGTCATAATAATTATTCCCAAGGTGGTAACGGTAATATACGTAAAAATATAGAAGGCGCTTTTGGAAAAGCTAAAAAGTTTTTTCAGAGAATCATTCCAAAATAATAAATATATTTAGAATATGAAGTTAGGACTAATTCTTATCCTTTCTTTATCAATAGTTATATGGCTGAGATAAAACCAGAGATTGAAACCTTTGCAAAAATAAAAGTAGTCGGTGTTGGCGGCGGCGGCGGCAGCGCTATTAATCGCATGATTAACAGTGGTATTAAAGGCGTTGAATTTGTGGCCGTAAATACTGATATCCAAGCTTTACATTATAATAAGGCTGGAGAAAAAATTCATATTGGTAAAACTGTAACTCGCGGACTTGGCGCTGGTATGAATCCAGAATTAGGCAAAGCAGCCGCTGAAGAATCTCAGAATGAAATTAGAGAAGCTTTAAAAGGCTGTGATATGGTTTTTGTGACTTGCGGTATGGGTGGCGGAACTGGTTCAGGAGCATCTCCTGTAGTGGCTCAAATTGCCCGTGAGTTAGGAGCATTAACAGTTGCAGTTGTAACTAAACCTTTTGCTTTTGAAGGTGGTCAGAGAAAAAATATCGCTGATCGTGCTTTTGCTGAATTAGCTGATAATGTTGATACTATCATTACCATTTCTAATGATAAATTATTATCTGTAATCGATAAAAAGACTTCACTGCTTGAAGCCTTTACTATTGCTGATGATGTCTTACGCCAAGGTGTTCAGGGTATTGCCGAAATTATTACTGTTCCTGGTATTATCAATGCCGACTTTGCCGATGTTAAAGCTGTTATGTCTAATGCCGGTAGTGCTTTAATGGGTATTGGACAAGCTAGTGGTGAAAATAAAGCTATTGAAGCTGCTAAGGCTGCTATTAACTCTAGCTTATTAGACATGTCTATCGATGGTGCTAAGGGTATCGTCTTTACTATTACTGGTGGCGCTGACTTATCAATGAGTGAAGTTAGTGAGGCTGCTAAAGTTATTACTTCAGCTGCCGATGAAGAGGCTAAGATCATCTTCGGTGCTGTTATTGATGAATCTCTAGCTGATCAAATTAAGATTACGGTGGTAGCTACTGGTTTTGATGGTAAAAATAGCAGCGGTAAACCACAAGAATTAAAACCAGCTTATTCCCAAAATAGTTTTATTGAAGAAACCGAGAAAGAAGCTAATTCTAGTTCTTCTTGGGCTGACAAAACTAAAACTAAATTATCAGTTTTCAAAAATACTCCATTAAAGCCAATTATTGAAAAGAAAATGGAATCTACTTCCCAAAACAATGAAGAGGATGACTTAAGCGTTCCAGCTTTTATTCGCAAAAAGATGATGTAATTATAATTGCTCTATATATTTAAAAACCAGGATTTATCTTCCTGGTTTTTTTGTAAAAAAGTGTAAATTTTTTTAGGCCCGTAAAGATTCATCAAAAATATTGTTATCTTTTTTTGGTCCAATAAACATTAATTATAAAATTCCCCACTATTTATCCACAGTCATTAGTATCACCCGAGTAATGCTTATTTTTTGTTTAAAATTGGTGTTTTTAGTTGGCTTGTAGCTGTTTTCTTATTTTGCTACAATGAGGTTACACACAAGATATAGTGTAGGGATTAAAAAGGAGCCCACTAAATATGGTTATTGTCAGTATTGACGGATTTTAAAACTTTAGTTGTAAATTTAAATTATGAAATGTCCAATTTGCTATTTTGATGACACTAAGGTGATTGATTCACGCGTAGCTGTGGATGGTTTGTCTATTCGCCGCCGCCGCGAATGTCTAAAATGCGGTTTTCGTTTTTCTACTTATGAAGAAGTTGAAATTTTAGATTTAATCATTGTTAAAAGAGATGCTAGACGTGAAAATTATAGCCGTGAAAAATTAATTAGCGGCTTGAAGAAGTCTTTAGAAAAAAGAGCTGTTACTGATGATAAATTTAAACAATTAGTTCACGGCATTGAAAGAGAACTACAGAAACTTCGTAAAAGTGAAATAACTTCTCGCCAAGTTGGCCAAGTAGTTATGAAACAATTAAAGAAAGTTGATCAAGTAGCTTATATCAGATACGCTTCAGTTTACGAACAGTTTAAAGATGCTAATGAATTCAGAAAAGAGTTAAATAAACTTATTAAGGAAAAGAAATAATTAAAATAAGGCCTCAACGATTGTGGAGTAAACTAACTTCTTAATCCGCAGGCACTAACAGTCACTATGTCCGAGACCATTACTCAAATTCGTAAACGATCCGGTGCTATTGCTGATTTCGATCAAAGCAAAATTACCCGTGCTATCATGCATGCTCAAGAAGCTCTTGATGTGAAAGATGATAAAGTAGCTGAAGACTTAAGTGACTTAGTTATTATTAAATTGTCTAAAAGATTTCATAAAAATACTATTCCAGCTGTTGAAGAAGTTCAGGATATTGTTGAAGAGACTTTAATTGAAAACAAACAAATTGCCCTAGCTAAGACTTATATTTTATATCGCGATCAACATCGTCAACTTCGTGATATTAATAAGGGAACATCTGACGAAAAGTTGATGGAAGATTATTTAGGTCGTGCTGATTGGCGCTTAAAAGAGAACAGCAACATGAGTTTCTCTGTTCAAGGTTTAAATAACTATATTGCTTCTGCTGTTTCTGCTCGTTATTGGTTAAATAAATTATATCCAGAAAATATTAGAGCTGCCCACGTTAATGGTGATTTACATATTCACGATTTAGGATTATTAGCCCCATATTGTTGCGGTTGGGATCTTAAAGATTTGTTAATCAAGGGTTTTAAAGGTGTATCTGAAAAAGTTCAAAGCAAACCACCAAAACATTTCAGAAGTGCTTTAGGTCAGATTGTAAATTTCTTTTATACTTTGCAAGGTGAAGCAGCTGGTGCTCAAGCTTTTTCTAATTTTGATACTTACCTAGCTCCTTTTATTAGATACGATCACTTAACTTATAAAGAAGTTAAACAAGGCCTTCAAGAGTTCATGTTTAATGTTAATGTACCTACTCGTGTTGGTTTTCAGACCCCTTTTACTAACGTAACTCTAGATGTTACCCCTTCTAAATTAATTGGTGAAGAAAATGTCATTATTGGCGGCCAAGTTATGCCTGAACAATATAAAGATTTTCAAGCTGAAATGGATGTCTTTAATCAAGCTTTTGCCGAGGTAATGTTAGAAGGAGATTCTACTGGTCGTGTTTTCGGTTTTCCAATTCCAACTTATCAGATTGATAAGAAATTTGATTGGGATAGAGAATGTCTAAAACCAATGTGGGAAATGACCGCTAAATACGGTGTGCCATATTTTTCTAACTTTGTTAATTCTGACATGGATAGAGATGATGCCAGATCTATGTGTTGCCGCTTGAGATTAGATAACCGTGAGCTTAGAAAACGTGGCGGCGGATTATTTGGTGCTAACCCATTAACTGGATCACTTGGTGTTGTAACTATTAATTTACCAAGACTTGGTTATTTATCTAAAACCAAAGAAGAGTTCAAAGAAAGGTTACTAGCTTTAATGGAGATTGCCAAAGAAAGTTTAGAGATTAAACGTAAAGTAGTTGAGAAGTTTTCTGATGACGGGTTATATCCTTATTCACGTTTTTACTTACAAGATATTAAAGAACGTTTTGGTAGTTACTGGCAAAATCATTTTAATACCATTGGTATTAATGGTATGAATGAAGCTGCTGTTAACTTATTAGGTCAAGATATTTCTACTCCTGAAGGACATGCTTTTGCAGCTGAAATTCTAGAATTTATGCGCGATAAGATGCGTGATTTTCAAGAAGAAAGTGGTAGTTTATATAATTTAGAAGCTACCCCAGGAGAAGGTTGTACTTATCGTTTTGCTAAAAAAGATAAGGAGGTTTATCCAGAAATAATCTGTGCTAATGATCAAGCTTTTAAAGATAATGCTACTCCTCCTTATTACACTAACTCTAGCCACTTACCCGTTGGGTTTACTAATGATATTTTTACCGCCCTTGATTTACAAGATGATTTACAAATCAAATATACTGGCGGAACAGTTTTACATGGTTTCTTAGGAGAGAGAATTAAGGATGGAGATGCCACCAAGAAACTAGTTCATAAAATTATTGATAATTACAAATTGCCTTATTTCACGATTACTCCAACTTTCTCAGTTTGTCCTAAGCACGGTTATTTATCAGGAGAACATAAATTCTGTCCAAAATGCGATGAGGAAATTGGTTATGTTCCAGAGAGTGAAGTAGAAGCTAGACGCTTGGCTAATACCTAAAATTTAAAAATATTAATAATTCAAATAATAAAAATATTATGAGCCCAGTTCAAACACAAAGACAGGAGTGCATTGTTTACACTCGCGTAGTTGGTTGGTTAACACCAGTTAGAAATTTTAATCCTGGTAAGAAGAGTGAATATGGTGATCGTTGTACTTATGAAGTGGAAGAAAAAAACAGCTAAATAAAAGGAACCTGGTGTGGCGGGGGACTTTTTCCTTCGTCATCACGAAGAAAGAGCTGCTCGCCCATTTTTCCTATCTAATTATATGATTATCGGTGGTTTAGAAAAGATGACTTTGATTGATTACCCTGGGCAACTAGCAGCAATTATCTTTACTAAGGGCTGTAATTTTCGTTGTCACTTTTGCTATAACCCCCTGCTTGTCTGGTCCGAGACGGAATCAGGCGAAAAGAAATATGAAAAAGGTTATTCCCAGTTTACTGAGGATGACCTTTTTCTTTTTTTAGAATCTAGAAAAGGGAAATTAGACGGTGTGGTAATTACTGGTGGTGAGCCAACTATGCATCCTGATTTACCAGAATTTATAAAAAAAATTAGAGCTATGGGGTATAAAATTAAATTAGACACTAATGGCACTAATCCGGAAATGTTAAAAAATTTACTTGATCAAAAATTATTAGATTATGTTGCTATGGATTTAAAGGGATCTATGGAAAAATATGAACAAGTGGTTGGTGTAAAAATTAATTTTCAGAATTTACAAAAAAGTGTTAAACTTATAATTAATAGTGGTTTACCGCATGAGTTTAGAACAACTGTTGTACCAGGATTATTAGAGGTAACTGATTTTGAAAAAATGGGTGAGATTATTTCCGGTGCCGATGCTTGGTATTTGCAAAAATTTAAATCAGATGTGGAATTAGTTGACCGTAGTTTAGAAAAGGCCCCAGCCTTTAGTACTCAAGAAATGTTGGAAATGGAAAATATTGGTAAAAAATATGTTAAGCTTTGTGAAGTAAGATAAAAAATATGGAAAATACTCCAGAAAATAATCAGGGTAATGTTGACTCTATCATTGAGCAAAATAAATTATTGCGTCAGAATTTAGAGTTATCACAAGAAATTTTAGACAGAACAATTTGGATTAAAAAATATCTGAAATGGCAGCAAATAATGGGCTACGTTAAAATTTTTATTATTGTTATCCCAATAATTATCGGTTTGGTTTACTTACCACCATTACTTAAAAGCTATTTTGATCAACTAGCTTCTTTATATAAATAAACTATGAGCAACAATAACGACATAGCTGTTTTCGCTCAAACTACTTATCGCAACGAATTCAAAAAATTTGGCATTAAAACTGACGACCGTCGCCGTCATATGTATTTGATTGGAAAAACTGGTATGGGAAAATCTACCATCCAAGAAAATATGATAGTTGGCGATATTAGGGCTGGTCGCGGCGTGGCCGTAGTTGATCCTCATGGCGATTTGGCTGAAAAAATCATGGAGTACATTCCAGCTGAACGCTTGAAAGATGTAGTTTATTTTAATCCAGCTGATATCGACTTTCCGATTGCTTTTAACGTTGTAGAACACGTTGATTCTCATTTACAACACTTAGTAGCTTCAGGACTCATCGGAGTATTCCAAAAACTATGGGCTGATTCTTGGGGGCCACGTTTGGAATATATTTTACGTAATGCTATTTTAGCTATTTTAGATTTTCCAGGTTCAACTTTGTTGGGCGTAGTTCGCATGTTATCTGATAAAGCTTATCGCAAAAGAGTTGTAGCTAATATTAAAGATCCAGTCGTTAAAGCCTTTTGGGAAAAAGAGTTTGCTTCTTACGCTGATAAGTTTGCTTCAGAAGCCGTATCTCCTATTCAAAATAAAGTTGGACAATTTTTGTCTAGCGCTTTAATGAGAAATATTGTTGGTCAGGCTAAATCGTCTATTAATCTGCGTGAGATTATGGATGAGGGTAAGATTTTAATCATGAATCTTTCTAAAGGTAGAATTGGTGAAGATAATTCCGCTTTGCTGGGAGCTATGATGATTACTAAGATTCAGCTAGCAGCCATGAGTCGTGTTGATATTCCCGAAAAAGAGCGTCGTGATTTTTATTTGTATATTGATGAGTTCCAAAACTTTTCTACCGATTCATTTGCTAATATTTTATCAGAAGCTAGAAAATATCGTTTAGATCTTATTCTGGCCCATCAATATATTGAACAATTATCTGAAAAAGTTAAGCCAGCCGTTTTTGGTAATGTAGGAACCATGGTTTCTTTTAGAGTCGGTTCAACTGATGCTGAAGAACTTGCTAAAGAATTTGCCCCAACCTTTACTGAAGAAGATTTAGTAAATTTGCCTAAATATGAAATGTATCTGAAATTAATGATTGATGGTGTAGCTTCTTCACCTTTTTCAGCTCGCGGACTACCACCACTTACTAGTGAAGAAAAAACTGGTCAGGAAGAAAGGGCTATTAGATATTCTAGAGAAAAATATGCTACGCCCCGTGCTATTGTTGAGGAAAAAATTATGAGTTGGCATGATAGCGACGAAGAAGCTGTTGGCCCATCACATACCGCTAGTTCACAACCTAGAACTGAAAATAATCAATCATCGTCAGTAAATAATTATGTACCGACTAGGAGTAATGAAGATGGTTTTAAAACCAACTGTGCTTTATGTGGCAATGTAACAATTACCCCTTTTGAGCCAGATGGTGTTCGTCCTGTTTTTTGTAAGCAGTGTTTAAGCAAAAAGAAGGAAGAGAGAAAGGTGGAAATGGATAGTAAACAAAAAATAGTTACACCAGCTCCAAATAAACCAGCCCAATCATTTACTACCAGACCAACTCAACCAGCTCCTGTTAAAAATACTCCAGTTATTGATCCTAAGATTTCAGCTTATCAAGCTAGTCCTGCTCCAGTTTCAACTAGGCCAGCTCAAAACGCCCCGCAGACTGTTGTTTCTCAAAAAGTTGTCCAACAACCAGTTGCTCCGAAACCAACTCTAGCCCCACCCTTAAACAGGCCTCAACCAGTAAGACCATCTGCTATGCCTGAAGCTATAAGTCCAGAGACAACAGATGCTCCTAGTTTTTCTTTAAGTAGTTTAGGTAATGCTAATCCTCTTAATTTTAAGGGGCGTCCTGATACTCATAAAAATATAGTTAAAGAGATAGTTGAGGAAATTAAAGAAGAAGTAGAGGTTAGTCAGAATGATGATAAATATCTTAAAGACTGGCCAACTGGCGAAGAGTTCAAAGAAGGGGAAGAAATTAAATTTGATAATTAATTAAGTAATACCGCTCTAATAATTTTCTTAGCCTCTCCGAAAATGATAGTGGTTTAAAAATATATGTATTTATTTTTTGATACAGAAACAACCGGTTTACCAGCTAATTATAAAGCGCCAGCATCTGACTCGGATAACTGGCCACGACTCGTGCAGATTGCTTGGAGTTGGTATGATGCCTCTGGTAATGTTTGGGATAGTTATAGTTTTGTGATTAAACCAGATGGTTTTGTTATTCCCGAAGAAGTAGCTCGTATTCATCGCGTTACTCAAGAAAGAGCCGAACAAGAAGGCTTAGAACTTGATGAAGTATTAAGACATTTTGCTGAAGAAGTTAAAAAAGCTGAATTTGTGATTGGGCATAACGTTGATTTTGATGATAAAATTGTGGGAGCGGAATTTTTTAGACGTAACATGGAAAATGTTTTAGAGAATGCTCAGAAAATTTGTACCATGAAGAGCAGTGTTAATTTTTGCAGACTGCCTAACGGCCGCGGTGGCTACAAATGGCCTAATTTAAGTGAATTACATAATTGTTTGTTTAGTGATAGTTTTGCCGATGCCCACGATGCCTTAGTTGATGTCAATGCTTGCGCAAAATGCTTTTTTGAGCTAAAAAATAGGAACGCTATTTAAGCTTTATATAATTAACACTAATGACAGATTATCTTAAAATTGGCAAGGCGACTGAACTCTTTGGTCGCGATCGCCGCTTATATCGTTTTTTAGAGATGGTTCCGGGTATTTTATCTTTTGGAACTCTCTTTGTTTTAATTATTTTTTCTTACTTTAATCCAGTACTCGTGGCTTATTTTTTGATTGCCTTTGACGTGTATTGGTTATTACAAGTTATTTATTTAGCACTATACCTAGTATCGTCTTATCGTAAGGTCAGAAAAAACTCTAAAGTTAATTGGCAGGAACGTGTTCAAAATTTACAGCCTAGTACTAATTTTCCAATTGAAGCACTAGTTAATAAAGGATATCAATATACCGACTTAAGACAATTAGTTATTTTGCCAACTTACAATGAAGACCTAGAAATTATTCGCACTTGTCTTAATGCTTTATTAGAAGATGGTTTTCCAACTGAACAGATGATTGTGGCTGTCGCTATGGAAGAAAGAGCAGGAGCAGAGGCCAAGGAAAGGGCTAAAGTAATTAGTGCTGAGTTTGCTTCTAAATTTGGACGCTTTATTATTACTTTTCACCCAGATGGTATTGAAGGTGAATTGAAAGGTAAGGGGGCTAATCAAGCTTGGTGTGGCAAGCAAGTCAGGGCGGAAATAGTTGATAAAGAAAATATTCCTTATGATAAGATTTTAGTTTCAGTCTTTGATATTGATACTATTATTCGTCCTGGTTATTTTTATGCCCTGTCTTATAAATTTTTAACTATTGCTAACCCATATCATACTAGTTATCAACCAGTTCCTGTTTATCATAATAATATTTGGGGCGCACCATTTTTTTCTCGCGTAGCGGCTTCTTCTAACACTTTCTGGCAAATGATGATGCAAATCCGTCAGGAGAAACTAGTGACTTATTCATCTCACTCCATGACCTGGCAGGCACTAGTAGATATTGGTTTTTGGTCAACTAAAATGGTTAGTGAAGATTCTAGAATTTTCTTTCACTGTTTGGTTCACTATAAGGGTGATTATTATGTAGAGCCATTATACGTGATGGTTTCCATGGATGTAACCTCTGATAAGAGCTTTATGATGACCGCTCGCAGTCTTTATAAGCAACAACGTCGTTGGGCTTGGGGGGCTGAAAATGTAGCTTATTTAATCTTTAACTTTTTAAAGATGAAGCCTGAAAGTGGCCCTAAGTTTAATAAGAAAAGAATTTTTAGCCACATTCTAATTCAACTTTACGGTTTTCATTCCTGGGGAACTAGTGCTTTGATTATTGCTGTCATTGGTTGGTTGCCAATGTTGCTAGGCGGTGATCGTTTTAACTCCACTGTTTTGTCTGGTAATTTGCCGGCCATTTCCTCAAATTTAATGAACTTAGCTATGATTGGTATGATTTTGTCAGCCATCGTTTCTAATTTATTATTACCAAAACGTCCTAAGAAATATTCTATTTGGAAGAGCGTAGCAATGGTGGTAGAGTGGGTTTTTGTGCCTGTTACTATTGTTATTTTTGGTGCCATTCCTTGTCTTGATGCTCAAGCTCGTTTAATGTTTGGTAAATATATGGGCTTCTGGGTAACACCTAAAGAGCGTCGTGATTAAGGTTAGGATTTTTCAAAAGACTTTGCTATTATTGTAAGTGAAGTCTTTATTATTTTAAGAGCAATATATCATGATAAATCGTTCTTATAATTTAAGCGCCGCTAACCGTCGACAAGTAAATCAACCTTTTTGGTATAGGTTTTTTATGAGTCAGCGTTTTTTGGTTATCGTTTTTTTAGTAATAGCTATTGCTATTTGTTTTCCCCTAGTTAGAAGTATTAGTAAGAAGAAGATAGTAGAAAAAGAAATAGCGGAAATGCAAGCAGAGAATGAAGCTTATGCTAATAGAAGCAAAGAACTTCGCGAGGTGATTGATTATTTACAATCCGATGCTTCCTTGGAAGAGCAGGCTCGTCTTAATTTAGGTTTAAAAAAGGCGAATGAAGCTGTAGTAGTAGTTAGTCGTCAGGCTAATAAATCAACTTCTACTTCAGTGACGGAAGCGGAAGATAGAACCACTAATTGGCGCCATTGGATCAATTATTTTTTTAAATAAAAAACCAAGTTTTTTGTGAAACTTGGTTTTTATATTGGAGCCGAGAATGGGAGTCGAACCCACGACCTACACGTTACGAGTGTGTTGCTCTACCAGCTGAGCTATCTCGGCTAAATCTTATAAACTGGTTTAATTATAGTCGTAACAAGAAGTTAAAGTCAATGTAAAATTATGAAAAATTTTTTAATTAAAGTTATTATTTTATCTCTATTAATCAACACTTTGCCGTTGTCACTAGTTAATGCTGCCAGCGCACTGCCTTATGAGTCAAATATTATCTCCGATGAAATAAAAGCACCCTGGGATTATCAAGTTATTAGTAAGTTATATCAAATTAATTATAATGCCCCCGAAGAATTAAAAGGTAAAACTTATACTGTAGAAATTCCCTATGAAGTAGCCAGTGATGATTATAAAACGGCTCTTTATTTTGATAAGAATAAAGGTGCTTGGCGCCCATTACCTACTACCGACAACCCACAAGCCAAAAAAGTTAAAGTTCAAGTTCCTTTTAGTTCGGTGCGCTTAGCAGTTTTTGCTAATTCTAATATTTTAACGGTTGGTACTGCTAGTTGGTATAAATTTAAAGGAGGAGCGTTTGCCGCTTCACCAGACTTTGCTAAGGGCAGTATTTTAAGAGTTTATAATTTAGCTAATGGTAAATTTGTTGATGTCACAGTTAATGATTATGGACCAAATAGAACTCTTCATCCAGATCGTGTAGTTGATTTAGATAAAGTGGCTTTTAATAAAATAGCTTCTACTCGTGACGGTCTTATTAAAATTAAAATTGAGGTTAGAAAAGCCGTTGGACAAAATTTATCAGCTGATTTATTTCCAGCTACTGAGCCAGTAATTAGTTCTAAGTCCGCTATTATTTTTAGTGAAAAAGATGGTGAAGTTTTATGGGAGAAAGATTCTAAAAAGGTTTCACCTCTTGCTAGTTTAACTAAACTAGTAGCAGCTAAAGTATTTTTAGATACCAAACCTACTTTAAGTAGAGTGGTCGCTTATAGCAAACAAGACGAAGATTATAATTATAAATATTGTAAACCAGGTGAATCAGCTAAATTAAAAGTAAAGGACGGCGAAACCATGAAGATTGAAGATTTGTTATATTCTGCTTTAGTTGGTTCCGCTAACAACGCCGTTGAGTCATTAGTTCGTGTTAGTGGTTTAACTCGTGAAGATTTTATCGCTAAAATGAATGATAATGTAAAATTATGGGGAGCTACTTCTACTTTTTTTGAAGAACCAACCGGACTGTCTCCGAAAAATGTGAGCTCTCCTTATGATTATGCTATAATAATCAAAGAGGTTTATAATAATCCACTAATTAAAAAAATTAGCACAGCAACTCGTTATTCTTTTTCAACTATTAGCACTAAAGTAAAACACACTTTAACCAATACTAATAAGCTATTACAGTATAATAAACTTAATATCATTGGTTCTAAGACGGGTTATTTAGATGAAGCCGGATATTGTTTAATGACGAGAGTAGGAACAAAAAATGGTAATTTAATTGTGGTTAATTTTTCTTCTAATAGTAAAGCTAATAGTTTTAGTGATAATGAAAAATTAATTTATTACGGTGAGCGCCTCTTAAAAAAATAGTCGTATGATAAAATTTGAAAATGTTTCCAAATCCTATACGGATAAAGTCAAAGTTTTACGTGACATTAATCTCCACATTAAAGTTGGTGAATTTGTTTCTGTGGTGGGACAGTCAGGCGCCGGTAAAACGACGTTAGTAAAAATTTTAACCGGAGAAGAGCGGGTTGATGATGGCCAAGTTGTGGTAGGTGATTGGGACATTACCAAAATTAGCCGCCATGATGTACCTTATTTGCGTCGCCAAATAGGCGTTATTTTTCAGGATTTTAAATTACTACCTAAAAAAACACTTAAAGAAAATGTAGCTTTTGCTTTAGAAGTTTGCGGCACTCCTTCGGCTAAGATAAAAAAAATTGTACCTAGTGTGTTAAAAATTGTTGGTCTAGAAGATAAAGGTGGCCGTTATCCTCGTGAAGTGTCTGGTGGAGAACAACAACGTGCAGCTATTGCTCGTGCTTTAGTTCACCAACCTAAAATACTATTAGCTGATGAGCCAACTGGTAATTTGGATGCTATTAATGCTGATGAAATTATTGATTTATTACTTCGCATTAATAAATTTGGCACTACAGTTATTTTAGTAACTCATAATAAAGATATTGTTAATCGTTTAAATCGCCGTGTTATTACTATGGAGAAGGGTATTGTTATTAGTGATAAGGAACACGGTAAGTATTTACTCTAATATATAAAAAAACTTTTTATGCTTTCTTTTTTACGCATCGTTAAGTTTAGTTTTCAAGATATTTTTAGAAACATTTGGTTATCGATTGTGACCATTACTATTTTGATACTAGCTCTTTTTTCTATCAACATGCTGTTAACAGTGAAGTTGATTAGTGAAAATGCCGTCGGAGCTGTTAAAGAAAAAATAAATATTAGTTTATACTTTAAAGCTGACGCCTCTGAGGCCATGATTATTGATGTTAGAAGTCGTGTCATGGCTATGCCTGAAGTTAGAGATGCTATTTTTATTTCTAAGAGTGAGGCTTTGGATAATTTTAGAAAACGTAATAATAATAACCCTGAAATACTAAATGCTTTAAAAGAGCTAGGTAAAAACCCTCTATCACCATCTTTAATTATTACTCCTAAGAACTTTGATGATTCAGATAGATTAATCACAGCTTTGCGAGTTCTAGAAAGTGAAGCTATTGAATCTCGTGATTTTTCTGATAATTCAGTTATCTTAGAAAGAATTAATTTTATTACCAAGCGTATTAATGAGATTGGCCTATTTCTAATTATTATGTTTGTGTTAACTAGTGTTCTTGTGGCTTATAATGCCATTAGAGTAGCTATTTACACTCATCGTCAGGAGATTGAGATTATGAGGTTGGTAGGCGCCTCTAATTTCTTCATTTACACCCCCTATCTCTTCTCAGCTTTCGTTTATGCCTTACTGGCTACATTTATCATGGTTTTGGTTTTTTATCCCTTCCTGACCATTTTACAGCCTTATTTAGAGCTATTCTTTACTGGTTATAATGTTAATATTTTAGCTTATTA
>JBAQCS010000004.1:0-23306 GCA_049294415.1 Patescibacteria group bacterium
ATTCTAGCTAACATTTTTTCGGCTTGAACTTTTTTCTTTTCCCCTAATTCATCGAAGTACATGCAAGTAACTTTTTTATGTCTGGACACTGGTCCATAAATAATTTCACCTTTTTCGTCCACGACCGATAAACAGCCTTCTTCATCAACTTCTTGCCCCCAGGATTTTTTAGTTATTTTAGGATTCAACATGAAAATAGTTTTTTTAGTAGCTTCATCATGAATAACTACTAATCTAATGTTCATGCCAATTTGTGGGGCAGCCAAGCCGGCACCATCAAGTTTTTTCATGGTATGCTCCATATCAGCCAAGAGCTTTTTCATTTCTGCTTTCTTAAAATCAGTTGAATTAATTTCAACGGATTTTTTACGCAAATCTTCTGAGGGGTATTTAATTATATCTAGTATTTTTGGCATAAGTGTGTGGTTTATTTTTTTCGCTTTCTTTTAAATCAACAACCTTAAAGAAATATTTCCATTGGTCGCCAGTATTACATAATTCTTTAGTGTCGTTAATGGCACGTTCTACTTCTTGAGCGGTTTTTTCTTTACAAATTTTAAAGACAGATGATCTTTTAAAATTAGGAATAGCTAATTCTTTAATAACTCTTAGTGCTAAGTCTTGCCAAGGATAAGCTGGGGCTTTAACCGGAGCTTGAGCAGCTCTAGCTTTAAAGATGTCAGCAAAAGAAGTTGGTTCGGATTTTTTCATAGTTATAATTTGAAATCCATAGTTAAATATCCTATTCCTAGCTCTGTTTGGTAAGCTAACATTTTTGGTTTGTAATTTAATCCACTTAAAGAGCCTAGCATCACAACAATCGATTTCAAGCCACATTGATTAGCATCTTTAATTAATTTAGCATCCATAGCTAAAATATTTTGTTTGACTGTTTCTGGGGCGTTTAAATATTCAATTAACTTATTATCAAATTTAGCACCCTTAGGAGAATAACCATTGGGCGAACTTTTCTTTAAGCGGTGAGATAAATCACCAGAAGCAATAACAGCTATTCTTTTAGCGGAATTCATTATAACTTTACTCATATGTTCACCTAAAGCAAAGTGTTGCTCTAAATCTAATTCCCCAGCATAACTAATGGCAACTATTTTTACATCAGGCATGTTACTTGTCAGTAGGTGTAATGGAACTGAACAACCATAATCCATTTTTTCTTGACTGATAAGTTGTATGTTGGATTCAGAAAATTTCTTAATCTCATCAATTATTTGTAAGTCACTATTAAATTTACGATTAGCGCCCAGGTAACCAAAATCACTAAGGTTAATAGCTAACTCTGGCCCGACATTAATACTAAAATGTTTATCTTGAATTTGTCCGTGAGGAGAAATAATAATAATAGTTTCAATATCATTGCCTTGAAGCTGAGAGGCTAGCTCCGTGTAAGCTTCAACCGTTTTGTTTAGAATTTGGCGATTAATTTTGCCTATTTCAGGAATTAGAATGGGTGAGTGAGAAACGATAGCAGCGTTAAGTAAGGGCATATAAATTTAGTTAGTCGCTTCTTTAATGATAATACTATCTCCGGTAGGGTAGTTAGCTAGTAATTGGGGTGAGACGCTAATTACGTTGCTAAATTTATATCCTAAAGTTTCAAAAACTTGTCCAGTAGAGAAAGGTCTTTTGCGTCCTTCAGAAATAAGATAAACCGTTGGAGAGCTAGCTGAACTTAGAAGTTCACCGTCATCAAATAAAACCGGTGCACCTTTAGTATATTTATTGAGTTCCAAGGTAGTTCCTCTGGTAACTTTTTTACCTTTAAATTTAGTAGCCAGTAAGACCTTGTCTATAATTGGATATTTATAACCACTCTCCACATAGAAGACTCCGCCACTTTTTGGATCTTGAATTAACTTACCAGTTGGATAAGTGGAAGTAGCTGTAATATTTTGACCTAGTTTATAATTTTCTAAGTCAGCCACAGTAGCTTCCATAACCTCATCTAGGCTAAAGCCAATTTTTTTGAAAGTATCACGACCTGCAATTAATCTCTTTTCATCATTAATTATTAAATAAATATTTTTGTCAGGTGCTTGTAATAGGGAATAGTTAGGAAATTTAATTGGTGCTCCTTTAGGATATGATTCTAAAGCAGAGGAGTCAGTCTTAACTACTTTTTTAGGATCAAATCTAGAAATAAGAGCACTGTAACTTAAAAATGGTCTCTTTTGTCCGCCTTGTAATAACCAAATACCAGCCTCTCCTTCAATTTGCACCAAAGTTCCATCTGGATAATTTTTTAAGCCCACTGGAAAATATTTTTTGTAGAGGCGAAAGAAATTATAATTACCATTGTAAACGTGTGGAGTGTAATTGTATAAAGCAGCTGTGGCTTTATTATCAGGAGTAACGGTCGTTACTTCGTCACTACAATAAGCGTTATAAGGATTATTAAAAGTATAAGTTTGACCAGCTTTGTAAGGATAGCGACTCTGTTCATTCATGTAAGCTAGAAATTGCAAAGCAGCACTATTTATTTGTTTACCTAAACCTTTGTAATAAGGATTACAAGCGTTACCATCTGGACAGCCATAACCAGTAGCCCAATCAAGTCGAGCTTGAGCTGGTGCCGCAGTTTCTATTAAGCTAGATTCTTTCTGCAGTAAGGCGATAATGAATTTAGGATTAATTGTAGTAATACGTTGGCATTTAGCAGCTCTGTCAGCTTCGGTTGGGTTATCACCTAAAGAAACACCGGTGCAATCATAATTATTACGAGCAGCATCGTAAATCATTTGAGCAGCTGTTTTAGTATTACCATAAGCAGCAACAGCACTATACGTAGCTAAGTAACTACCTTTTTTTTCTAAGAATTGCTGAATTTCAGTTAAACTCATGCTGGTAGCGTTAAGCATTTCAGCATCATCAATAATATGATTTGGGTTAAATTCAGGGTCTACATCAGCAGCCAAAGTTGTTTGGAGGGGTAGAAGACTGGTTAAAATTAACAAATTGACGATTAGATATCGTTTCCACATATGTTAAGAATTTAGTTATTTAATGGTTCTATTATAGTATAAAATGAGCCTCTTGACTACTTGACGATATATATTAATAGTGGTAATTTTTGCTTAGAACGTTAACAAAAAGGAGGTCCAAGTCATGAAAAAACAAATCACTTATTTTAACTTTGGATTGATATTATCAATCCTAGTTGTCGCGGCACAGTTTATTGTATTTTTGGTTAACACTTTTATTGCAGTTCCGGAGCTTATCAATTTTCTTTTACCGCCGGTTCTAATCATTTTTTTAAGCCTTCTTTGGTATAAAAGCGAAAGAAGCTTTTTAAAAATTGAGCAATATTGGATAGCAATTAATCCATTATTATTATTTATTACAGTTGTTTTGGCCAATCTGTTACGTAATGATGATATCTTGCATTGGCATGATGCTCTGTTAATAATATTTTTGGTATTCTATGTCATCTTAAGAATTGAGGTTCATAACTTATCCATTAAGTTTCGTGAAGAAGCTTATGGTGATAAGCTTGGCCTAAGATCATTAGTTTACCTAATGTTTTGTGCCGGCTTAATTGGCCTGTTGTCTCACATTTTTTTTCTTTAAAAAAAGTCCTCGTTACCCACTAAGCGGTAGCGAGGACTTTTAATTTTTAAGAGTTAGGCAACACTGATAACAATGTCTTCCTTTTGGCCTAATTCAATTTTTACTTTATCACCCTCTTTGATTTTATCTTCAATAATATCCAGAGCTAGCTCATCAAGTAACAAGGTTTGAATAATACGCTTTAAAGGTCTAGCGCCATAAGTTGGGTCATAACCTTTTTCAGCTAATAATTTTTTAACCTTATTACTAATTTTCAAAGTAATATTTTTATTGTGTAAGCGATGTTCTACTTTTTCTAATTCTAATTCAACAATAGATTCTAGGGCTTCACGGCTTAAAGACTTAAACAAAACAATTTCATCAATACGGTTCAAGAATTCTAATTTGAAGTGGTCTTTTAAAATTTTATCTATCTTTTCTTTCATTTCATCTTGGCGCCAATCTTTTTTGTTATCAATTTCTCCAGCATTAAAGCCAATAGTATATTGTTTAATAACTTCGTTACCAAGGTTAGAAGTCATGATAATAATAGTATTTTTGAAATTGATAGTTCTGCCTTTAGAGTCAGTTAATCTGCCATCATCTAAAATTTGTAATAGCATATTAAAAGTATCAGGGTGAGCTTTTTCAATTTCATCAAATAAAACAACTGAGTAAGGATGACGTCTAACCCTGTCGGTTAATTGTCCGCCATCATCATGCCCAATATAGCCAGGAGGGGAACCAATTAATTTAGCGACTGAATGTTTTTCCATGAACTCACTCATATCAATTCTAATCAATGAGTTTTCATCGTCAAAAATAAAGCGAGCAATAGCTTTAGCGAGTTCTGTTTTACCAACACCAGTTGGGCCAACAAATAGGAACGAGCCAATAGGTCTTTTTTCTTCATTGATACCAGCTCGAGATCGTCTAATAGCGTTAGATACTGCTTTAATAGCTTCATCTTGGCCGATAACTTCTTTAGTTAAAACAGCCTCAGCTTCGCTTAATTTTTTAGCTTCAGAAGCTAACATTCTTTGAGCAGGAATACCAGTCCAGCGAGCGACTACTTTTGCTACATCTTCTTCATCAACATCTTCTTTTAAGATGCGTTGTCCTTTCTTTTGAATTTTAACTAATTCATCTTGAGATTTTTTGATTTTATTTTCTATTTCTGGAATTAGTCCGTATTTTATTTTAGCTACTTCAGCTAAATCATTACCTTGGCGTTGAATAATTTCTGATTTAGTTTTTAATTCTTCAATTTCTTTTTTAGAATTACGAATATCGGAAATAATATTTTTTTCGTTATTCCAATGCAGTTCTAATTGAGAAGCTTGCTCTTTTAATTTAGCTAGTTCTTGATTGAGGCTGCGTAATTTACTAGATTTTTTATCACCAGTAATAATGGCAGCTTTATTGATTTCTAATTGTTTAATCTTTCTCTTTAACTGATCAAGTTCTTCCGGCATAGAATCAATTTCCATACGCAGGGAAGAGGTAGCTTCATCGATTAAATCAACCGCCTTATCTGGTAAAAAACGATCGCTAATATAACGGTTAGAAAGTTTAGCGGCAGCTACTAAGGCATCATCAGTGATTCTAACACCATGATGAACTTCATATTTTTCTTTTAAGCCACGCAACATGCTAATAGTATCTTCGACGCTTGGCTCGTTGACAATAATTGGTTGGAAGCGACGTTCAAGTGCAGCATCTTTTTCAATATATTTTTGATATTCTTTAGTGGTAGTAGCACCAATAGTTCTCAGTTCACCGCGAGCCAGAGCTGGCTTTAACATATTAGAAGCATCCATAGAACCTTCACTGGCTCCAGCACCGATTAAGGTATGTAGTTCATCAATGAATAAAATAATTTTACCATTTTGAGCTTTGACTTCACGTAAAACTGCTTTTAAGCGGTCTTCAAATTCACCACGGAATTTAGCGCCAGCTACCATGGCTCCTAAGTCTAGCGTTACGATTTCTTTATTCTTTAAATTTTCCGGCACATCACCAGCCACAATTCTTTGAGCTAAGCCTTCTACCACAGCAGTTTTTCCAGTACCTGGTTCGCCAATTAACACGGGATTATTTTTCGTGCGGCGTAAAAGTATTTGCATGATACGGCGAATTTCTGTGTCGCGACCAACAACTGGATCTAGTTTTTCATTACGAGCTAACTCGGTTAAATTGGTAGTATATTTTTCTAAAACTTTAAATTTATTTTCTGGAAAAGGATCAGTAATATGTAAATCACCACGTAATTCAGTTAAGATTTTTTTGATTGGTTCGTATTCAACTTTAAAATTAAGTAGAACTTGTTGAGCCGGGGAAGCTACGCCAATTAAAGCCAGTAGGATGTGTTCAGTGGAAATAAATTCATCTTCCATGCCATCAGCTTCTTTTTGAGCACGTTCTAAAACCATAGCTGTTTCATTAGTTCCGGAGACAGCTTGAATAGGACCATTTTGCGGAGCAATCTTAGTCCTTGGTAATTTTTTAATTTCATTAATAACGTAAGTCTCTATTAAATCTGGATCAATTTTTATTTTTTCTAGTAGCGGTTTTACTAGGCCCTCTCTTTGTTGAAGTAAGGCTAGTAAAATATGTAAAGCTTCAATATTAGGCTGTCCGCTATTGCTAGCAATACCCTGAGCATTAATAATGGCTTCTTGTGATTTATCAGTGAATTTGTTGAACATATAGTTAAATGTTTAGATGATTATTTAGCAGTCTATCTTTAGGAGTGCTAAAATAATATTACTATAAGATAGAATCAGTGTCAATGATAATAAAAAAGCCTCAACGTTGTGTTGAAGCCTTTTAGAGAGATGATTGCGGAGGTTTAATTATACCTGGCGAGAGACCTGTCAATAAAAGATAGTGACTCTTTGTTTTCTGGCTTATTTCGGAAATCAGCCAGTGCTGTAGCATGTTTTTCTTTGGCCCCGGGTACCAGCGATAAACAACAGAAGGCGATGGTCCTTTTACTTCTGTCTTCATCTTCCAGAGTAGATAACAGGTATTTTTCACCAGTTTCATCTTCGTCCTGTCCATTTCGGCAAATAAGGCCCAGCTCATTCAGCAATAAACAGTCGGGGTATGAGCTACCATTGTTTAAGAAGTCTAAAATCTGTTTTAGACTCAAATCAGTTTGTCTTTGATCCATAATAGAGAGTTTTTGGTTGTTAAAAAAATACGAAAGTTTTCAGAAAATATTATAATTTTTAATAACATTTGTCAAGGTTGTGTGGGGTCGGACTTATTGTCTACTTTCTGCTATAATAGAAAAAAATAACTTTAAATTTATGCCACTTAACAGTGAAGCTATCAGAGGTATGACTCTGGCTATTATTAAAAATGATCAAGGTCACATTTTAGTCTCGCCTGGTCATGATAAAATTAAGAATGAAAATTTTTATCGCCTTTTAGGTGGAGGTATTGATTTTGGTGAAACATCAGAAGCTGCCTTAAAAAGGGAATTTTTAGAAGAGCTAAATGCCGAGCTGACTAATTGTAAATTATTAGGTGTAGTGGAAAATATTTTTACTTACGACGGTTTAACGGGTCATGAAATTTGTTTTATTTATTCAGCTGACTTTGTTGATGCTAACATGTATCAGCAATCCGAAATGCAAATTATTGACTCTAAAGATGAAGGTAAAGTTATTTGGTTAGATTTAAATAAGAGGGGCAGTGATCCTATTTATCCTGATATTTCAGCTTGGCTGTAAAATTGTATGACTCAAAAAGAAGCCTTGGAGATTTTAAAGTGCGGCTATAATATTTTTTTGACTGGTTCCGCTGGATCAGGCAAGACTTTTTTATTAAATCAATATATTAAATATCTTAAAGATAATAAAATTAAAATTGGCGTAACAGCCAGCACTGGTTTAGCGGCTACTCACTTAGACGGGAGAACCATTCACTCTTGGTGCGGCATTGGCATTGAAGAGCGTTTATCACCTAAAGATTTAAAGAGAATAGTTAATGATGAAAAAATTTGGGAGCGTATTAAATATGCCAGAGTTTTAATTATTGATGAAATTTCCATGTTAAGTGCTAGTCGATTGGACTTAGCTAGTTATGTTTGCCAGGCTATTAGACAAGATGCCAGACCTTTTGGTGGCTTGCAAATAGTTTTGTGTGGTGATTTTTTTCAATTACCACCAGTGGCTGGTTTAGGACAAGATAAGCGTTTTGTTTTTGATTCTAATGTTTGGGAGGAGTTAAAGTTAAAAATTTGTTACCTAGATGAACAATATCGTCATGAAGATACTCGTTTTTTTGAAGTTCTAAATAATATTAGAGCTAATCGCAAAATAAAAGAGGTGAGTGACATATTATTAGAACGTTTAAATATACCGATTGAAAGTGATATTAATCCTACTAAATTATTTACCCATAATATTGACGTTGATGCTTATAATAATTTAGAAATGTCTAAATTACCTGGCGAGCCAGCAGTTTTTCAGATGCGTCATGAAGGTTTACCTAATTTAGTTAAGAAATTACAAGAAGGTTGCTTAGCTCCAGAGAAATTAGAATTGCGCATTGGTGCTGTCGTCATGTTTGTGCGTAATAATTTTGATAAAGGTTATGTTAATGGCACTATTGGTAAAGTTGTTTCTTTTTCCAGTGCTGACAATTATCCAATTATTGAAACCTTAAAAGGAGAGACAATTATGGCTGTGCCAGATGCTTGGAGAATAAGTGATGATGAAAAATCATTAGCTACTATTTGGCAGATACCATTACGTTTAGCTTGGGCCATTACTATTCATAAGAGTCAGGGAATGAGTTTGGATTGTGCCGAAATGGATTTAAGTCGAACTTTTGAATATGGCATGGGGTATGTAGCTTTGTCTCGTGTTCGGTCATTATCTGGTATTAAGCTGTTAGGACTTAATAAAATGGCCTTAAAGATTGATAAGCTGATGATTAAGTCCGACGCTCAGTTAATGAAAAAATCTCAAGCCGATTTAGCCAGTTTTAAAAAAATAAAACCAAAAGAGCGCCTAAAATTACAGCATGACTTTTTAAAGGAACCCAAAGAATCTGGATTATTTAGTGAGCCTTCTCTTGTTTAGTCTTTTTATTTATTGTTATACTTAATATAGAGGCTAGTTTAAAGCCCCGTTTAATTAAATAAATATGCCAAAATTCGATCAGACTCCAGTCTTCGACCGCGCTGAAGACCTTAATAATGAAGATTTTATCGAAGCTAATAGAAAGAAATTTAAAACAGCCGAAGATGTAGTTGATGAGAGTGATGATTTTACTAATCATCTTGATAGTCAAGAAGAGGCCATGAAAAATTATGAGCCAGCTGATAATCAAAAGGAATTAGAAAAAGTTCGTAAGGACATCGGTTACTATGAGTATAAAGGACCGGACTTAGAAAGTACTCCGTTAGCTTCTTTTCATGTGGATCATGATAATGAAGAAGTTATCGCTGTTGCCGAAGAAGGTTTGGAACCGGTTAAGGCTACTGATCCAGAGGCCATTGAAGATGCACCTTTAGAAGAAGAATTTGCTGAAGCAAATATTGCAGCTGATTCTAAAGTAAATTTTCATATGGTGGAGAATGCTAGAAAAGAATATAGAGATAAAGAAAGCGGTTCTTCTGATAATCTAAAAACTATGCCAGACAATAAGATCCAAAGAAATAATCGTGGTTTAATTAGAAAATTTTTAGATAATGTTTGGAATAAAAATTAATCGCCAGTTGATATAAAGAAAAAAGCGGGCCGTTTTGGTCCGCTTTTATTTTACCAGATAATAATGCCGCTAATACTAATAATAACTACTGTAGCAATCCAAGCCACTTTGACTGGAATATTTCTTTCTGGGTCGAAAGCAAAATAGTAGTAAAGATGACAAGTTGTTGCTTTAATCACCCAAACTATAGCTATTAGAATTATGGCTATTATTAACGTCGCCACTGACGTAAAACTTAATGTTAAAAGTACCATTTTTGTCCTCCATTTTGATTGTTTTAGCTATATTATAACATTATTATTTTTTTGCCAAGTAAATCTTTCCGGCTTAATTTTTTTTATGGTATAATTAAAAAAAGATTTGAAAAACTTATGAAACATAACGCAGCGACTTATAGTGTTAAAATTATCCTAAAAATAGTTTGGGATTTCGTTTATTTTCCCTTGTGGTGGTACGGACAGGGATTAGTTAAGACGCTTAAAGGAGTTTTTAACTTTTGGCGTGAGCAAGAAGCCTCTTTAGGTTTTTTTGTTTGGCTTAAAAACCTATTTGTGCCGATGTATGGTCAGCATGACTTTGCTGGGCGGGCTATTTCCTTTTTTATTCGTTTAGTTCAGATAATTTTTAGAGGTTTAGTGCTGTTTATTTTTTTAGTTTTAGGTTTACTATTTATAGCCGCTTATTTAATTTTACCGCCAGCTGTGCTGCTAGCTATCGCTTTGCAGATTTTTTAATTTTATGAATGAAGAAAAAATTACTTTTGAATATAACAATAAACTAGACAGCTCTGGGATCTGGTTTTTGGGTCGCTTCTTCTATTCCAAGTTAAATCTGAAACGCTCTTTAATTCATTTGGATCGTAATTTCTTAAGAATTAGACGTTTAATTAGCTTTATTTTCTTTTGTATAGCAGCCCTAGGCGTCATTGCTATAGCTTGGTGGCTTTATGAAGAAAGAGTCATGTTACTGGAGTCGCCATTAGAAATACTGACCTTTTGGCGTTTTCAGCATCCTTTAATTTTAGTTTTTTTAATTTCTATTTTCTTTGATTTATTTTTATATTATCGCTCCAGCGTTGATAAGGCTGCAGCTATTAAATTTAAAAATGATGATTTTCTACTTGATAGTAAAAATGGACAGCTTAAGAAAAAAACTCCATTTAATTTAGCTAACACACTAGACACTGAATCCAAAACGGTCTTAGAGGAAGCTTTTTTATTGGCTGCTAAATTAAAACAAAAAGAATTAGCTCCTCGTCACTTATTTAGAGCCTTACTTAAGACTAAAAAAGTTCAGGCCATGTTTATTAGACTGGGAGTTAGTGCTGAATCTCTAATAGAAAAGTTGGATAAATATTTAGCTGATGATGAGCCTACTAAAAATTCGCCAATTCCTAGTCAGGCCTTACAAGAATTATTAGTTATGGCAGCTTTAGAAGCTTTAAAAAGACAGCAAGTAGCTACTACTGTTTTAGATTTAGCTTGGCCATGTTACTCTAGTGACCCAATTTTAACGGAAATACTTTACGATTTAAACGTTGATGAAAATAAATTGCAAAATGTTATTGCTTGGTTACGCATGAATGAACGCTTGGTTGGTAATTATCATTCTTATCGCCGCGCCGCTTCACTTAAACCTGGTGGTAATATGAATAGATCTTATACGGCTGTAGCTACTCCAACCCTTGATCATTTTTCTCGTGATATTACAGACGAAGCCAGACGCGGTAATTTAGAATTATGTATTGATAGAACCAAAGAGTTTAATGCTATTTTTGATTTTTTTGGTAGTGGTCATGCTGGCGTGTTATTGGTTGGTCCAGTTGGTGTTGGTAAAAAAACTATTGTGGAAGGTTTAGCTCAAATGATGGTAGAAGAAACTGTTCCAGAGTTTTTACAAGATAAACGCTTAATAGAATTAGATGTTTCTAGACTAGTGTCAGGTGCCTCACCAGCTGATGCTCAAGAAAGATTACTTACTTGTTTGTATGATATTAATCGCGCCGGTAATATTGTTTTATATATTTCCAATATCGAGAACTTGATGGGTATTAGTTCTGGCGATCAAGAAAGTTTAGACTTAGCTGAAGTTTTAGCTGACGCTGTCAGTCGTCAGGCCTTATTTTGTATCAGTACCACTACCACTGAAAATTATAGTAAGTTTGTAGAACATAGTTCATTGGGTAATGCTATGACAACCGTTGGTGTTAGCGAAACTAATATTAATCAAACTATTCAAATTTTAGAAAGTAAGGCAGCGGCCTTAGAGTCTCATTACGGAATTTATTTATCTTATGAAGCGATAGAAAAAGCAGCTACTTTTGCTGGTAAATATTTGCACGATCCTAGTGCGCCACTTAAAGCTTTTAATTTATTACAGAAAGCAGTAGGTATTTCTGCTCAAATTGCTCGCAATAATCCTGATAAATCTATTTGTGATGGGGAAGTGGTAGCTTCGGCTTTATCGGAAATGACCGGCATACCAGTTAATAAAGTATCGGAAGATGAAAGTCAAAAATTACTTAACCTAGAAAATAGTATTGGTGTGCGTATGGTTGGGCAAGAAGAAGCTGTTAAAGCAGTGTCTGCTTCTTTACGTCGAGCTAGAGCTGATTTAAATGATTCAGCTCGTCCGATTGCTAGTTTTTTATTTCTTGGTCCGACTGGTGTTGGTAAAACAGAATTAGCTAAAACAGTTTCTCAAGTTTATTTTGGGGCTGAGGATTATATGGTTCGTTTGGATATGAGTGAATATCAACAACCAGATAGTGTTAGTAAAATGATTGGTGATGCTAGTGGTACCTTGGGATATCTAACAGAAGCAGTTAGAAAAAAACCATTCTCTCTAGTCCTATTAGATGAAATTGAAAAAGCTCATCCTGATATTTTAAATCTATTCCTACAATTATTAGATGATGGCAGATTGACCGATGGAAAAGGGCGAACTATTAGTTTTTCCGAATCAATTATTATTGCTACTTCTAATATTGGTTCAGTTTTTATTCAGGAAGAAATTAAAATGGGCATCGATGTTCATTTAATTAAACAAGATTTAATTGATAATCAATTAAATAAGTACATGAGACCGGAACTTATTAATCGTTTTGATGGCATTATTGTTTTTAAACCATTAACCGAAGAAAATATTTTCTCAATTGCTACTTTAATGTTAAAGAAGATTAAGAAGAACTTAGCGGAGAAGGGTATTGATTTTAAGGCCGATAAAGAAGGCGTGCTAATTTTAGCTAAGGCTGGTTATGATCCTAAATTTGGTGCTCGTCCTTTGCGTCGTTTGCTTCAAGAAAGAGTAGAAGATGAATTAGCTAATTTATTTTTAGCTGGTAAATTAAAGAGACGCGACATTGTCATAATTAATAATAATGGTAATATCGAAGTTGAAAAAGGCCGGGTGCTTTAATTCTAAAATATGATTTTCCTATTAGCTTTTTCTTTGGCTCTTGTTTTATCGCTAGCTTTAGTGCCAGTTTTAAAGCAGGTGGCTACCAAATATAATATCGTCGATTTGCCTGGTGCAGCTCGTAAAATTCATAAAACCCCAATTCCATTATTAGGAGGTACAGCTATTTTTGTAGCCTTTTTTGCAGTTATTGCTTTATTCGGTAAGCAGTTAGTAGCCGGTGATTTAAATATGTGGCATTGGTTGGGATTTTTTGCAGGCTCTTTGATTTTAATTGCGGGCGGAATTATTGATGATAAATATAATCTAAAACCTTATCAACAATTTATCTTTCCTATTTTAGCTATTGTGGCTGTCTTATTGGGCGGCGTAGAAATTGCTAAGCTTTCTAATCCTTTCGGCGGAACTATGAGCATTGCCTGGTTATCACCAATATTAATTTTCTGTTGGTTGTTAGGCATGATGTATACTACTAAATTATTAGACGGCGTTGATGGTTTAGTCGGCGGCGTTTCTTTAATTGGTGTGATAGTTATTTTTCTGTTTACTCTGACCTCTAAATATTATCAGCCAGATATTGCCCTGGCGGCCGCTGTTTTAGCTGGAGCAATTTTAGGCTTCTTATTTTATAACTTTAATCCCGCCTCTATTTTTTTAGGGGAAGGTGGTTCTTTATTTTTAGGCTTTGCCTTGGGAGTTTTAGCTATTATCTCTGGTGGTAAAATTGCTATAGCACTGCTAGTAATGGGAGTACCAATTTTAGATGTAGCGTGGACAATTTTCCGTCGTTTGCTATCTGGCAAAAATCCTTTTAAATCAGCCGACAAAAAACATTTACACCACAGACTGCTCGCTTTAGGTTTAAGTCAAAAACAAACCGTTTTCGTTTTTTATATTTTATCAGCTACTTTTGGCGCCTTAGCTTTATTACTGCAAAGCCGTGGAAAATTAATGGCCTTAGGATTACTAGTGGTTTTAATGTTGCTGGCTGTTATTATTTTTTCCTTTTTTGACCGTAAGAAAAAATTATTATTACATGTTTGTTGTGCTACTTGCAGTGCTTATATTAGTCGTGATATTTTGATGCCAGAATTTGATTTAACTTTGTATTTTTATAATTCTAATTTAGATAGTTTTGAAGAATATACTAAGAGATTGGGGGCAGTGTCTGATTTTGCGGTTCGTTATAAATTACCATTAATTATTGAGCCATATATTCATAATGAGTGGTTAGATAAAATTAAAGGACAAGAACAAACACCGGAAAGAGGGGCTAGATGCGTGATTTGTTACCGCGATCGTTTAGATAAGATTGTGCAATTTGCTAAACAAAATAAGTTTGATTTATTTACCACTAGCTTGTTAGTTTCTCCTTATAAAGATAGTGTAGCTATTAATAATATTTCCAGAGAATTATCCGCTAAATACGGAGTAGCTTTTTTAGAAAAAGATTTTCAAGAGGATAATGGCTTTTATAAATCACAAGCTGTAGCTAAAGAATTAAATTTCTATCGCCAAAAATATTGCGGTTGTGAATTTAGTAAGAAATAAACATGAAAAAATATCTTTTATTAATTTTCCTTTTTAGTTTTTTTTGGTTTGGTCTAGCTAATGTGCGGGCCGAGGCTCCGCTTGATGCTGATAAAGATGGTTTGTCAGATGTTTTAGAGCTACAGTTTAATACTGATAAAGATAATCCAGATTCGGATGGCGATGGCTTTAAAGATTACATGGAGATTGATTGGGGCTATGATCCTATGGATATTTCTGATTCCAAATTAGATCAACGCGTGGAAATTGATTTAAAAAAACAAAAAATTTATTACTTCGTTGATAATTATAAGTGGAAGGAATTTAAAGTCTCTACCGGCAAAAAGAGCATGCCCACCCCTAAAGGAGAATATAAAATTCAGAATAAAGTTAAGAAAGCTTGGTCTAAAACCTATGGCTTATGGATGCCTTATTGGATGGGAATTAATGCCCCCGGTATTGGTATTCATGAATTACCAATCTGGCCTAGCGGTTATCGGGAAGGGGAAAATCACTTAGGTGTGCCAGTTTCCCATGGTTGTATTAGATTGGGAGTTAAAGACGCCCCCTACCTTTATAGTCGTCTACAGGTTGGCACAACCATAAAAATATATTAGATTGTTACTAGGGGTATTTAATGTTATAATTTAGCTGATAATTGTTTATTTTCGGCATTTATCGTTATATTTGTAAACATGTAAAACTTTTGCGTATTAATAGATAAAAAGAAATGAAGTTAGCCCGTTTATTAGTCATAATTTTACCTTTATTTACTTGGTCTTTAGCCCAAGCTTATTTGATTTGGCCAGAATTCTTTTATATTGCTTTTTTATTGTCAGCGGCTGCTATTGTCTTTACTGCCTTTTTCTTGCGTCAAGCTGGCCCTAAAATGCCTTGGTATTTACCAACGGTTTTACCTTTAATTTTTTTATTTTCCGTAGCTGTTTATGCTTCTTTTAGTACTAATCAATTGATAATTCAATTATTATTCTTGGTACTTTTAGTTTTTCAGTTTAATTATTTTAAAAGTTTATATTACTTTTGGAATAGACCAGACTTATATAGTGATGGCGACATGAAGATAACTAAATCTTATGCTAGTTTTCTAACAGTTTTTTGGTTAGCTGCTAATATTTTTGGTTTACAGTCTTTACTGAATTTTGAGGTCTGGCCAATGTTACTGCTCTTTATTGTTTTAGTTTTGGCTTTAGTTTATGTTAATTTAAAGACAGATGATTATGATTCTAAAATTGTTTGGCAATTTTCTGTTTTAACAACCTTAGTTTTAGCTGAAGCCGCTTGGGTTTTTGTTTTCTTGCCTTTGAATTATAATGTTTCTGGTTTAGTAATTGCCATTGTTTATTATTTAAGTAGTAATTTAGTTAATTTATATTTGCAAAACGCTTTAACTTCGAAAAAAATAAAATTATATACAATTTTAAGTTTTATCGGTCTGGCAATTTTGCTTTTTACTGCCAGCTGGCTCAATTAATATGAAAAAACCAACCAATTTATTTATTTTGATAGTTGTTTCTTTGGCTTTCGGTACCTTGGCTGGAGTAGCCGGTTCTATGGTAGCTACTTCTTACTGGGGTAGCAATTTAGAAAGCTTAACTGGAGCTCGTGATGTTAATTTAGCTGACTCAATTTATAGTCGTGCTAATTTAATTATTCAGGATGCTAAGAAGGTGGTAGTTAATCAAGACGTCAAAGTTGATGAAACAATTGCTGCTTTGCAACCAGTATTACTTTCAGCCTTTAAAAATGAAGCTGGTTCTAAGGATTATTACAATCTAACAGCTCCTGATGCTTACGGTTTTATTCTATCTAATGATGGTTGGGTTGTTTTAAATGGCGTTAAAGATAATAATTTAGAAAATATCAAAAAGTATTCAGCTATTTCTTATGACAAGAAAATGTATGAAGTTGATCAAGCGGTAACTGTTAAGATTTCTGGTGATGGTTCAATTATTTTAGCTCACTTAAAGTCGGCTATTAATTTACCAGTTCGCAAAATGGCTAATCCTTCCGACTTGCAACCTGGCACAACTTTATTAGTCGTTTCTCCAAGTGGACAAACACTTATTAGCTCTTTAGTTTCTAAAAAAAGACCAGAGTTACAATTAACTAGCGATAGACCAGACATCCTTTTGAAATTATCAGATAATTTAGGTGAAGAATTTAAAAATTCTTTTGTCTTTAATTTGGGTGGTGATTTTGTTGGCTTTATTGATAGTGATTTACAAGCTAGACCTAACTACGTTTTCTTGCCAGCTTGGCGCACTTTAGTCGCTGCTCAAAAATCAGTTTTCCCGTCACTAGGTGTTAATTATTTAAATTTAGCCATCGTTAAAGCTCCAAGCTTAAAGATTGATAAAGGTGCTTGGTTAAAAGAAATTGAAGCTAATGGGCCAGCTAATAAAGCCGGTCTTAAAGAAGGTGATGTAATTACTCGTATTGATGATCAAGAATTAGATAGCGCCCATGATTTATCAGAAGTTTTGTCAGCTTATTCAGCTGGCGACGTCATCTACGTTACTTATAATCGTAACGGAGAGCAGGGTGGGGTAGAAATAAAATTAGGAGAAATAAAATAATTTTAAATATATGAAGCTCGTTTCCATTGAAAAAGCTAAAGGGTTAAGAAATAAAAAAGTTTTGGTTAGAGTTGATTTTAATGTTCCTCTAGAAGACGGTAAAGTTAAAGAGGATTATCGCATTAGAGCAGCGGTACCAACTATTAATTTTTTAACTAGCCATGGTGCCAAAGTTATTTTAATCGCTCACCTTGGCGACCCTAAAGGCGCTGTGGTTCCAGAATTATCACTTAAACCAGTAGCTTCAGCTTTATCTAAAATAATTAAACAACCAGTTAGCTTTGTCTCAGAAACAGTGGGTTATAAAGCTGATAATGAAGTAGCTAAAATGGTGGCTGGTGAAATAATTTGTTTAGAAAATTTACGTTTTAATGAAGGAGAACTCTCTAATAGCTTGAAGTTTGCTAAACACCTTTCTGGTTTAGCTGATATTTATGTTAACGAAGCTTTTTCAGTTTGTCACCGCGCTCAAGCTTCCGTTAGTGCTATTAGAAAATGCTTACCAACTTATTTTGGCTTACAGTTGATGAATGAAGTAACTAATTTAGATAAAATATTGAAACCAAAAAAACCATTAGTAGTTATTATGGGTGGAGCTAAGATTAGTACTAAGGCCCCTTTAATTGCTAAGATGTCAGTTTTAGCTGACCAAGTATTACTTGGCGGCGGCTTAGCTAATAATTTTTTAAAACAACAAAAGAAAGAAATTGGTAAATCTATTTTTGATAAAGACAGTGAAGTGTTCGTTAAGAAATTTTTTAAGGGTCGCAAGTTAATGGATAAAATTATCTTACCGATTGATGTAGTAGTTTGCGATAGACAGAAAAAAGTAAAAATTAAAGATGTAAATGATGTAAATAAATCAGATGCTATTTTAGATATCGGACCTGATACTATTGCCATGTTCGCTTCTTATATTAAGAAGGCTAGCACTATAGTTTGGAACGGGCCTCTAGGTAAGTTTGAAGAAAGATCTTATAAACACGGTACTTTAGCTATCGCGACTGCTGTAGCTGCTCGTTCTACTGGTAAAGCTTATGGTTTAGTAGGCGGCGGGGAAACAGTGGAAGCACTAAATCAAACTAAGATGGAATCATATGTTGATTTCGTTTCTACAGCTGGCGGAGCCATGCTATCTTATTTAGGTGGCGAGAAAATGCCTGGTTTAAAATAAATTTATGATTAGTCGTGAAGAAGTAAAATATATTGCTGATTTTCTAGCTCGTCTAGAATTAACTAGTGAAGAAGAGACTAAATATAGTGAGCAGCTATCATCTATTTTAGAATATATTGATAAACTAAAAACTGTTGATACCTCTGAAGTTAGCACTACTTTTCAAGTAGGCGGTTTATCTAATACTTGGCGTGAAGATGAGGTTAGTGATTGGAATCCAGAGGAAATTGCTATGGCACTGAGCCAAAGTGAATTAGTTGGTCGTCAGGTTAAAGTAAAAAAAGTGCTTTAAAGAAATACTATGGAAATTAAACTTAATTATTTAAATATTCAAGAAGCTAGAGAGTTATTAGATGCTGGGAAAATTACTTCTTTGCAGTTAACTGAAGCTTGCTTACAAAGAATTGAAGACGTTAACCCTAAGTTAAACGCTGTTTTGACTGTCTGTTCAGAAAGAGCTATTGCTGAAGCTATTGAAGCTGATAAGAGATTAATGAACGGCGAAAGATTACCGTTACTAGGTATTCCTTATGTCTGTAAAGATAATATTACTACCAAAGGTGTGAGAACGACGGCTGCTTCTAAAATGTTAGAAAATTATATTGCTCCCTATGACGCTTCAATTATTAAAAAATTACACGAAGCTGGAGCAGTGTTATTAGGTAAAACTAATTTAGATGAATTTGCTCACGGTGCTTCAACTGAAAATTCAGCTTACGGGCCAACAGCTAATCCTTGGGATTTATCTCGTGTAGCTGGTGGTTCATCTGGAGGCAGTGCCGCTTCAGTCGCGGCTGATTTATGTATCTTTGCTATTGGATCTGACACTGGCGGTTCAATTCGTTATCCAGCAGCTTTTTGCGGTGTAGTTGGTTATAAGCCAGCTTATGGTGCTGTGTCTCGCTTTGGATTATTGTCTATGACCTCATCAACTGATGTTATTGGTCCGATTACTAAAACAGTTGAAGACGCGGCGACTGTTTATAATATTATTGCTGGTAGTGATGCTAAAGACGGTACAACTTACTCGGGAGAAAGGGAAGTAACTGGAGTCCCTGATGTTAAGGGTTTAAGAATTGGTTTACCAAAGCAATATTTTATCGAAGGCTTAAATCCAGAAATTAAAAAATCTTTAGATAAGTTTGTTTCTGATTTAGAAAATGCCGGCGCCATTGTTTCTGAAGTAGATTTACCTTACACCGATTATGGTATCGCTGTTTATTATATTATTACTCCATCAGAAATTAGTTCTAATTTAGCTAGATTTGATGGTATTGGTTGGGGATATCAATCGCCAGAAACTAAAGACTTACAGGATTTTTATAAGAAGAGTCGCGGTCAAGGTTTTGGACCAGAAGCTAAGCGTCGTATCATGTTAGGAACCTATGCTTTATCTTCAGGTTATTACGATGCTTATTACAAAAAAGCTCAGGCCGTTAGAACTTTAATTTGTCAGGATTTTGCGAGAGTTTTTGAAAATTGCGATTTACTACTTACTCCAACCGCACCTCATCCAGCTTTTAAGATAGGTGAAAAAGTTAATGATCCGCTAGCCATGTACTTAGAAGATATTTTCGTAACAGGTGCTAGTTTAGCTGGTCTGCCAGCTATGTCCTTGCCATCAGGTTTACTTGATGGATTACCAATTGCTGGTCAAATTATTGCTCCTCGTTTAGGTGAGAATAATTTATTTACTGTGGCTAACTTTTTAGAAAATAAAAATAAAATAATAAGAAATAATTCCTTATAAACATATGAAGAAGAAAATTGTGTGGGGTATCATTATTTTTTTAGCACTTCTAGTAATATCATTATTGCTGCTAAAAAGTTTCTGGCAAGAAAAAACTGTAACTAATAATATTGGTGCTATTTCAGAGGCCAAGGCCGAAAGTTTTGTACCAGCTTCTTCGCCAACTGTTTCAGCTGAAGAGAAAATTATTGGTTCTATTCAAGCTCCAGTTAAAATTCTAGTTTATGAGGATTATAATAATTTATTTTCAGCTGAATTAGCGGCTAATTTAGATAAGATTAAGACAGAATTTGGTGATGAAGTAGCAATTGCTGTGAGACCATATGTTTTAAGAGATAATGCCGCTTCGATGGAAGCAGCTATGGCTATTGAATGTTCAATGGATGGTGGTAAGTGGGCTGATATGAGAAATGTTATCTTCTCATCCATTACTAATAATGATTTTAGTACTGAAAAGATTGCTACTGAAGTAGAGAGACAAGGCTTAGATAAGGCAAATTTTACCAAGTGCTTGACCTCTTTAGAAAAACAAGGTTTAATGTTACAGGTAGCCGAGAATGCTAAGGATTTCTCAGTTTACGGAGCCCCAACAATATTCGTGGGTAATGAGTTAGTAATAGGAGCTAGACCTTATGATGATTATCAAGATGAGACTGGTGCTAAGGTTGAAGGTTTAAAAAGTTTAGTAGAGAGACAAATTAAGTAATTGACCTAGTTACTTTTACTCGCTATAATAGCGAGTATGACTATCAAAGAATTAAAATTAGTAGGGGCTGCTTTGTATTCTTGCGAGGGGACTAAAGCTCGTCGTGATTATAGAAGTGAGACCAGATTAACCTATTCTATTGAATTAACTAACTCTGATCCTAAAATAATATCTTGTTTTAGTTTATTTTTAAAAAAGATATTAAAGATAGATTGGGTTCGCTTAAGAGGGCAATTATTTATTTATCCTGACTTAAAAGAAGATGAAGTTAAGTTAATTTGGTCTAAGGCGTCAGGAGTTCCATTAAATCAGTTTCAAAAAACAATAGTTTTAAAACAAAAAGTTGGTAAATTTAAAGCAAATCCACTAGGAACCTTTAAATTGAGATATGGTAGTAAAAAAGACTTTTTAAAATTACAGGAAATGATTGACGAATTGTGGGTATATTCAAAAGTTAAGTAGAATAATTTAAAACTTGGAGAGTTCGCATAGTGGTCTAGTGCACCGTCTTGGAAAGGCGGCATACCGCAAGGTATCGAGGGTTCAAATCCCTCACTCTCCGCATATACAATTAGAGCACCTAGAGAGCCCAGTTTTTTTGCTGGGCTTTTTTTAAAATATAAATTTTATAATTAATTTAAAATTCTATGAGTAACCCAAGAGCTTTTATAAGTTTTGATTATGATCACAACGAAACCGAGAAAATTTTATTTGCTGGTCAAGCAAAACACTCCAAAACACCTTTTAACATTGAGGATTGGTCTTCTAAATCATCATTACCACAGAGTCAGTGGGAAAAGTTAATAGAAGAAAAAATTAATAAATGTAATATGGTTATTGTATTGGTTGGTAAAAATATGACATCGGCAACTGGAGTTAAAAAAGAAATTTCTTTTGCTAGAAATAACAATGTTCCTTGTTTTGGTGTGTATGTTGACGGAGCTAATTCCGCGAGTAATTTGCCAGAAGGGCTCCAAAGAAACAGAACTATTAAATGGGAATGGGATGATATTGCCTCCGCAATTGATCAGATGATGACCGAGGGTAAAAATAAATAATATGATTACAAAAAAAGCATTAATTATTGGAATAAATAACTATCCAGAATGCCAGTTGGGTGGATGCATTAATGATGCTATTGCTTTTAATGGTGCCATTGAAACGAATGGAGATGGGTCTCCAAATTTTGATGTTAGAATTGAAAAAGATGTTCAAACTAAATCAGAATTAAAAGGTCTTATTATCGAGTTATTTAGTGGTGATAGTGACACATCATTGTTGTATTTTTCTGGTCATGGTTATATCAATGATTTAGGTGGATACATTGTAACTCCGGATTATAAACCTAATGATGAAGGCGTTTCCATGGATGATATTCTATCTATTGCAAATAAGTCTAAATCAAAAAATAAGGTTATTATACTTGATTGTTGTTATTCTGGGGCAATCGGTTCCTCTGATAGCACAAAATCAAGCTATCATATTGGGGAAGGTGTTTCAATTCTTACAGCAAGTAGGGATAGTGAATCGGCTATAGAAGTTGGAGGACATGGAGTATTTACAAATCTATTAATTGACGCACTACAAGGAGGTGCTGCTGATTTAAAAGGCTCTATAACACCAGGAAGCGTTTATGCTTATATTGATCAGGCATTAGGACCGTGGGATCAGCGCCCAGTATTTAAAACAAACATAACTAGATTTACACCAATTAAAACTATAACGCCACAAGTTTCTTTAGAAATTTTAAGAAAAGTCACAGAATATTTTCCTACAGCCGAACAATATCTTTCTTTAGATCCATCATTTGAGGATACAAATAAAGAAAATGTAGAACATAAAGTTATTGAGCCTTACGCAAAGGCCGAAAATGTTGCAATATTTAAAAATTTGCAAAAACTTCAAAGCGTAGGATTAATAGTCCCAGTAGATGAACAGTATATGTATTATGCTGCAATGAACTCAAAATCATGCAAGTTGACTGCGCTAGGTTATCATTATTGGAGGCTTATTAATGATAGAAAAATATAATTATTTATAATAATATGGTTTATTTAATTACTTATGATTTAAATAAAACTGGTCAAGATTATAGTGGTCTTTACGAAGCTATTAAATCTATTGGAGATTGGTGGCACTACCTTGATTCAAATTGGCTAGTGAGAACTGATTTTAATGTTACTCAGATATCAAGTATTTTAAATAAGAAAATCGATCAGAATGATCAGCTACTTATTATTAGAGTTATGAAAGATTATGACGGCTGGCTTCCTAGAGATGCGTGGAATTGGCTTAATAATATTAATTTTTAATATATGGAACAGGAAAATGATAAATATAAGATACTTCTTGAATCAACTAGTCAACGTTTTGACACTGTTGCAAACGCAGATAACACTTTTGATCAAAAGGCTGGAACTTTAATGGGTTTTGAAATAACCTTAGTTGTTGGAGTTTTAACTTTATTAATAAATCAACTTCAGGGAGTTAAATTATTTGAAGCATTTTGTGCCATAGTATTATTAATAGCATCAATTATTTTATTGTTAATAGTTAGTTGGCCTAAAAAATATTTAAATTCTTCAGTTAATTTAAAAGTTAATCAAAATTATTTTAACAAAGAAAACAAAAAACTTTTTTTACAATTAATTAGCGATAAAGAAAAAGCAATAAGTTATAATTCCGATATTCTTAATAAAAAAACTGTATTATTTAAAATAGCTGTTGTATTATTAATAATTAGTTCTATTTTATTAATATTGTCGAAGTTAAATAAATTTTATGTATAATAAGAAGGATGCTTTTATTAGATTAAAACAAGAAGATGGTCCTGATAAGGAG
>JBAQCS010000005.1:0-6237 GCA_049294415.1 Patescibacteria group bacterium
TTATTAATATAATCTCTAATCTTTCGACCAGTGATTATGATTTTAGGCTTAAGCAGTTGCCTAGAAGAAAAAACTTTTTTCTTGCCAAATAAACGACCATCAAATAATGCTTTGCCAATATACTTAGCGACATATAAACCGATTCTAGAAACGTGGCGAATGTTATTTATATTAACAAAACCATGATTCCAAATTTTAGATAACTGATCGTTCGATACATAAGGCAGATTACAAATAACGTGATAGTGAATATTGCCACCATACTCTTTTTTAATCTTAGAGCGGTAATAATAATCGCTTTGAAATTCCGGCACGGCTAGATATCTTAAATCGGGATAGTGTCGCTTTAATCTCTTGATAAAATTAGTAAAGATTAAATTACACTTATTGATATCTGTAAACGAGCCGTCATTTGATTTTTTGTCGTCAAAAGTCAAAGTGACAAAGGCTTTTAATTCGGGGTTAGCATTTATCAGTCTGACAATATTTGATTTAGTGCGACGCAGAGAAAAGTTATTTTTAATTTCTTGCTTATATTCTTCATGTTCAGCCTCAATTTCACTTGGCGGTATTTTTGGTTTCTTATTTACGCCTTGTTTTCTTTTCTTTCTTTTAGTCCCTAGTCTAATCGGGTCTTCATAATCATAGATTTCTAAGATATTGCCTGAGATAATTAGTTTTTGCCAATAAGCTCTGGTTGGCATTTCCATAGCTTTGCGGTGTTAAGTGTGCCTATAGTCAAGTTAATAGGCACACGGTTTTGGTTTCTAAAATCTCATTTACCAGCCGTCTTTGTTTCCTTTTTTCGGCTACCCAGAGGGATGTCGCCAAAAAAAGGAAAAACCACTAATATCGGCTAGTCAAACTTTTAAAAGAACTTTGGGGACGGGCACAGTAAGGCTGATAATTGGTGCTTGGCCAGTTACTCCAGTAGTCAGGCTTATTGCGGTTTGCCAATAAAAAAACACAAGTCATATACCCGAATATATGCTTGTGTTATTTATGAGTTGGCAAAGAAATAGACTTTGCTCATGCTCATTATTTGAAGACTGCGTTTTAAAATATATGTCTGTAATCTGACTAGCCGTAGCTAGGTTTGTCTCCCCGCTATTATATTGTTATTTATGTTTATATAAGTCTATGAAGATATTATATACCGAAAGAAAACCGAATGCAATAGAATGAAATTTATTCATATTTTTTAAGAAAATTATCAACCTCCAATAATAGAGACAACTATATTTTTCTTTGGATTTCCTATATTCTACAAATTAAAAAGCGGTCGTAATTGCTACGCCGCCTTTTTTAAATAGCTAGATTTTCTTTTCATTGAGAAAATTAGCCAACTCCTTCATATCATCAGCTCTTCCTTCTAGTTCCGAATAGTATTTACTATCCATGAAGTGGAAGTATTCTCCGATACGCGTAATCGCCTCTTCATAATTTTGAATTCCTGATGACCTAATAATTAAGTAAAAACCCATGGCATATTTTACTAAGCCTTCGGTTAAGACTCTCTTGCCAGTGTCTTCTATAGAATTTAATTCCAGAAGCAAACGAGACATATCAGATACTTCTCTTTTAATTGCTTGGTCTATAGTTTCGCCATTTTTTTCTGAACGAAATTTAAGACCATGTTCAACCAATCCTTCGTTAAAAGCTGTTAAGCCTTTCAACATTTTTTCATTAAATCCACAAAGTGCCATTATGACCTCCTTTTTTAAAAATTATTATTAATTTATTTTTTAATGTTCTAACGCAATTAAACACCAAATTAGTCAAATTTAATAATTTTATTACATTTTTGGTATATTAGTAAACTAATAGTTTACTTTTATTAGGTTTTTTGCTATAATAAAGGCATATGTTTTTGAAACCAAACACAATTGAAGAATTAATAATTAACCAACTAAAAAATGGACCAAAGAAAAATATTGATTTGGTAAATTTTATAATTGATAAAAAAAATGGCACCAAACAAGGGGTGTATAAAGCGCTCAGAAAATTAAAGGTTGAGGAAATTATAACAACCCATAAAAACGAAACCTCACTTTCTGGTGTTTGGATAAAAAAAATGAGCGACTTTTTTGCAGTGACTCAATTTCATTATAAACAACCGATAACGGCTTCTGGATTTTTATCTTTATCACAAGGACAAAAAATTTCTTTCTCTCTAAAGACGTTAACTGAATTAGATATTTTTTCTTCTCACGCTTTTTATTTATTAAACCAAATAATTCCCAAAGATAGACCTATTTTCGCTTTTAATTACCATCAATGGTTTTATTATGGTCGACAAGAAAACGATGAATTTTTATCTCGTGAAATAAAAAGACAAAAACAACCGCTACTTCTACTGCTTGGTAATGATAATATTCTAGATTTTGAAGTAAAAAAGATTTACAATCAAAATAACTCACAATGTCATATTTTGGAAAAAGAATTATTCCCTCATAACTACTATTTTAATATTCTTGATGATTTTTTAATTGAATTTAATTTAGACAAAAAGATAACTAATCTACTAGATAAATTTTTTAATAAACACAAAAAATTTGATGAGTCCGCTCAAGAAGAATTAAAATCCATTATTACTTTAAGAAGTAATAATAAGATGACTATTTCTAGAAATACTACAAAGATTGAAAAACTTAAAAAACAGTTTAAAAAATACTTTGTTTATTAATAAATTCCTCCCATCTCTCAATTTCCCCAATAATTTCAACTATTTTTTCGGAAACTTGCGACTTTAAGACTACATCAATCAGAAACAGGCTTAATGGTCTGTTTTTTTATATTTATTATCTTAATGTTGACATTATATATAAATTATGTCAGGCTTCAATTAGTATCTTAAAAACAACTCAAAAAATATAAATCATGGATGTAACTAAAATTGAAGATTTAAAAGTAGGTTCAATTTATAATAGAGAGTATATTGGACCAAAAGATTACAAATTAAGAGAAACTTTTAGAATAAAGTCTGTAGATAAAAGTTTGGTTCTTAGACAATTATTTTCCTCTCATGGAAGTGTTTGTTCTCCTCAACTAGAGGGTAACCCCACCACATTTACAAGCCCTGAATATTTTTTTAAAGATCATCGTGTTTGGGAGTGTGATAATCCAGAACAATGGTTTTATGGTGGTATATTTATCACGCTCGAAGAAGCTTTAGCTGAGTCATTAGTCACTATCGAAAAAATGGCTTACAAGTTTCGTAATCAATCAAAAGATTATATAAAAGTAAGTGATATAATTTCTTTTGATGGTGGCTGCGCTGTGGATTTTTACACAGAACCAATCGATAAGTATCCTGATCTCAAAAAAGTATTTATTGTTTTCAAAAATTGGAAAGAGATGAAAGCGGAGGTGCGAAGATTTTACCCGTCAGCCTGGTTTATGCCCTAAAAGATTTTTTTTATTTAAGCTATCCTCAAACGGGTAGCTTTTTTTTGTAATAAAAAAGCCAGCTCTTTTGAACTGGCTAAAACTTATAACAAACGAGTTTTTCACTAACCCTTTAAACGTATGGCTGCTTCCAAGCCAACATCCTTATTATAAGTTTATAAGGTTACATTTTTCGAAATCTGTCCCAATTGATTGTAAAGGAATTTTTTACTTCTTCTACGACAATTGGATTTAAGAGTCCTTCAAGTGATCTGCCTTGTATTAAAGCATCTCGAACTTCGGTGGCGGATACTTTAGGGGTTGTTCCATCAAATCGGTTCAATAATTCACATTTCCTTTGAGCTTCTAGAAAAAAATGTATATCTTCCTCACAACCTCCAAAAAATGTGGATTTTTTAGAGTCTACTTTTCTTAAAGCTAAGATGTCATCCAAGGCTAGTAGCCATTCATTATTAGTTGGATAGTCTGGCAAGCCAACAACTTGAATACCTTCAAAGATTTTTTTCAAGAAGTTTCGTCTATCCTCATAAGAGAAGAGGTGTCTAAAAGACATGGCAGCATTGGAACTACCTAAAACAATCAAGCAGTTATTTAATCCGCAAATATTTATCATATTGCTAATTACTGCTTCATGACCAAGATGGGTTGGGGAAAATCTTCCCACAAAAATACCAAATTTATTTTCCATTATCTTCGATTTTTGGTTAGTAATTTTTAATGTTCGTTACCTTTGTATTATCACGCTTTAATATTTTTGTAAATATCAGCAATAAACTTTGATTTTTGAGGTCATTTTTGTTATATTTAAGAAATATGAAAGATTATAATATACAAATTAGCGAGGCTCAACCAGAAGATATCAAAGAAGTTTTAGAAGTTCAAAAAATAACGTGGTTAGCTACTTATGTTAATGAAGAATATAATATAACCTCCGCTGATATAGAGTCTAAAGATTTTAATAGCCCAGCTAGAATTAAAAGTTGGCAAGATAGATTGTTACAAGATAGAAAGCTGAGCAACTTCTGGGTGGTTAAAGATCATAATAAAATAGCCGGCTTTTGTATTGCTAATAGAGAATCAGATAAAAATAAACTAGTCGCCATTTATGTTTTGCCGAGTTATCAAGGATTAGGTTTGGGCAAACAGCTTATTAAACAAGCTTTAGCTTGGTGCGGTGACGATAAACCAATATTTTTAGATGTGGTTACTTACAATTTAAAAGCTAAAAGTTTTTATGAAAAATTTGGTTTTAAAGAGTCAGGAGTCACGCCATTAGAAGATTTAGCCTCTTTGTCGTCGGGGAAAACTTTACCAGAAATTAGAATGATAAGAATATAATTTTTACTTATTTTATAAGTTATTGTCTGCTATAATGCCTACATATGATTAAAAGAAAAAAAATTGGATTAGCTCTTGGCTCCGGCGCTTTCCGTGGTTTTTCTTTAATAGGAGTGCTAAGAGTTTTAAAGGAAAATAATATTCCTATTGATTATATCAGCGGTGTTTCTATTGGTTCGTTAATTGGTGCTTATTATGCTGTTTATGGTGATTTAGATACTTTAGAAAAAGAAATAGTCGGTCATCCTAGAGCGGCGCTACCTACAATTTTAGATTTAGGATTAAAAGGAGGACTCGTTAGTGGTAAAAAATTTGAAGCTTTTGTAGAAAGAATATTAGGCAAGAAAGATTTTAAAGATGCCACTATGCCATTATTTATATCCGCTACAGATTTAAATGGCGGCCAGCCTTATGTTTTTACCGAAGGGAAGTTATCCAAAGCAGTTCGTGCTAGTTGTTCTGTGCCAATGGTTTTTGAACCAACTAAAATTAAAAATCATCGTTTAGTAGATGGAGGACTAAGTGATCCTGTGCCAGTTGATATTTTAAAAAAAGCTGGAGCCGATATTGTAATCGCCGTTAATCTGTATCATAAAAATGAATTTATTGATAAACGTTTTACTATTACCAAAGTCGCTTTAAGAAGTACTAGAATAGTTATGTATCACTTGGCACAAGCTTCCATCAAACATGCCGATGTGGTTGTTGAACCAGACTTATCAATGTTTGTGCAGACTAATAAATTTCGTCGCTATTTTAAAAAAGATGTAGCTGAAGCCATGATTAAAATTGGTGCTAAAGAAATGAAAAAGCACATAGCTGAAATTAAAAGTAAATTATGAAATACCGAATCTATACTACTTCCAAGAAAGCTTGGGATGCGATGATTAAATCCATTTTAGGCGCTACCGAATCCATCTACATGGAGATGTATATTTTTTTAGGTGATACTAACACTACCCATGATTTTTTAGGCATTTTAAAAAGAAAAGCTCAAAGTGGAGTGGAAGTTGTTTTAATAGTGGATGCTTTTGGTAGTATGGATTTAAAAGGGGATATGGTTACAGAATTAAGAGCAGCTGGAGTAGAATTAATATTTTTTAGTCACTGGTTAAGACGTACTCATCGTAAATTTTTAATAGTTGATACTAGAACCGCCTTCATGGGAGGGGTTAATATTGAAAATAAAATTATTAATTGGCGCGATGTACAAATTAGATTGCAGGGGCAAATAGTTAAGCCGATTTTAAAATCCTTTGCCTATGCTTATAAAATGTCAGGCGGTCAAAAAATTTCAATTTTACAATATAACAATCATTCTCTAACTAAAAAGTTAAAAGGTTGGTTAATCGATAATTGGTCCAATACACAACATTCTTATTATTTAAATAATTATTACAAACAGAAAATAATTGAAGCCCAAAAATCTATTAAGTTAGTAACGCCTTATCTTTTGCCTCCGCGTTGGTTATTGGCGTTATTGGATAATGC
>JBAQCS010000006.1:0-8815 GCA_049294415.1 Patescibacteria group bacterium
ATTCATCTCCTACTCCTCCAGCTGAAATACAAATGGATGGCATGGAAAAAGCTCTTAATAAATTAACTGGTTCACTTGAGAGATCGATGGGTCTTAGCGGACAAAATAAAGGTATTCAATTGTCTCCAGCTGAGCGTGATTTCTTCCGCAATTTATCTCGTAAATCTAATAAGATTAGTTCTACTGTAGTTGAAAAATTAAAGCCATTAGGGGCTATGGCGGCTGCTGAAGAAAAGAAAAAAAAGATTTAAAAATATTTTATGACAGAAAGCTACTTAAATGAATGTCTAGAAAGATTCCACGAATTGCCTGACGAAATTCAGGAAGTGCTTGGCGGTTTCGAAGCAGCTATAAAAATTAAAAATCTTGAGGAAAAATACGGAGTTGATTTAAGCTTCGCTGTTATTTTAGTGGCCATTGGCGAGTTAAATATTGATGATTTATCAGATTATCTTAATTTAAAATTTGAAGTTGATAAAACTAAAGGGGAAGAAATTACAAAAGAATTAGAAGATCAGATTTTCTCAAATACTTTAGATTTAATTATAAATAATCCAGAGTTGCAAAATATTGTTTCCGACGAAGAAGTTTCAGCTAACAATCAGTTTGGTCCCATTACTAATTTATCGACTGAAGATAAAAAGGAATTAATAGTAAAAACTTTTAGTGATAATGTTGTCCCAGCTTTACAGGCAGAGCCAGCTAAGCTTCACGATTTTAATATTGCTATTTTTCAGATTTTTAATGTAGATGAAAATTTAGGAGAAAAAATAGAAAATCTTTTATATATTAACCAAGAAAAATTAAGTGATCATCACATTATCATTGATGGTCATCCAGCTTCGCCTACTATTGCTAATTGGTTGAAAGATTTTATTAAAAAATATGGTAGCGGAATATTTGATGAAGTGGCTTTGGCTGAATATTTAACTCAATCACCAAACATCAAGCAACTTAAACCAGTTGAAAAAGAATTAGTCCGTAAAGTTTTAAAGTTATATCGTAATTTATCATTTTTTCCAGAAAGCATGGACGGGATGTCTTTAGATCAATGGGAAATATTTCCAGTAGATAGAAGTAAATTGGTAAATATTGCTAAAACACCTATTAATCAAAAGCCAGCTGTTAACGAAATGATTTTAGAAGCTGTTGATGAAGTTGCCACTGAAAAACAAAAAGTAATTTTTGACTTACAAAAAACATTAGCTAAATATTCTCCATCTACTTTAGAATATAAAGCTATTTCTCAAGAAATAAATCGCCTTAGTAAAAAATAACATGTTCGATTACTTACAAAAATTTAATGCCCTACCTCAGAATCTTCGTGATAGCGTTTCTTCGCCGAGCGCTATGGCGATTATTTCTGATTTAGAGAAGAAATACAAAATAGATTTAGCAGCTTTAGTTATGAAGGTGATGGTTAAGTCAATTTTACTAGCTGATTTAACCAGTACTTTTATTTCAGATTTTTCTTTAGATCCTGATAGCGCTAAAAAATTAACAGCTGAACTTAAAGAACGTTTATTTTTTTCTGTTTCTAATTACTTGGGCTATATTGCCTCTTATTCTTCGGTGATGCCTAAAACAGCGCCTCTTACTAGTTTTTCTACAGTAGACCGTATTGTTCGTGATTCTGGAGTGAGCTTTCCTGGAGCTGATTTGAACCAGAGATTTAAAACGATTTTAGATACCTATGTGAAAGGTATTAGAAGTAGAATTGATACTAGAATAACATTAAACAAAGATATTATAGCTGGTGGTTTAGGCTTAAATCATCAAGTGATTGATAAAATTTTTAAGATACATGATGATTTTAATAAACCGGCTAGTGAAGAAGTAGTTCCAGCTAAAAATATTAAAACTGGTCTAGAAAAAATTAGAGCTTTATATGAACAACCAGGAAATTCTCGGGATATTCCTTATGATTTAAAATCCGCTATTTCCAAAGGTGAAATAAAAAAACCAGTTACACCTTTTAATTTACCGATTCCTGAGGAGAGCAAAGAAAAGAGATTAGAAGAACCAGAAGAAGAGTTATTAATAGCCGCTCCAATTAAAAGAGAAATGACTGTGGCTAAGGAGGAAAATTTAGTTGTAACAAAAGCTCCAATTATTGAATCTAAGCCAGTTACAATTCCAGTTAAACCAGCGTCAGTTGTAGCCCCCGTTGCCCCAATAATTAAATCAGAGCCAGTAATGACTCCAATTAAACCAATTGTCACTCCCGTTCCTGTTGTTGCCCCAGTTCACCCTATTACTCAAGAAGCACCACAATTAGCTACTCAAAAAATAATTAAACCAGCTGAGAAAAAACCCGGATTTTTTTCTAGACTATTTGGTCGGGCTGAATCTACTCCTAAAGCTATGGAAACAGTTAAGTCATTACCAAAAACAGTGCCACATCCTTTGACTCCTCCAGTTTCTATTGCAGCTAAAAGAATGGAAGCTGCTGCTAATACTTCAACTACTCCTTCTGTTCCAGTCAAACCACCTGTTGCACCAAGACAAGCTCCACGTGTAATGAGTCCAGTAGATGAACTTCGATTTTTAGAATTAATTAATTTTAGAAGATTGGGTGCTACGCCCAATGAAGCTGTATCTAAAATTATTTCTAAAATAAAATTATTAGAGAAGGATGGCTATGATAAAATGATTGGTGGTATTACTGCTTGGAAACAAAGTCCAGTTAATAAGATATATTTAAAAATGGGACAAGATGCTTTAAGAAATGGTCAGAGTCTTAAAGAGTTTGCCCAAAAAGCTCAAGAACTTAAAACCCCGGATGTGTTAACCTGGGAAGAAATAGAGCTTATTATTAAGTTGAATAATAAGTTCATGTTTTAAGCTATGCAAAGATTTACCGTACCACAATTTATTGATGTTGAGGATAAAATTATTGGACCTATTACCACTAGACAGTTTTTGGTTTTGTTAGGCGGCGCTATTTTAATCGCTATTTTTTACAAATTATTTGATTTTTCTGCCTTTTTGCTACTATCCATTATTGTTTTCATTATGACGGTGGTAGTAGCCTTTGTAAAAATAAATGGTCGCCCTTTTCATTATTTTCTTTTAAATTTAATTCAGACATCACGCCGACGCGGTGAGAGAGTTTGGAATAATAGATTGGCTGCCGAGCCTAATCCAGAAAGAGTACCTACTCTTAAATTTGATTCTACTAGAACAGCTAAGGAATATTATGAAAAGTCACGTTTAGCTGAATTATCTTTAATAGTTGATACCCAAGGAGAATATCGCGGCGATGAAGAAGGCTCAGAAATAATAACTTAAGAAGTATGGCTCAAAATAAATTAGCAAAAAATAATGTCACCGTTTCTACTCAGCAATTTTTAGATATTGCTGAAATTCGTGATAACACTGTTATCATGAAGGATGGTACTTTACGAGCGGTGCTTCTTGCTTCTAGTATTAACTTTGCTTTAAAAAGTGAAGATGAACAAAATGCTGTTATAGATTCTTATATTAGATTTTTAAATAATATTAGTTTTCCTTTGCAGATTGTGATTCAATCACGTGAATTAAATATCGATTCTTATTTAGAATATTTAGGCGGCAAAGAGAAGGAGCAAACTAATAAATTACTTAAGGCTCAAACTGGTGAATATATTGAATATATTAAGGAACTAACTTCCTTGGGTAAAATCATGAATAAGCGTTTTTATGTAGTTGTTCCTTATGATCCGCTATCTGATAAGCACAAAGGTTTTTTTGCTTCTTTAAAAAGTGCTTTTAGTCCAGCTTCTACTATTTTATTAAAAGAAAAAGTTTTTAATCGCTATCAAGAAATGTTGGACCGCCGTATTGAGAGTGTTTTAGGCGGATTAGAGTCCATGAGTGTGACTACTACTCGTCTAAGTACTCAAGAATTGATAGAATTATATTATAAGACCTATAATCCAGAAACAGCGAAGAACCAAGCATTAGTTGATATAAACAAGTTACGAGTTGATTTATGATAAATTTCAATAAAGAAGATAATTCTAGAAAAATTAAATTTAGCAGTGATATTAGGGATTTGGCTAAACCAAAACCCGATGATTTAATAGTGCCTCACGTTGAAGAGGACCCTGAAATTGCTAAAAAAATTATTGAAGAAGAGAAGGCTTTTCGTCGTGGCGTTTTGTCAGTTCGCGATTTAATTTCCCCTGCTAGTTTAAAAGCAGAAGCTAATCATTTATTACTTGGTAATAAATTAATTAGAACTATTTTTGTTATCGGTTACCCTCGTTATATTAATGTTGGTTGGTTTGCTCCAATTATTAATTTGAATTTAGCCTTTGATGTTTCAATGTTCTTTTATCCTGTTAAGAGCGCTGTTATTTTGAAACAATTAAAGAATAAAGTTGGTAATTTAGAAGCTCAGATTATTGCTGATGCTGAAAAAGGTGCGGCTCGCGATCCATTACGTGAAACTGCCTTGCACGATATTGAATATTTACGTGATGCCTTAACACAGGGAACTGAAAAGTTTTTTCAATTTTCGTTGTATGTCACTTTGTATGCTGATAACATGGAAGATCTTGATCGTATGAGTGATCAAGTTGAAGATATTTTAGGATCTCGTTTAGTATTTTCTCGCCGTGTTTATTTCCAATCAGAACAAGGATTTAATTCCACTTTGCCACTAGGTAATGATGAATTATATATAACATTCAACATGAATTCTTCACCAGTTGCTTCATCTTTTCCTTTTATTTCCAGTGAGTTAACTTCCGATCGCGGTATCTTATATGGTGTTAATCGCCATAATAATAGTTTAATTTTATTTGATAGATTTTCACTGCAGAATGCTAATTCGGTAGTGTTTGCGACTTCTGGTGCTGGTAAAAGTTATGCTATTAAATTAGAAGTACTTCGTTCTTTGATGTTAGGTTCTGACGTAATTGTTATTGACCCTGAATATGAGTATAAGCACTTATCAGAAGCGGTCGGTGGAACTTATGTTAATATTTCTTTGTCTTCTGAAAATAAGATTAATCCTTTTGACTTACCTCGTTCAGTTGGAGGAGAGGCTAAACCTAAAGATATTATTAGAAGCGCAGTTATTACTTTAAAAGGTTTAGTTCGTTTAATGCTTGGTAATTTAAATTACGATGAAGATTCAGTTGTAGATCGTGCTCTGCTAGAAACTTATGCTAAAAAAGATATTACTCCTGACTCTGATTTATCAAACATTGAAGCTCCAGTCATGAGTGATTTTGAACAAGTTTTAGAAGGTATGGAAGGTGGAGCTGATTTAGCACTGCGCTTAAAGAAATTTACCGATGGTACTTTTGCTGGGCTACTTAATAATCCAACTAACGTGGAAATGAGCAATCAATTAGTTTGTTTCTCGGTTCGTGATTTGGAAGATGAACTTCGCCCTATCGCTATTTATACTATTATTAATTACATTTGGAATATTGTGCGTTCGGAAACTAAAAAGAGAATTCTGGTTATTGATGAGGCTTGGTGGATGATGCAACATGAAGATTCAGCTAAGTTTATTTTTGCTTTAGTTAAACGTTGTCGTAAATATTATTTAGGCGTTACCACTATTACTCAGGATGTTAATGACTTTTTGTCATCTCCTTATGGTCAGGCGATTGTAAATAACTCGGCTATGCAGATTTTGCTTAAGCAATCCCCGGCCGCTATTGATTTAGTGCAAAAGACTTTCATGTTAACAGAAGGTGAAAAATATTTGTTATTAGAATGTGGTTTAGGTGAGGGTATTTTCTTTGCCGGAAATAAGCACGTAGCTATGAAAGTGGTAGCGTCTTATTCTGAAGATCAACTTATTACTTCTGATCCTCGTCAGTTGCTAGAAATTGCTGAGGCCAAGAGACAGCTAGAGGAGCAGAGAAAAGAAGAGATGGAAAATAAATAAATATAAAATATATGATGGAAAATCGTAAAAAAATTGGCTTATTAATAATCGCTGTGGCTGTAATTATTTTGATAATTATAGTTATCTTATTTTTAAATAAGAAAAAAAGTGATTCTGTTAATGAATTACCAAATCTTATTACTGCTACTACTACGTTAGTTTCTTCTCCTGCCATTAGTTCTATACCAACTACTACGCCAGGCGACAGAGTTGGTCGTGAAGTTTATGACCTGTCTAAAGAAGCTCCTCATCAATTAGATTCTAATGACGCCTCTAAGTTAGCTACTTCTTTTGTGGAGAGACTCGGATCATTTTCCAATCAATCTAGTTATGGTAATGTAACTGATTTAAAAATATTTATGACCAGCGATATGCGAGACTGGGCCGATAAATATGTAGCAGAACTTCAGGCTCAGAGTTATAGCGGCGAATATTATGGCATTACTACTAAAGTATTAACTACCAATGTTTTAAGTTATGATAAAAAAGCTGGTACAGCTAAAATTGATGTTATGACCGAAAGACAAGAAGGTAGAGCTGATAGTTTAGGTGAGCCATATCGTCAGAAAATTACTGTTGAATTAATAGAAAAGAATAGCGAATGGTTAGTAGATACTGCCTATTGGGAAAAGAAGTAATAATTAGGAAATCCCTCCCGTTTCCCTTAAAAATATGTCTATTAAAACAGTTTATGTTTGTTCAAATTGCGACGCCCAATTTCCTAAATGGAGTGGGCGTTGTTTGGAATGTGGCTCTTGGGGCACGTTAGGAGAAGAAATTAAAGATAAACAAGAGGATGATAAGAAAAAGTTAGTTAAAGCGATTGGCGGTGCCGATTTAGTCGACTTAAGACAGGTTGATACTTTAAACCTGCAAAGATTAGTTACGAATATTGGTGAAGTGGATCGCGTTTTAGGCGGAGGTATCGTGCCTGGCTCCCTTATTTTATTAAGTGGTGAACCTGGTATTGGTAAATCAACCCTGGTGGCTCAAATTGCTGACGCACTCGCTAAAAATAATTTAGTAGTTTATGCTAGCGGTGAAGAATCAGCTGCTCAAGTCAAAGGACGATTAGAGCGTTTAGGTTGTTCATTAGATAATCTACGTTTCATCGGCGAAACTAATATTGAAAAAATAATTTCTTCTGTTTTAAAAGCTGAACCAGATTTAGTTATCGTTGATTCTATTCAAACAGTTTATTCTTCGCTTATCCCTTCAGAGGCCGGCGGCATTAATCAAATTAGAGGTGGGGCTGTTAAGTTTATGGAATTGGCTAAAGAGCATGATATCAGTGTCATTCTAATTGGCCATATTACTAAAGACGGACAGGTGGCTGGTCCTAAATCATTAGAGCATATTGTAGATACGGTTTTATATTTAGAAGCTGAAACCAATAATAATTATTGTTTGTTACGGGCTAGTAAAAATCGTTTTGGTTCAGTTAATGAATTGGGTATTTTAGAAATGACTGGCACTGGTTTTAAGCCAGTAGAAAATCCTAGTTTAGTTTTTATTGATTCTTCCCATGCCGATTTAGCTGGCTCAGTAATTGGTTGTGTGGTAGAAGGCACTAGACCATTTTTAGTTGATATTCAGGCCTTGGTTTCTAAAACTGTTTTTGGCTACCCACAACGTAAGGCCAGCGGTTTTGATTTGAATCGCTTACAAGTCTTATCAGCCGTATTAACTAAACGCACTAAAGTTAATTTAACTAGCCAAGATATCATTTTAAATGTAGTTGGTGGCTTGCGCTTAAATGACCCCGCTCTTGATTTAGCAGTTTGCGCGGCTATTATGTCATCTAATTATAATAAAAGCTTTGACAGACACACTATCGTGCTAGGAGAGGTTGGATTAGGTGGGGAAATCAGAGCTGTTTCTAAAATAGAACAACGTTTAGCTGAAGCTGAAAAATTAGGCTTTACGACAGCGATTATTCCCGATATTGAAGTTAAAGCTCATAAGATAAAAACTATTAAACTTAAAAATTTATCTGATTTAGCAGAATATATTAAATAGATAAGAAAAAGGTCCAACGTTGAGTTGGACCTTTTGTTTTGTGGCGAAGAGTTGGTGGGAACAGAGAAAAATCAGGCGACTCTTCGTTTGGAGAGATTTTTTTCCGCGTTTTTTTGAGCGGTAATTTGGCTCACTGCCATGAGCTCATATTCTTTTTGAATAAAGTTTAGGTAATTTTGGTCACCACTATTTACTGGTTTAATGGTGGAAAAATTTACCATAGTCCGTTGATTTATATCCCAGACCCTAAAAACCTTTTTGCTTTTAATTTCAAACTTGTTGAAATCAACTTTCGTTGGTTTTTCATTGATAATGACATCCATTATTTTGAATACAGGATGCTTAAACTCTGTAATTATTTTTTTATCAACAATTACATCAGCGTTTCTAAAAACACGTTCTTTGACCTCCGATTTTTTCTTACCCATGTCTTAATATTTTAAAAGTTCATAAGTTGATAATACTGCTATTTAGACTCTTCGTCAACAGTTTGCTAATTTAAAAATGTTATGCTAATTTTAGAGCATATATGACTATAAATGACTTAAAATATTTAGAATCAGCCGAAGGTCAAAGCGATTATGCTAAATATCGCGTCTTTTCTGATAAGGATTTAGAGGTTCTAATTATTAAATCACACGAAGAAAAACCTTATTTTGGAGCCTTGGTATCACAAATAAAATTAAGACGTAAAGCGGTTTATAAATTTACTAAAAGTGAAGAGATGTTTTTTACTTCTCTAAGTTTGGAACAGTCCACTGGTGAATTAATTGCTCGTCATTTAACTAAGAGCTTTAAAAATAATTGGACGGTAGCTGATTTAGGCTGTGGTTTGGGAGCTAATACTATTTTTTTAGCAGAGCAGGTTAAAAAAGTTATAGCCGTTGATCTTGATGAGATTAAAGT
>JBAQCS010000007.1:0-9732 GCA_049294415.1 Patescibacteria group bacterium
CTGACCAACTCTAACCTCTAAATCATCGGCTTTAACTGGGGTAGTTGGGTTTTGTAGGTTATTTATAAAAGCGTAAAACTCTAAAAGTTTTTCATCATCAACTTTATTTTCAATCACAGCATACATGCTGCCTGGCTTACTAAGTTTAATCTGATAATCATCAATTATTTCTTGACGTCGTCTATCTATTTCCTGACTAAGTTTAATGGAAGCTAACTCCAAGTAATCACTAGAATTATTAAGTTCCTCTTGTCTTTTTTCTTCAACTACTCTTCTAGAAATTTTTTCGTCGTCAGTTAAAGAAGAATTATCATTAATATCCTGGAGTCTTTTTTCAAAAGTTACTTGACCTTGATCTTTAAGTTCCGCTATAGCACTTTTTTCTGTAACATCTTTATCAAAAAAATCATACAAATGAACCGCCATTTCGCTGGAACTAGCGATATCAGTTGGAACAGCAAAAATTAAAAAGAAGTCTTTATTGGTAGCTAAAACATATTGGCGGCTTTCTCCGCCGGATTGATCAGTGATAATAATTTTACCGCGATCTGGTTTAAGTTTACTATAAATTTCATGCTGATTGGCGGCTAAAGCAGTATAAGTATCGCACTCGCTGATTTGTAAATAATACAAGCGATAAATAAGCGATCCGGAAAATAAAAAAATAATCGCTACGACTAAACGGAGGCGATTATTGTTAACCTCGGGACGAGACAGTTTTGTTTTTTTAGAATTGCGCCACATGGTTATTATTTTCTAGCTATAATATTAGTATTAACAGACAGGTATTCAACTTCGGAAACGGCTACCATATTTAATTTTTTAACCTTATCATTAAGATTATTATAAGACTGCAGATTCATAATCTTGGCCTCGCAATCTTTATTATCGCTAATTAATAAATTAGACTGAGATTTTAACTCTTTTAAAGCAAAACCCTTAACTGTTAAATCATTGATATTAACCAAATAGAAAACACCTAAAATAACAATTACGCCTCCTAATAAAGAATTAACTATTCTTAAATTTAGGCGTTTACAGTCTTTAGAGCCTGAATTAGCATAACCTGTGACCGAATTAGTCATATTTTTAAAAGCTTTATATAATTTAAAAATTATCAAATTTTTTGGGCCAACCGTAATTTGGCACTACGTGCGCGGGGATTATCATTACTTTCATCACTGGAAGCGGCAATTGGTTTCTTACTTAATATTTTCAAAGTAGCTTGGTGACCACACACACAGAGTGGCGCACTAGCTGGACACAAACAATCACGACTCTCTTTCTTAAAAAATTCTTTAACTATTCTATCTTCTCCGCTATGGAATGATACAACCGCTAACTTACCGCCTGGCTTCAAGAGACTGAAAGCAATTGGTAAAACCTCTTGAAGGGCTTCTAATTCCCTATTAGTTTCCATTCGCAAGGCCTGAAACACTTTAGTGGCTGGATTAATTCTGGATTTTGGATTCGGTTTTAAAACCGTGGACATAGCTTCAAGTAACTGACCAGTGGTTTTAATCCAATTACCCTTTCTCTTTTCAATAATTATCTTAGCTAATTGATACGCTTTGGGTTCTTCGCCGTATTCTCTAAAAATTCTAGTTAATTTCTCCAGTGGATAACGATTAATAATGGTTGTGGTGGCAATAGCGGTGTGTAAATCCTGATTGAAGGCCATATCAAGTGGTCTATCACCTTGAAAGGAAAACCCTCTAGTTTCATCGGCTAACTGCACAGAGGATAAACCTAAATCCATCACTACACCGTCAAACAAAGTCCCTTCTGGACAGTTCTCATCTATTATTTTTTGTAAATTACGAAAATTATCTTGAACTAAAATAATATTTGAAATATTCTGTTCTTCAATTTTAGACTTAGCATTAGCAATAGCTAAATCATCAAGATCAACTGCTACAACTAAACCGGTAGGACCAACTTTTTCCGATAGAGCCAGAGTGTAACCAGCGCCACCAAGCGTACAATCAATAAACTTTTGTCCTGGCTTAGCATCAACTCCATCTAACACGTCCTTTAACATGACTGGTATGTGTAAATATTCCATTTCTTTTATATTCCTAAATTACCAAGCTCCTCTGCAATTGCATTACTATTTTTTTCAGATTCGGTTTTATATTTATTCCAAGAAGCTTCATTCCAAATTTCTAAATGATCATATAAACCAGCTACAACTACATTCTTTTTTAAATCTGAAAAACTTCTTAAATATTCTGGTAAAGTAATTCTTCCTTGATTATCAAATTCTACAGACATAGCACCAGCTAACATATGTCTAGCATAAGCTCTAGCTTTAGCTTGATTCATAGGAAGAGTGGAAAATTTCTTAGCAATAATTTCGAACTCCGCTTTTGAATACAACATTAAACAATTATCCAAACCTTTAGTAACAACTGCTTCCTTTTTTAAAGCCGAACGAAACTTAGCTGGAATAGCTAAGCGTCCTTTATCATCTAAATTGTGTTTGTATTCTCCAATAAACATAAATAATTGTATTCACCTATTTTCCCCACTTATCACCTCAATACCCCAATTATACATCACTGCTCCCCAGCGGTCAACACAATTAACCACAGATTAATAAAATACTAATATTAAAACAAAAAAACCACTTGTGCATAAGTGGTTTTGGCTTTTTTTAGCGAATTATTACTTTTTTTTCTTAATACCTATATTAGGTTCTTTATCATAACGTGGCACTGCAATATTATAAGTAGAAAATATTTTATCTAAACCATCAATTATTTTTTGACCATCAACCTCAACAGCTTCAACTGGAATTTTCATAGCATACCCTAAGGCATTAGCAGTTACTACTCCAATACGCAAACTAGTAAATGACCCGCCGCGCACTACTACTTCAATTTTTTTAATATCCTGTAAACTTTTTTTAGTAGCTATTAACATTTTAGAGATAGCCGGCAAAAGTTTTTCGGCCTGTTGTCTTGGTGCTTTAAAAGCATGGGTTTTCAATTTATTATTATTTACATCTTTAAATTCTAAAATAATATCTTCAAATGATGCTGTGTTTATAAATAAAGTCATATGATTACTTTAAAATATTTTTTATCTCTTGGTAGTTATTTACTTTAACGAGCTGAGATCTATAAGCTGAGGCTCCAGTGATACCCTGAACATACCAGCACAAATGTTTACGAAGCTCAACAATTCCTGCCTCACCTTTTATTTTTTGACATAACTTGGCTTGACGCAAAGCTATTTTAAAAATATCTTTATTTGTTAAATTAATAACTTTTCTTTTTTTAATTTCCTTAAACATCCAAGGGCGGCCTAAAATACCACGCGCTAATCCTAAACCATCAGCTCCAGTTAATTCTAAAGTTTTTTGAGCTTGGGTTAAATTATCTATTCCGCCATTAGCTAAAATTATTCCAGAAAAAATTTGGCGAGCTGATTTGATTAGCTCATAATTAATTTCACCAACAAAACCCTGAGAGACTGTGCGTCCATGAATCATCACAGCGGCTACTGGTAAACCAGAAATATTTTTTAAAAATTCCAAGGCACCAACATCACCGGACTTAGCACGAATTTTTACTGATACTGGTAAATGGGTATTATCAATTACTGCCTTAATAACAGCCTTAGCTTTAACTAAATCTGTCATCAAATCAGATCCTGCTCCCTGTTTAATAACTTTACCAACTGGACAACCAAAATTAATATCTATACCAGCTGGCTTAATAACTTTAGTGACAATTCTAGCTGCTTCCGCAAAGTGCTCCGGATTAGAACCGAATAATTGAACTACATAATTATTCTCTTTACGTTTATTAAATTGCAATAATTTTAAAGTAGGACTATTTAAATCCTGATTATAATGCAAAGCAGTAACTGAGGCCATTTCACTATAAACAACATCCGCCCCATAACTGGAGCAGATTTGCCTAAAAGCTGAGTCGGAAAAACCAGCCATGGGCGCCAAAGCTAAAATAGGCTTTTTTATTTTTTGCCAAAAATTATAATCCTTCATCTTAAATAGTAGTAAATTTCATGCCATCTTTAGTATCCTCAACTGCTATGCCACGAGCTTTAAGTTCATGGCGTAATCTATCTGATTCTGCAAAATCTTTATCAGCTCTAGCTTGTTCCCTGGCTAAAACTAATTTTTTATCTTCATCCAATAAATCATTTAAAAATATTTCATTATCAACTAAAGAATTAGCTAGACTGAAACCTAATCCTAAAACTTTATCAAAATCTAAAACTGTAGCTAATTTATCGTCTTTTGATAAATCAGATTTTAATAAATCTTGGGTGATAGCTAGAGCTTGTGGAATATTCAAATCATCATTAACAGCGTCCATAAAACTATCTTGCCATAATTTATTAATTTCCCCAGGAGCAACCTCTAAAGCAGCAATTTGTTTTAATAAATTCTTCCAGCCATTTTGAGCTTGCCTTAAACTCTCTTCCGAATATTCCATGGGTTTTCGGTAATGAACTGAAGCGGCTGCAAATCTATAAGCTAAAGGATGCAAGCCTTTTTTTATTAAAGCATTATCAATTGTTAAAAAATTATCAGCACTTTTGGCCATTTTTTTACCACCAACTACATTCAAAAAAGCACCGTGTATCCAATAGTTAAAATATTTTTCTCCCGTAGCCGCTTCACTCTGGGCTATTTCATTAGTATGATGAACATTAATGTGATCGGCTCCGCCACAATGAATATCACGCTCGCTACCTAAAAATTTTAAGCTTAGTGCCGAACACTCAATGTGCCAGCCGGGAAAACCAATACCCCAAGGAGAATCCCATTCCATTTGACGTTTAGCGCCTGATGGTGAAAATTTCCACAAAGCAAAGTCGGTTGGATTTCTTTTTTCTGGATTAATTTCAACTCTTGATCCTTCAGCTAAATCTTCTAATTTAAGGCGACTCAATTTATTATAATCAGGAAAAAGACTGGTATCAAAATAAAGCCCATCAGATGTTTTATAAGCAAAACCCTTGGTCTCTAAAGTTTTAATCAGCTCAATTTGTTCTGGAATATAATCTGTCACCTTGCAATAAATAGTAGGGGGAATTATATTAAGACTTTCTAAATCTTTTTTAAAAGCTGCTAAATAAAAATCAGCTATCTCCCAAGCGCTTTTACCCTCACGAGCAGCACCCTTCTCCATTTTATCCTCACCATCATCACCGTCACCGACTAAATGGCCAACATCGGTCACATTCATGACGTGCTTAATATTAAAATTATTATAAGACAAAATTCTTTTTAACCAGTCTTCAAATAAATAAGTTCTTAAATTTCCAATGTGAGCAAAATTATAAACAGTTGGACCGCAAGTATAAAGACCCACCTCTTTTTTACTAATAGGTTTAAATTCTTCTTTTTGGCGGCTTAGAGTATTATATAAAAATAATTTATTCATAATTATTTAGTTAAAAATCTTAAAGGAATACTAATTGAATCATCAAATTCCGCTAAACCTGATGGATTATCTTTCGCTACTATTAAATATCCAGTAGAAGATGTGCCAGTAAACTCTAGCAAGGCTTTAAAAGGCACAAATTCAGTAGTCATCCAATCACTTTCAGCTTGAGCTGGAGCAACGGCTATTACATTACCAGCTTCATCAATTAACTTAACTGGCAAAGAAGCCTCAAAAAACCAAGACCCCTTAGCCTGCCCACTTACCACTAGCGGACTGGAAACTATTTCTAATGGTTGAGGAGAAGTAATAACAGCTTCGGCTTCTAGCGCTTTTTCGGGTTCAGTATTACTAACGGTGCTAGTAGCCACTACTTCAGTTTTTGATTCACCCTCTAATACAAAAGATTCTACCGACTCTGGTTGTTTTATAACATCATCAGATTTATTACTAAAAAAAGAAGATATTCTAAGTAGCACGGCTGCTACCAAAATAATACCTAATAATATTAAATAATATTTTCCTTTAATCATATATCTTCTTTAAATTTTTTCTTACGGGAATAAGCCTTTTTATTACGATGGGTTTGTTGTGGCGGAATACTAGACGCACGACTAACCTGGCGGATTATTTTAAGTTCGTCTTCTTTACTTAACTTAATCTTTTTAACCATCTTATTCATCTTAATTCTATTATACCTTATAAAGACGGACCGGAAAACCCGGCCCGTAATTAAGCTATTTTATTTTTTTAAATAGGGGGCGGAGTTCGCCAGACAAAAACATTGATCCGGTAATTACCAATAAATCATCCTTACCTAATTGTTCCTTACTCCAATTAATAGCAGCTTGGGGATCTAAAAATGAGGCAACTTTTAATTTATTATTAATTTTTAAAGCTGAGGTCATTAATTGTCTAGGATTAGCTGTTTTTCTAAAAACATTTTTAGTAAATCTAGTGCAGGCTAAAGACACTGGCTTCAAATCCAATAACTCTTTCAAGAAAGCACCATGATCCTTGTTGTCAGAAAAACCAATTAACAAATGTAGTTTTTTATATTTTTTACTTAAATTTTTAATACTAGTGGCTGTAGCTCTAACTTTATCGGCATTATGAGCACCATCTAAAATAACGTAAGGTTCTTCACTTACAACTTCAAATCTAATTGGAAACTCTGTATCAGCTAACCCCTTCTTAATAACAGCTTCTTTAATACCTAATTTTTTAGCTGTAGCAATAGCAATACGAGCATTATCAATTTGATGGTAACCTAAATTGTTAATATGATAAATTTCATTATCAATTTTAAAATCAGTTCCCTTCCAATCTTGCTTAACTATTACACCTTTATTATCACCATAACGACTAGATACCACCTCTTCATAAGATGAAGCTTTTTTATCTCTAGCAGCTTTAGAAATAATTTTTAGAATTTTAGGGTCACTTTCAGCTGTGACTACTGAACTTTTTTTAGTAATAATACCAACTTTATTTAAAGCGATTTTTTCTTTAGTATCTCCCAAGATACTAACATGATCCAAACCGATATTGGTAATAATAGCTATGTCTTTATGGGGGATAACGTTGGTGCCATCATTTTTACCTCCACAAGCGACTTCCATTACTGCGTAGTCAACATGATTTTTAGCAAAATAATAAAAAGCTATGAAGGTATTTAAATTCATCATGGCTGGAAAAGTATACTTAACAGTATTAACATAAGTATCCCAGACTGGCTTAAGTTCAGTTATAATTTGAGCAAACTCTGCCTCTGACATGGAAACATTATTAATCTGCCATCTTTCTCTAAGTACACTAGGATGAGGCGAAGTAATAAGTCCTACTTTAAATCCTTGAACTCTTAAAATATTACTGACCATCATAGACACTGATCCTTTGCCGCTAGTACCGGTCACATGAACATAATGTGGAATTTTTAATTCTGGATTACCTGCAATACGCAACATCTGATGCATGCTTTTAATAATAGTTGGGGAATTCTGCCAATGGTTTTTACCTCTATAAACACGGGTTAAATTACTAAATGATTCGAAATACTCGTAAGCTTCTTGATAAGTCATAAACTTTTTTAAAGAATTTAAAATTATTAAAGTTCTCCTCTGTCATCCTTAAGCAGGAAATTTGTGAAGAATGATCCCAACCATAAAAATAAAGATAGAGTGATAGCTGACCATAGACCGGCCACAGCAAAACCTTTAACAAAACTAGCTACAAATAAAACTAAAGAACCATTAAGTACTAAAGTAAAAAGTCCTAAAGTTAAAATATTAATAGGTAAAGTTAGAATAATTAAAATTGGTCTAACTATAGCATTAAGAATACCTAAAACTATCGCCACAATCAGTGCAATATAAAAACTAGAAACACTAATGCCACTAAACAAATAAGATGCTAGCAGTAAAAAAGAAGCATTAAGCAACAACCTAATAAGCAATTTCATAATAATTTTTTTATTTTATTTTTTACTGCTACAGTCTAACATATAAAAGTAATTTTGAAAATACCCGCAAGCCTTTTTAGTAGTATTTTATTTTAAGATATTTTATTAAATATTAGCCAATTTTGTTTAAATGATAAAATTATATTGACAAAACACCAACATAAGCCTAATTTATTAATATCAAATGGCGACTTCACCTTATATTCCCCGCTAAGAATTAATTGCCTGGGGACTCTAAAGCAGTGAAAAGGTCGCCAGATTATGCCGCACAATGTGCGACGATAACATCAAGCTAGCCCCGATCTATCAAATGATTTGGTCCAAAATTAAATTAGGCTACTTGAAATTATAACCGCGGACTCACTAAAAAAGTGACCGCGGTTTTTTCTTATTAAAAAAGAGACTATTTTTTAAATAATCTCTTTATGCTTTTCTATATTTTATTATGGTCTAGAAGTTACTTCAAATGATTCTATATTAACTTCCTCCGGCCAGCCATCGGCATATTTAACTCCAAAATTAACTCTAGCCTGTAAAGCAATATGACCATCTTCATAATCTACTATTGCTACTCTATTTGGCTGCCAATAAATACCAGTGATATAAAATTTACCACCTAAGACTTCTTTAATTGGTGATAAATCAGAGATATTAGTTTTTAAATAATTTTCAAATAATGATTGTTCGACTTTCATTAAACAGACTTGCCTATCCGATTCATTATTAGAGGCACAGGCGTCCCCACTTTCAATATCAAGCTCAGGTATTATATTTGTTGGACTATAAACTCTATTAGCCTCAACCCAAATAAGAGCTAAGATTGAAATCAGCACTACGCCCCCTAAAAATAAGAAGCTTTTACTGTTGGACATATAATAACTATTAGTTATTCCAAATCTCCATCACGCATTTGTTACAATCAAACTTTAAGCGATACTTATTACCATTATACACCAAAAACAATGGTTCTTTAAAGGTCATCTTGCTAGCCCCTAACTTTTTAGGGCAAGCTCCTAGAAAATAACGCAAACAATGCTTCGTGGTCATTAATTTCTTATTTTTATTATCCCCTGTTTTTTCTAGAGCCTCTTCAATAACTTTAGCGCCGTGACGGCTATAAAAAGCATGAGCTAAAGAATTGGACACGTTAAAAGAGTAATCTAATTCTTTAACAAAATAAGGGTGTTTAGTTTTCAAATGTGTAACTTCCAGACGATTATAATTTTTTAGTCTCTCAACTAACAAAGCTTCGAGTAATTGTCTGCGACCATCGTTTAAAACTGACAATGGCGCAAAACCAGGAGCCTCCCAATCGAAAATTACTTCTTTTACCTTAAAAATACTCTCGCCACTCTTGCTTAAGGCTTTAAGCCAATTGTCTTGGGCTTGTTCCGGTTTCTCCGCTAAAGTCTTAGCGATTGGCAAAACAATTTCTGCGTTATTATTATCTTCGTCGGAAGCCTTAATAAGCCAACCTTTTTTATCTTCACTAACATTTATATTTATATCAACTGAGCGATTCACACCACTAACAACTTCTCTTTCAAAAACTGGATCTTGATTGCGATAAACTAAAGTTCCAGGAGCTAGTGGAATCCATTTATTAGGATAGATTTTACCATCACTAAATAAATTAACATTAGTACCGTTTAACATGCCACGACTATTTAACCAACATAGACCATCACCATTATGTAAATCAACATTACGATCTAAAGTGAAATAACGATGATCGCATTTTTTTACTTTGCCAATAAATTTACCTAGTGATTTTTGATTATCAGGTGAAACAATATCTAGACTACGACCACTTATAAAATAATCGGTATAACCGCGATTAAAGGTCTTAGC
>JBAQCS010000008.1:0-16466 GCA_049294415.1 Patescibacteria group bacterium
AAAAGAACTGGGCTAAAAAATTAAAGTTTAATACCGGCTGGAGTAGCAGTTCCAATACCAGATGTAATACCTCCAGTAGCTGTACCTAAACAATAGGTTAAACTATAAGATCTGTTAGAATCTTGAACTGTATAAGTATAGACAGTAGCAGCAGCACAACTTCCATCAGCTGGTTGTGGAGGAGTTGGCACTTGGGACATATAAACTGTTGTGCCTGACGAAATAACGGTTCCGGAAGTTGGAACAGTTGCTGGATAAATACCATAATCATTATAGTATAATTCCAAAGCAGTTTGGATTTGTTTAACATCAGCTACACGACGAGCATCACGCGCACGAGCACGAGCATTGTTTAAGGCTACGATTGAAAGAGTAGCTAGTAAACCGATAATGGCAACTACCACCAGCAATTCAATTAATGTAAAACCTTGTTGATTCTTTTTCATAAGATTCTCTCTCGATTTACAGATAATTATTTTGAGACTAGTATTCAAAATAACTATCAACAAAAAATGAGAAATTAAATTTAATTATTTTTTATATATTATATTATAACACTTTTTCTAAAAAACTTAAAATTGGCTAGCCATATTATACATCGGCATGATAACAGCCGCCACCATGATACCAACGCCTACACCCATAATGGTCATAATAATAGGCTCCATAAGAGTGCTTAAGTTAGCTAGCATCTTATCAGCCTCACGACCATAAAAATCTGTTACCTTATCAAGCACTACATCAAGTTTACCAGTTCTTTCACCAACTGAAATCATTTGTGGCACCATCTTAGGAATAGTTGATTCATTTTCCATCACTGAAGAAATTGGATTACCATCATTAATAGATTCTAAAGTTTTTAAAATAATTTCCTGATAAATAGTATTATGAACAACGCGAGCTACAATCTCCAAGCTCTTAGTAATGGTCACGCCACCTTTTAATAAAGTAGATAACGATCTAGTAAATCTCATCAAATAAATATATTTAAATAGTGTGCCAAAAATTGGTACATGTAATTTAAAGTAATCTAAATTACGGCGACCGCCATAAGTTCTAAAATAAAAACGTCCTAAGAAAACTAAACCAACTAAAGCTAAACCTAAAAATAATAAATAATTGGTTAAAAAATGAGAAGTCGCTACCACTACTTTAGTTGCAAATGGTAATTCAGCTCCCGACTCAGTTAAAACAGAAGTTAAATTAGGAATAACATAAACCATTAACACTACACCTACTCCAAGCAAACCACATAAAATAAAAATAGGATAAATCATAGCGCCTTTAACTTTAGACACCATGTCATAATTTTTTTCCATCTCATCGGCCAAATAATTTAACACTTCATCCAATTTACCAGAGGTTTCACCACTGCGAACAATGTTAACGAAAAACTCTGAAAAAACACTAGGTCTCTTACCAAAAGCATCGGACAAAAGTGAACCAGCATCAACCTCAAAAGCAATTTCAGCAATCATGTTCTTGAGTGAAAAATTTTCTGTCTGCTCAATCAAAATTAAAAGGGATTCTACAACTGGCACATTAGCCGAAATCATAACTGAAAACTGACGAGCAAAGATAACTAAATCTTTAATCCCTGATCTCTCAACAAATAGTCGAATTTTAGTTTCTAAATCACCTTCGGCTGGTGCTAAAGAAATAATTTCTAATTCTTTACGACGAAAACGTGAAACAAGATCAGTTTCATTCAAACCAATATCAATTCCAGTTTTGATTTTTCCTTTTTTGTTACGAGCTTTGTAGCGAAAAATTGGCATAAATAAAAATTAGCTTTCAATAATACGGAATATTTCCTCAACTGTGGTCAGCCCACGAGCGGCTTTTAATAAACCGTCTTGTTTAATGGAGATAAAATCCTGACTCTTTTTAACAGCCTCAATATCTAAATTCTTATCACCTTCATTAATCATCTTCTTAAGCGCTTCATTAATTTCAATAGCTTCTGCTACGGCTATACGATTTAAATAACCAGTGTTTTCACAACGAGGACAACCAACGGCCTGATGAAAAACAACTCCCTTTAAAAAATCTTCCGTAGTAGTAAAATCTTTTATTTCATCCTTCATAACATTAGCTGGAATAAGTCTGATTTCATCAAAAATTAACTTAATAGCATCAGGGGCTAAATCTATTGGCTTTTTACAAGTATTACATAATTGACGAGCCAAACGCTGAGCTACTACAGTTTTTAAAGTTGAAGATAATAAAAATCTTTCAATTTTCATATCCAGCAAACGAAAAACTGCTCCCAAGGCATCATTGGTATGCAAAGTAGATAACACTAAGTGACCAGTTAAGGAAGCGTGAATAGCTAGTTCAGCAGTTTCCTCATCACGAATTTCTCCCACCATGATAATGTTAGGATCTTGACGTAATAAGGATCTAAGTCCAGAAGCAAAAGTAAAACCTACTTTAGGGCGAACCTGGGCCTGATTAATACCTTTAATTTCATATTCGACCGGATCTTCTAGGGTAGAAATATTAACATCTTCTTGATTCAAAATAGTCATCACGGAATAAAGAGTAGTGGTTTTACCGGATCCAGTAGGACCAGTAACCAGTAAAATACCACTGGTTTTCTTCATACCATTTCTAATACATTTTAAAGCATTAGAATTAAAACCGAGAGACTCCAAGGTTGGAGCTCCACGAGTAGTATCTAAAATTCTCATAACCACTTTTTCCATACTAGCCAGCGGTAAAGTGGAGACACGAAAATCGATTTCGCGACCATTAATCACTAATCTAATACGACCGTCTTGAGGTACACGAGTTTCATCTAATTTTAATTTAGCCAAAACTTTAATACGAGCAATAATAGCCGCGTGAATACTTTTTGGCAGTGTTAAAGAAGTATGCAAAATACCATCAATACGATATCTAACACGACTTTCTTTAGCGTATGGTTCAATATGAATATCGGAAGCACGAGCTTCCACGGCATGTCTAATAATAACTGATACGATTTTAGAAACTGGAGCACTATTTATATCTTCTTCACTAATTCCTTCGTCGGAATCTTGTTTAACCTGAACTAGTTCCTCACCCTCTTCTCTAGCCTTAACTTCTAAGGCGCTAGAAATTTCTTCTTCAAGTTTTTGATATTGCTTAACACCTCTACCCCAAGAGCCTTCCGAAATAATAAAATAAACTGGGCGTAAATGTTCTTCAGAAGCCAAAAAATTAACAGCTTCCATGGCCTTTAAATCCGGCTCAACCATACCAATACTCACATCCTTATTCTCTCTACCAAAACTAATAATTTTATAAGTTCTAGAAATTTCTTGAGGTAAAAAATTCAACACACCCTCAGTAATCTCTTCATTTTGAATATTATAATAAGGGAGCTTGTAAACCTCAGCTCTAGCCTTAGCCATAGCTTCTTCTTCTACTAAACCAGACCCAACTAAAAAAGAGCCTAGATTTTCTCCGGCAAAATTCTCTCTTTTTTTTAAATCAGCAACTTTTTCAACACTTAGCAAGCCATTTTGAAGCAAAATTGCTAAAAGTTGTTCATTCTTATTCATAACTTTACTTAATCGCTTTATTATCAGCAAAAGGATTATTATTACCTACATCAACTCGGAAAAAAACTGGTTTAACAATAGACTGAGAACCATCTTCATTAGTAATTACTTGTTCCATGGCACTAGCATTTTCCCTAAAGTCAGTTTCTAAAGCATCTTGGGTTTTATTTAAATCATCGTAATCAAAAAGACTAAAATTAGTTTTAAGTGCTTTAATCTTTTCCTCACGTAATAAATCTAGATTTAATTCGTCTTTTTTATTAACAGTTGCCGGTGTTTGAGTTATACCAGAATCATACTTTAAAAAAGTACCAGCCAGCTCTGCCCTAAAAACAAAACTAGCTATACCAATAATAACTATCAGTAGAACAAAAAAGTATATAACTTTTGATTCTTGTTTCTTCATTTTTTGTAATAATAAGTTACCATCTGTAAAGTAGCCGATCTTTCACCTAAGCTAACACTAGTGATATCAAAAATTCTTAAATTATTTTCCAAAACTCCTAAGAAATTTTTCAAATTAGCATAATCAATAGAACCAATACTTAAGGAAATATTAATAACACCGATTTTATCAGACGCCTTAGCTAAAGTAACGTTACCAGTATTAGCAGCCGTATTTTTTGTTGTTTCACCTTCTTTAGTTAAGGTAATTGAATTAGGTTCATAGCCATTTTTGGTAATAATTTCTTCTAATTCACCAAATAGCTTTTCCTTATTATAGTCATTAGGCAAAATACTATTAACACGCTCAGAATCCACTGGATCAATTTTCTTATAAGAATCAATAGTTGATTTTAAACTTAATAACTTGGATTGTTCAGCTTGATAAATTCTCTGTTGCTGACTGATATTATCAGAAATAGCCATAGTAGTAGCATCAACTTTAGGCTTTAAAACGAGAAAGTAAGACATTACTAATAAAAAAGAAATCAAAACTACTACAAACAAATTAAAGTAAGTATTTAAGAAATTATTGATACTATTTTGTTGAGCAATTTTATTTTCAGTCATATTATCTATAAAATATTTCTGGTTTTACTTTTAATTCTAAATTAAAAGAAACTGGTGGTGTCTCATTAACCTTCTTTTCTGTTTCAGCATTTTTATCACCGCCACTGCCAGAAGCTCCATCGCTAACATCCACAAAAGAAACATATTTATCAGTTCTAAATTGTTTAACTTGCCAACTGATATCTCGGTAATTTCTAGTAGTAGCACTTAAACTATATGAACCTGATATATCACCAGAAAAACTGCCACCATAGGAAACAGAATTAAGAGTGTTTTTCTCTAACCAGGTAAAAAAGTTAGTCCAATAAATATGATTATCAATCATTTTTTGAGACACTACTAACTTATCTTTAAAAATCATCACTTCCTCAGCTTGAGCTTTAATATTTTTAACACTCTGACTAACCGTTTCATAATCATTCTTCAAACTAACAGCTTTTTGCTCTTCTTGTTTTTGCCACCAATCCAAACCAAAATAAATCTCCGCTACAAATAGAGCGGCGACAAATAAAGGCAAAAATAAAGATAACATTCTTTTATTCCATTCGAAGTCAACTTCCATTTCATCTTTAATCAGGTTTACTTCCAAAACTTCAGGGTTTACAAAACCACTATTTTCGATTTTCTTTGTTTTATTATTTTTTAAATTAAACAATGACATCAATATAGTTAATTAATTTTCAATATCACGTAAAGCTAACCCCACGGCTACGGCTAATTTAGGACCAACTTCGTTAATTACTGGACGTAACTCTTCAGCATAAACAACTCTACTAAAAGGATCTCCTACTATTACTTGTAAATTTAATTTATCACTTAAATATTCTGGTAATCCAGTTAACATTGAGCCGCCGCCAGATAAAATAATTTTTTCAACCTTCCCCTGATTGGACATATTAAAGAAATCCAACATGTATTCAATTTCGCTAACAATAGGAGCGATGGTCTTAACAATAATTGGTAATAGTTCCCCATTACCTTTTTCAGAAATTGATAAATCGATTTTAAACTGTTCAGCCTGAACAGCATCAAGCCCCATGGCTGTCGCTAAATCTTTAGTAATAGTGTTACCACAAATTTCCAAGCTACGATTTAAAACTGGAATGCTTTCTTTAATAATAGAAATATCCGTACTATTAGCACCAATTTCTACAATCATCACGGTTGATTTATCGCTACCAAGTAATGATCTAACTAAAGAAAAAGTTTCAGTTTCTAAATTTAAAAGTTCTAAATCAGCTGCTTTAAAAATATCAATATATTTTCTAACTAATTTTTTTGGAGAGCCAGTTAAGAAAACTCTGGAGTTAGCTCTATCAGCGCCGGCGATAGCGGGCATGATTTTAAAATCGATTTTCATTTCCTCAAGCGGTAATGGGATAACTTTCCTAGCTTCATCCGCTACAGCTTCAGCCATATTTTTCTTTTCCACATTATTCAAATTAATAATGGAAGAAAAAACTGCAAAAGTTGGAAGTGAGGCGGTAACACGCTTAGCCTTAATATTTGATTCCTTACAAACTTTATTAATAGCCTTGGCTAAATAAACTGTATCATCTATTTTAGTAAATTTAATATCACTGACATTTTCACTGAAAGCGTAATTAGACAAATAGATTTTCTTACCCTTCTTTTTTAGCTCAACTAATTTTAAAGATGAGTCGCCTATATCTACGCCTAAATAAGAATTGTCTGAACTGGAAAAAAGACCCATAAAATAATAAATTAAAAGCTTAAAAATTACTGACCATTAACTGATAATCGGTTTGATATCTCTTGGTTTATATTATATAATAATTACAAGACAAAAGCAAAGAGTTAAAGTAAAAAAATATTATGAACATATTTAGTAAATATAAAAAGGTTTGGCTCGTCATCGGATTCATTGCAATCACTATTGCCATCGGCTTCTTGCTTTATAAAATGTTTTTTCAAATTTCACCTCAAATCGTTACCGAGGTTACTCCCGTAGAAACTGGCGTAGGCGGATTGCCGCAGGCTGGTGAAGGTGGAGCTCAGCAAACTACTGATGGTGATGGTCAATTTCCTGGCAGCGGTAATATCACAACCACTGAAACGGGCACCATTACTAATGACCAGCCTGATCCTAATAAACCAAGCAATCTGGCTAATGGCGGATTAACTGATACTAAGGCTATTGTTAGTTCTTCTAGTTTAAGTCCTTCCTTAAATAGTAATGGTGACGTTCAATATTATAATCGTGAAGATGGTTATTTTTATCGCATCAATAATAATGGTGATATAGAAAAAATGAGTGATCGTGTTTTTTATTCTGTGGATAAAGTTACTTGGGCACCAGACAACAATAAAGCTATTTTAGAATATCCTGATGGCTCCAAAATTTTATATGACTTTGAAACTAAAAAACAAATTAGTTATCCAAAGCACTGGGAAGATTTTTCTTTCTCGCCACAAAGCGATCAAGTTATAGCTAAAAGTATTGCACTGGACCCTGATAATAGATTTTTAACAGTCGCTGGCACTGATGGTTCAGCCGCTAGAAATATTGAAGAAATCGGTACTAATGCTGACAAGGTTATTACTGGCTGGTCACCTAATAATCAAATCGTGGCTACCTATACTAAGAGTTTGGATTTCGACAGACAAGAAGTTTTCTTTGTAGGTTTAAACGGTGAAAATTTTAAATCAACCATCGTTGAAGGACGCGGCTTAACTTATGAATGGTCCAAGACTGGTGATAGATTATTATATAGCGCCTATAATACCCGCAGTGATTTAAAACCAAAACTCTGGATCGTTGATGCTTCTGGCGACACTATCAATCAAAATCGCCGCAGCTTAGAAATAAATACTTGGGCTGATAAATGTACCTTCGCTAGCAACACGGAAATTTATTGTGCTGTACCAACTAGTTTAGAATCTGGTTCTGGCATCTTCCGTGAAATAGCGAGTAATGCCAGCGATGAAATTTATAAGATTGATTTAGAAACTGGTAATACTAAATTAGTAGCTATCCCTAATGGTAGTTTTAATGTTAAAGAAATAATGGTGGATGACGGTCAAAACAGTTTAACTTTCTCCGATCAAAATAGTGGTGCTATTTATCAAATAAAATTAAAATAATAAAGTCTTCTAAATAACGCCTCCTCCCGTTTGGAAGAGGCGTTTTTTTATGTCTTTAAAAAAATTGTTACTTAATTGTTTGTTCCCTAAACAATGCTATGGTTGTGGTGCTAGCAAAACTTGGCTCTGCCAAAAATGTTTTTCTCAAATAAAAAAATATCAATGGCAAGCCCCACGTCATTTAGAAGAAGTTGATAACGTGTTGATAGCTAGTGAATATAACGACCCAGTGTTAAAAGAAATAATCCAAGCTTTTAAATTTAATTTTAATACTGAACTAGTTATTCCACTTGCCGCCCTGCTCTATTCTAGAATTGATTTAGCAACTTTAAATAAAAATTATTTAATAGTACCCATCCCCTTACATAAAAAGAGGCAAGCTTGGAGAGGCTTTAATCAAAGCGAATTAATAGCTGATGAGTTAAGTAAATTAACTGGCTGGATAATTAATAAAGATTTAATAAAAATAAAAAAGACTAAAGAACAGGCGGGCTTAAAAGAAACAGAGCGTTTAGTTAATCAGCTTAATGCTTTTATTTGGAAAGGAGCAAATTTAGCAGGACAAGATATTATTTTATTAGATGATATTATTACTAGCGGCGCTACCATTAGCCAAGCGGCTTTAGTTCTAAAACAAGCTGGCGCTAGTGAAATTGTGGCTATGGCTGTAGCTAAGGGGTAATAAAAATCAAATTGACTAGGGCTTTAGTTTTTTATATAATAAAGGGGTGCTTGTGAGCGAAGGCTCCTTTCGACTAGATTCTCAAAAAGAATTAAAGACGAAGAGCAAGCATAATTAAAACACTCTTTTTTTAAAAGGGTGTTTTTGTTTATTTTTCGTCTAATACAACAAAAATAATATTTTTTGACTAGCATCAAAAATTTGTATATAATAATTAGGTGCTTGTGGGGCGTCAGCCCTATTCGGCTAAATAAGCTGAAGGCAGGCATAATTAAAAAGACTTCATTTTTTGAAGTCTTTTTTATTTTTATTAATCTTCCTCAGGAGAGCCTCTCATGGTTGTAAAAAATTTTATATCCCTATTTTTATTAGTTGTCCAAGCTGGAATTATACTCCAGAAATGTAAAAAGCCATTATCGCCAATCTTTCGAATAATCACCTTAATTTTCTGACCATCTATAATAGCTATGATTCCCCAATATTTTACTATCTGATTTCTTTTTACTCTTTTTTTATTCTTTTTTACAATAAACTCTTTGATATTTTCTTCAAATTCTTGATAAGTGGTTGACAATCCAACTAATTTTTCTGCCAATTTTATTAACCTGAAACGTAATATTTGAGAAGATCTTTCTCTCTCTAACCGTGGATTTCTAAACACTATATGATTAAATCCTTCTGCTTTAAATACTACCGTTTCATCAAAAATAGGTGAAAAAACTTTATTAATATTATTATATATTTTTTGAGCATTTTCTTTTAAATCTTGATAATTAGATAAATCGTTCATATATTGTTATATAATTTTATCGCCCCATTATAACAAATTATAGCAGCCTTATCAAGGCTAATATTAGATAAAATTAATCTAAATAACCTCTAAATTTTTTATAAATTATTAAACATTGAATTATTCATAATTAGTGTTATAATTAACTAGTCCTGATTGCTCGGCCTACCAAGTCGTGAAAGCGTCAGCTTGAGTCTAAAAAGCTCCTAAGGGACAAACAAATTAAAAGAGTTTCTGGTTAATCACTTAGATTAACAGATAAAATCGGGTGGAACCGCGAGATTATCTAATCCCGTCCCGGTCACTGCATAAATTTAGCATTTGTGCTGTTACCGAGGCGGGTTTTTTATTACTCATCTCAGTAAACGGCCGACGACTAATTTATGTCGGTTAATTTCAAAAACATGAGTGAAGAACACAAACACGAAATGACCGAGGTGGAAATAAAAAGACACTCTCTGGCTCATTTAATGGCGGTGGCTGTTTTGGAAAAATTTCCAGACGCCAATCCTGCTATTGGACCATCAATTGAAAATGGTTTCTATTACGACATTGATCTTGGTGATAATAAAATTACCGAAGCTGATTTGCGTGACTTAGAAAAACGCATGGCTCACTTAGTAAAACAAAATTTAAAGTTTGAAAGAACTGACGTCTCTATAGAAGAAGCTTTAAAGCTAGAAGCTGGTAATCCTTATAAATCAGAAATGATTAATGATTTAGCTTCGAAAGGTGAAACAACTGTGAGTTTTTATAATGTAGCTACTTTAAATGATTTATGTCGTGGTCCTCACGTTGAAAGTACTATTAAAATTAAACCGGGTAGTTTTAAATTGGATAAATTAGCTGGTGCTTATTGGCGCGGTGATGAAAAAAATAAAATGTTAACTCGTATTTACGGGGTAGCTTTTAATACTAAAGAAGAACTTGATGAATATTTAACTATGATGGCTGAAGCTGAAAAGCGTGACCATCGTAAATTAGGTAAAGAATTAGATATCTTCATGAATCATGATGTAGCTCCTGGTATGCCTTTCTTTTTACCAAAGGGCATGACCTTGTTACAAGAATTAACTAAGTTTGTTAGAAAGCATTCTTACGGTGAAGGCTATAGTGAAGTTAGAACTCCACAAATTCTTAATTCAGATATCTGGAAAACTTCTGGTCACTGGGATCATTATCAAGAAGATATGTTCTGTTTGCACCACGTTGAAGATAATATTGATATGGGTATTAAACCAATGAATTGCCCAGCTCACATGTTAGTCTTTAAGCGTGATTTACATTCTTATCGCGATTTACCATTACGTTTAGCTGAAGTTACAACCCTATATCGTAATGAAAAATCCGGAACACTACACGGCTTAACTCGTGTTCGTTCCCTCTCCCAAGATGATTGTCATATTTTTGCTAGACCAGAACAAATTTTAGAAGAAATATCAAAATTATTAGACAAGGTTAAAAATATTTATACTATCTTCGGTTTAAAGATTGATGAAATTCATTTATCAACTCGCCCTGAAAAATTCTTAGGTGAAAAAGCTACTTGGGATGAAGCCGAAGCTGACTTAAAAAAAGCTTTAGAAGATGCTGGTTTAGCTTATAAGATTAACGAGGGTGACGGTGCCTTCTATGGTCCTAAAATTGATGTTAAGGTTAAAGATGCTATTGGTCGTCAATGGCAATTAGCAACCGTACAACTTGATTTCCAATTACCTCAACGTTTTGAATTAAAATATACTGACACTGATGGTACACCAAAAACTCCGGTGGTAATTCACAGAGCTCTGCTTGGCTCCATGGAAAGATTCTTAGGAGTAATTATTGAACATTATAGCGGTGCTTTCCCTGTTTGGTTATCACCTGTTCAAGTAAAATTAGTATCTGTCTCTGAAAATCATATTGGTGCTTGTCAGAAATTAGCTGAAGAATTTAAAGACCAGGGTATTAGAGTAGAAATTGATGATAGTAATGAAACTGTTGGTAACAAAATCAGAAAAGCTACTAATGAAAAAGTGCCTTATATGTTAGTAATTGGGGATAAAGAAGCCGGGGCTGATACTTTAGCAATTCGTGACCGCGGTTCCCGCGATGCTCGTGAAATTACTAGGTCCGATTTTCTTAAAGAAATCCAAGAAAAAATTGAAAAATACCAATAATATCAAGAAAAAGAAGACTGAGCTGGCTCTACCCAGCTCAGTTTTTTTATGCTAGAATTTAAACATTAATAAATAATAATTAAACCAAATATGAAAAAAAACCTAAGAATAGGTTTAGTTATAATCGGTATAATTGTAATCGCTGGTCTCTTAGCTTTAGCAAAAACTAAGCAAGCAAAGTCACCAGAATCAATACTGTTTTATAGCAACTATTGCCCTCACTGCAAAAATGTGGAAAAATATGTCAACGATAATAATATCAAAAGTAGAGTTACCTTTAAGGAATTAGAAGTTGCTGATAACCAAAACAATGCTCAGATTTTACTTGGCAAAGCTAAAAAATGTAATTTAGATACTAGTAATCTAGGTGTTCCGATGTACTTTGACGGAGAAAAATGTTTAGTGGGCGACGAGGAGATTATTAAATATTTCGAAACAAAATAACTATGAAAAAAATACACTTGGGTTTAGCGACTCTCGCGACCATTTTAGTAGCAACGCCCGCTCAAGCTGTTTGTCCAGTTTGTGTAGTAGCCGTTGGTGCTGGTCTAGGATTTTCTAGATACTTAGGAATTGATGATTCCATAACTGGTTTATGGATTGGCGGCTTAACCGTTGCTATGATTGCGTGGACTATTAATTGGGCTAGACCTAAAATAAAAAAAGTTCAAACTGCTAAGTGGTGGAATCTTTTAATTTTTGTAACTTACTACGCCTTAATTGCTTGGCCACTAGCTACTAAAAATTTTATTGGACACCCTCTTAATAAACTATGGGGAGTAGATAAAATAGTTTTAGGAATTGTACTAGGTAGTTTAGTTTTCTGGGGTACCAGTGAACTATATTTAATCTTAAAAAAGAAAAATAATAACCATGCTCATTTCCCTTTTCAAAAAGTGGTAATGCCGTTTGGAGCACTAGCTATTTTGAGCTTAGTTTTTTACTTATTAACTCGCTAATATTATGACCGACAAAGTAATGGAACTCGATGACATGATTAAAAAATTCGACGACCTTAAAAAAGATAATAAATTAGATTTATCTAGCGATCAAGATTTATCCATCGCTATTATGAATTTAGTTTCCATTGAAGAGCATTTTTTCTTCACTGGCGCTAAAACTGGTGATTCTAAATATTATGACTTATTAGGAGAAGTCAGAGAAATGCGTAAAGAGTTACTTAAAAAAATTATTACTGAATATGAGGGTGAGGTTTGGTGTATTTCTAAACACTTGCTAGCTGCTTCCTATCGTTTAATGGAAGTAGGAACTAAAGCTCAGGGCCGCGGCAAAAAAGAAGAGGCTAAAGATATGTTTCAAAAAGCCTATGATTTATATTCCCTGTTCTGGGGTTTAAACATGAAATTAATTGGCACTGATGATATTAAAAAAATTGATGATGAGGCACTCAATAATAAAGATACTGAAAAGAAAGGTTTCGCTGGTAAACTAGGAGCTATGGTTAAAAAAGTTATTGATTGCTGTTTGGAATAAAATAAAGATTAGACTATTAGAAAAGGAGTTCACTGTGAACTCCTTTTTTTGTTTGGTTTTGTTTTTTTAATTTTCAATTTGTTCGCAACAAGGCTCTTCAGACATAAAGCTAACTTCCTCTCTAAATTTAGTAAAGAGAGCCGTAGCCTTATTCCCATCAATGCCATTATCAGCGGAAAAATTTTGCAGACCATGATAAATAATACCCCAGAGTCTGTTTTTTTGCTCCATGTTCAAGTTTAAACAAGTAGCATCCACTAAAATAAAAGGTCCTTTCAGTACATTTTTTTTGATTTTGCGAACAGCGATCATGATAATAGGTGATAACACCCACATACCATTGTCGTTGTCTTCGATAGACACGTCTACCGAATAAGGAAAAAACTGCACAGACTGATCAACTGATAAACCGGTTGCTCTTTTTAAGAGTTTAGCGCATACACTATTTTTTACCGTAGCGATATTAAACCGATTACCAGTCTTAGTGTGACCGAACCCATTTTTTATGTGAACTTTCTGAGATTCACTCATTTCCAATTTGTTAATCGGAAAAGAAATAAAAGGACCACTTGGCCTGCCGTCACAAAGCTTGCGAATAGCTACTAATTCATCACTGGCAGTATACGGATAAATCTGAACTAGGTCGTCCGGTTCTATGCCAGAAGTAACGGAACATAAACATTTAGAACAAACACCTTTTGAAACTTGCGCCTGAAAATCGACGCCAACTTTTAAACTTGCCTCCATTTTGTCGTTTTTTTGTTTGTTAAAATACTAAGCTAGAACTAATAATACTACTATTTAGAGTGCCTTTTGTCAATGATTATTTTTTCTTAAAAACATCCTTAATTTTCTGGTGATCAACCACTCCTTGATGGCGTTTTTTCTCGCTATAATCAGCTTTATCAGTCAGTAGTCCTGTTTTTTGGATATAACTTGGCTTGCCATAAGGATGACAACCAGCCTTAGCTCTCTCATCTAAACAAACTAAATCAAGCCTTTCTTTGTCAGCGGCTGAAAAATCATCACTAACTGAAGTAATGGCAATCTTTACATCAGTAAAGCCCATTTTCTTAAAAAAATCTTGAACAGCAAATACGGTATTACCGGTATGAATACAAACATCGTAAATCAACACCTTCTCATTTTTATCAACATTGTAATACTTCTTAGCAAACTCTTCAGTTAATACCTCATCTAAAAAACCTGGGTCATATTTTAAGGAGTCAGGATTCATAAAATAAATACCTGGTTCGACTTCTTGGTCATGTTCTTTTTTCCACATTTCTCTAAAACCAACATAAGCTTGCCTAGCGCTATTATCTAAAAAGAAAACATTTTTAATTTCTTCTTTACTAATATAATCAGCTAATTTTTTACTGGATTCATAAATATCTTCGCGTGATTTTTCGCTTTCAGCTAAACCCATAGAGCCTTTTTCAGGAATTGGAGCCATGCCTTTAAATTCAAAGTTTTTCATATATTATTTATTAAATTGCTTAGTTTTAAAAACAAAGTTATCGGTAGTCTGTTCTTCGCTCAATAGGATTAAACCAGTATTACCAAAATGAAAATCAGTTAAAACTTTCTCCCAAGATAAGTTGTAATAGGCAGCATAAATCATCTTACCAATATCACCATGACTAACTAATAATATTTTTCCAGTTTGATGTTTAGCTTTAATTATATCTAATATTTTCTGACCTCTAACTATTAAATCTGGAAAAGTTTCAGCACCATCTGGTGACAAAAAATAAGTAATAATTTCAGCCTGAATTATATCAGGTGCACACATTTTTTTAATATCAGTAATTTTCTGCCCGGTCATCACACCAAAGTCTCTTTCAATTAATTCCGGTAAAATAATTGGGTTAGATAAATTTAAAGCACTAGTAACTGTTAAGGCGGTCTCTTGGGCACGAATTAAAGGCGAACTATAAACTGCGTCAAAAGTCAGCCCAGCCTCTTTAATAAAATTGGCTAGTGAAGTAGCTTGTTCTAACCCTAAAGCAGTCAGTGGCCTATTGCGATGACCATTTAAGATGCCTTGGGCGTTATCTTCATCTTGTCCGTGACGAGCTAAATAAATACTTAACATAATATTATCTTATAAATCTATTATAACTTAAACTTAAGAAAAAACCACCCTTTTGTAAGGATGGCTTTTTGTAAGGTTAGTAGCTAATTAAGTAGCTGGTACTGTGTTTAAGTGCTTGAAATGTCTACGTGCCCAATCATCATCGATAAGCGATGTTCCGATGACCTGACCACCATAAACTTCCATAGCGATTCTTTTAACAATATCCGCTTTCAAGGAAACTTGCACCTCATCACCTTCTTTTTGAAGATTATAAGCGTGCTCATTACGCTCCCAAACGAAAAACTTTTGAGTAATCAATTCCCCTTTTTTGTCCAATTGAACAACAATAGATAATTTGTTTTCAACTAACAACGGTTCAGATATTGACCACTGTAATTTTTTTACCGCCAACTCTTTGTTAAGAACTACTAACTGTTCACTAACTTTTTTCAAAATACTTCTTAATAACTCCATTTTTTAACGTCCTCCTTTTAACTTTGGTTCGCTTCTATTTTAAACTTGGTTATTATTCGTGTCAAGACTCCACTTTTATCAAAAAACCCTCTAAATTAGAGGGTTTTCACCTTTATCACACTAAAGTAAAAAATTACTTAATTAGAGCTAAAAATTCTTCTTCACTAATCACTTTAATACCTAATTTTTTAGCTGACTCTAACTTACTGCCAGCTTCTTCACCAGCTACCACATAATCAGTATCTTTAACTACACTATCTTTTACCTTACCACCTAAGGCAGTAATCTTAGTCTTGGCTTCACTGCGAGATAATGAAGATAACGATCCTGTTAAAACAAAAAGTTTACCAGCTAATTTTTTATCCTGGGTAGAGGTGTCTTTAATCAACAATTCAATATTTTGTTTAGCAAATTTTTCTAAAACCTTTAGATTGTGGTGATCAGACCAGAATTCCACAATACTAGCAGCTACAATCGGACCAACATCTTCTAAATCAGTTAGGTCACTAAGTCCTAATTGACTAAAAGAAGTCACTAAATCATTAATTGATAGCTGGCTTTGGCCCTTAAAATTAGCACTAATTTTAGTAGCCAACATAGCGGCCGTTTCTTCCCCCACATGTCTAATACCTAGACCATAAATAAATTTAGCCAGTTCAATACTTCTCTTGTTATTAATTAATTTAATAACATTATCAGCTTTCTTTTCAGCAAAGCGTTCTAAACTTAATAAATCTGATTTTTTAATATCATATAAATCAGCAGCGTCTTTAATTAAACCACTGGACATAAATTGTTCAATCAGTTTTGGTCCTAAACCATCAAAATCAGCCGCCCCCTTAGAAACAAAGTGACTAATCTGTCTTAAACTCACGGCATAACATTTTTTATTAGTACAACGATAAGCTACTTCATCATTGGTCTGAGCTACTTCTCCTTCACACATCGGACATTTTTTAGGAGGATAAACTATTTTTTCTAAGCCATTACGAAGTCCAACCAAAACTTGAATAACTTTAGGAATAACATCACCAGAGCGTTCAATAATAACAGTATCGCCTAATCTTAAATCCAAACGTTTAATTTCATCAAAATTATGAAGAGTTGAACGGCTAATAAT
>JBAQCS010000009.1:0-3440 GCA_049294415.1 Patescibacteria group bacterium
ATTTTAATTTGACCTAAAGATTTCTCTCTTTTTAAATTATTTACTAACTGCACAGCCGGCAGATTATAACTTTCAGAAAAATATTTTAAATTTTTACTAAGATTATCGTCCGATAATTTAACTTCTAATATCTGAGAAATTTGATTATCACTATCTACTAAAGCAAAATCAACTTCTTTCTTTTCTTTAGTTCTTAAATAATGCAAGCTTTCACTCTTTCCTAAATAATCATTACGTCCTTTAACACTTTTCAAAAGAGATACAGCTACTAAGTTTTCGAGTTTAATACCATCATCACCTATCACCAATCCATTGTCATAAAAATATATTTTCGGTTCCTTTAAAATTGAACGGGCAATTTTTTTGGAATATGGAGTAACTTTAAAAACTATATAAAGCGACTCTAATATATTTATATATTTTTTAACTGTTATTTGAGAAATGCCAACGTCTTCAGCAATCGAAGCATATGAGACAGATGAGCCGACTTTATGTCTTAAAAGTTCAAAAACTAATTGAATAGCTTTAAAATCATTAATCCTTTCAAAATTTAAGATATCCGTTCTAACTAAACTATCAACATATTGAGACCGCCAACGATCCGACTCTACATCGGATTCAGCTAAAAATGGCTCAGGAAATCCTCCTCTTTTTAACAATTTATCTATATCCAATTCTTCTTTTTCTTTTTTTAATTCAGCTAAAGATAATGGCAATAAATGATGGACAAAAAATCTTCCAGCCAAAGAATCTCCTGTTTGGCGAAATGTTTCCATCCTAGCTGAGCCAGTTACTAATATTTTTAAACTTTCCGGCTTAGTATCATAAACTCCTTTAAGATAATTTTTCCACCCTTTCATTTTATGTAGCTCATCTAATATTAATAATTCCGTATCCTCCAGCCATTGTTCTTTTTTAATAACTTCACGATCTTCTAATCTATCATAATTAAGATAAACAGTCTTTTTATACCCCTTGCCTATCTGTTTAGCTAGCCAAGTTTTTCCAACTTGTCTTGGTCCTACTAAAAAGACTATTTTCTTGCTTAAGTCAGCTATAATTTGCTTAGTTTGTTGTCTGTTCATATATGACTATTATACACTATAATATAGAAAAGTCAAGACTATTCTATATTATGCTTTAGAATAGTCAAATTGTTGATAACTTCTAATTTCATACATTTTTGCCAACGTTTTATGTTTTGCCGATACCGGCAAAACATCTGTGGATAATTATTTTATTAGTTATATTCATTATAATAAAAACCACGTGAATTTTTGATAAAGACACAAAAAAAGACCACTTATTCAGTGATCTTTGACTAATTTCCTTTAAATTTATTCAACAATTAACAGTCCTCGTTGCATGCCCATACCGCAAGTAATTGGATACTGCCCTACTTCAGTTGGAGTAAATTCCATTACAATCTGCTTGCCTGCCAATAATCTAATCGGCTTTTCATATAACTCTGGAATTTTAATATTATACATACAGCCCAGTCCATCCTCTTTAACAGCAATAGTGTAGCGAACTGGTTCATTAACTTTAACGGTAAAAGTATTAGGTGAAATATCATCTTTTAAAGTAAAGACGCTGCTAATAATTTGTTTTTTATTATCAACTGAGGCATTACCATAATCAACTTGGGAATCGGTCTTGAACAAATTTTCATTTGGGGCAGTATTTTTATCTATCACATTAAAAGCTCCGGTGTACATACCCATTGAACAAGAGAATTTAAGTAAGCCAGTTTCGGTAGGTGTAAACTCAATAATATTTTCACCACTTTTTAGAGTGCGACGAATATTATATTTCTTCATAATTAAATCAGACGCACAAGAATATTGATCCTCTGAAGTAATAACCCATTTAACCGGCAGGCCTTTAACGATAGTAAAATTATTTGGCTCATAACCGCGACTAGTTTCTTTCATCTTAACTATTTGCACACCATCTTCAACCGTCACATTAGGATCATTGGACACTATTTCTGATGAAGCTGATTTAAAATCTAAGCCAGTTAATACTAAACCGCTTTGGATATTTAAAATGGCAAAAACTATCACAGCAAGTCCTGCAAAGCGGAAAAAGAATTTAGCAAAACGTCCTTTAGCTAAGGCTGCCAAAGTTCCGACACCAAAAATGCCTGGAGCTGTGCCTAATGCAAAAAGTCCCATCGCTGCCCCGCCCAACCAGAAGCTACCAGTGCTTACCGCATAAACTTGCATCGCTTGCGTAAAACCACAAGGCAAGAAAAAAGTTAAAGCACCCAGAATTAAAGTGCTGACATCACTATATTTTTTATTTTTATTATCTATTTTCAAAAAACGACTTAAGGCTTTTGGTAAAGTAATTTTAATTCTATCAGCCCACGGAAAAATATCGATTAACTGCAGGCCCATAATTAACATGAAAAGTCCGGCTATTAAAATAATAATGCCTAGTGTAGTGCCTGATAATTTTAAAGCTGAGCCAATTAAACCTAATAACCCGCCCAAAACTGCATAGCCTAGGATGCGACCTAAGTTAAAAAATAAATGCGGTTTAAGTTTAGATAATGGCTTAGCTTCGGGGTGAGCTTCACTATGTTTAGCTGATACTCCTAGCACTAAACCACCTACTAGTGCCATACAAGTAGAAAATCCAGCTGTTAAACCAATTAGTAGTATAACTCCTACACCTAATCCAGCCCCAGTAGTATTAAAATTTAAATTATTTAAACCAACTACTTTTAAAATAAAATAAAGAGCTGCTAAAACTAACAACGACAATCCAAAATCTAAATATATTTTTTTATCACGACTAATAAATTTAAATTGCTCATCTTCTCTACCGACTTTATAGCCAGCTTGTTTAATAACTCTAGCAATTTCTTCGGCACTCGGCGCTTTGCCGTCATAACATATCTCTACTTCACTATTAGCAAAACTAGCGGATGTTTTTTTCACCCCCTTTATTTCCGATAAACTATCTTCAATTATTAGTTCGCAAGATTTACAGTGTAAACCACAAACTGGCACAACTATTTTTTGGTCGCTATTTTTCATATATGAAGTAATAAAATATAATACCTACCCCTAAGGTGTAGGTAATTATATAATTATTTGGGGTATATAGCAATGGAGAGCGTTAAGCCTTAATTAAAGCCGCTAAATCATTTAAAACTTCACCAGCGTGCTCCTCAACCTTAACTTTATCGTAAGCTTTAGCAATTATACCTTGAGGATTAATTAGATAAGAAATACGGCGCAGCAACCCATTAGCTTCATAATCTTTGACGATTTTTTTCTCAGTGTCAGCTAAGAGCGTAAAAGGTAAATTAAATTTAGTCGCAAAATTATTGTGACTACTAACTGAATTAGTGCTCACACCAATTACCTCCACATTACCACTCTCAAACTGAGGATAATGATCACGTAAAGAACAGGCTTCTTTAGTGC
>JBAQCS010000010.1:0-3450 GCA_049294415.1 Patescibacteria group bacterium
CTGTTCGGCTTTTTTAGTCCCACACGCCGATAAGGTAATGGATAACAATAAAAGCAAGGAAATAAGAACTTTTTTATTTGGCATAATATTTATAGATAATTTAAAATTTTATTTATTATGTAGTTTACAATGACAATTTTGCATCAATTGCTCAGTCTTATCCAATGATTCATTAAGTTTAACCATAAATGACAAGTGATTACTGATTTCTTCTTTAGTAAAAAATTTTTCAAAATGAATACTATTTTCTTTAAATTTATTCATTACTTCAAATAACTTTTTTTCACCAGCCTTATTCAAGCAGACCAGGACCCTTCTCTTATCGCCATTTCTTGGCTTATTGGCACAAATAAAAGATGATCTTTCTAAAAAATTAAGACGCTGAGTTATGTTAGATTTAGTTCCGCCTAAATAATCTAATATTTCGCTAGGTGAACAATCTTTATTATTTTTTACAAAAGCTAGTATTTTAAAACTAGCCGCGCTGAGTCCAGACGGCTTAAACAAATAACGCTCCATTAGAGCTTCTAGGCGCATAGCTGTCATTACAAAAGAGTTAGACAAAGAATCTATGTCACCAGTTTTACTTTTATATAATATAGTCATGAAATATAGTTTATCAATAAACTATATTCCTGTCAATCTAGTTAATGGATTAATCAATTAGTGATTTATGCTATAAGGAAATTCACCTATTAGGTCTCCTGAATAATAAAATTCATAAGCCAAAGAGCCAAAAACATAATCACTGTCACCAATGGTAATTTTAGAACCGCCAACCTGAGGATTCTCTTTTGGCTTAGAATTTTGTAAACCAATATTAAAAAGGGTAGCTAAAATTTCTGGACGATCCTCTATATCATAACCAGCTTTTTGCCACTGAGCAATAAATTCTTTAATAATTACGCCGCCATATAGATAAGAATAGTAATGATTTTTTTCATCAGTTAATTTAGTATATCTCTCTTTAGTTATATCACTAGTTGAAAAATCTAAAAGATGCTGATATTTATCGCCCAAATAAAAAACTGATTTATTATCTTTTAAGTTATTTTCCGCTAAAATGGCTGCTGCTTCTTTAATAGACATTACACCCCAAGCCATCTTATTGGCACTAGCTAAAATTTTAAGTGGCTTAAAAACGCGCTCAAATAATTCTCGCTGTGTATAATAAAGTCGCAATTGTTCCACAATAGCGACTGACAAAATTAAACGAGGCGAAAGGCCTAATTCTTGCCCTGCTCTATTTATTTGGTCCTTATCCTTAACTACTGCCTGGCGAATTATTTGCCACGGTTCTTCATTTTGCCATTTAAAAACATTGGGGTGTTTAGGAGTTTTTATTTTTTCCTGCAGCCAAGTTAAATTTATTTTGGGAACATCTTCCTGATTACAGATAGATAATTTATTAGTTAACTCTTGATTATTACTTAATCGCAACTGAACAGCTAAGATCATTTTTTCAGCCAACTCATAGGATTTATTATTTTCATAAACAGATAAAATAGTAGCCGTATTATAGTCAGCATAATCAGACAGCATATATAAACTACAATAAACTTTAGCATCATCTGCCAGCTGCTTATCCTGGCTGTTCGGTAAAAAGTTGATAGCTAAATTGTTAGCTAAAGAATTATAGAAATTAGTGTTTTGATCTATGTCGCCAGCTGTTCTAGTTAAGTTTAAACGCACTGCTAAAAAACCAGCTAATAACAAAAGGATGAAAGAGGCTATGAGGCCGCCAACTATTTTCAAAACTAATGCTATTCTCTTTTTTACTATTTGATTCATAACTAAATAATAACAAAAAATACTAATTTTAACTAATTAATGCGAAATTTTGACATTTACTACTTAAAGATAATATAATACCTTAGAGGTAGGTAATAAAAAAATTAAAATATAAGTATGGATAATGAAAGAAAAAAAATAATAACTGGTTTCAAAAAAGCTAAAAGCTCCTTAGAAAAAATTATTGAAATGACGGAAAAAGGAGAATATTGCGTTAGCATTATGCAACAAAATTTAGCCGTTATTGGATTACTTAAATCAGCCCATCATCAATTACTAGACAACCACCTAAATACCTGTTTTAAAAATGCCATGGCTTCTAAAAATGAAGGAATGAAGAAAAAAATGATTGCTGAAATCACTAAAGTCAGTAAAATAGCTAATAAATAAAATAAAATCTGGCGAGTAGCCAGATTTTTACTATTCCCTATTCCAATTTAAATTAATTGTTTAATGGCCGACAATGACTCGGCAAATTTTTCTAGATTCTCTCGGACATTATTACTAATATTTAACTCTTTAAAAACTAGGTATTGTTCTTCTAGTGAATTAGTTAGTTGGCTAAAAATTCGAGTAGTTACCTCGGAATGATCTTCATTTTTCTGTAAATCAACTAATAGTTGCCCTAACTCTTGTTTTGATAAAGATAAATAAAAAGTGGGGATATTTTTAAAACTCTGCCTAACTATTTTATCATCAATAACTGTAGCTCCGTATTTTATAGCTGTTCCGCCACGTTCTAAACTATTTTTTACTTTTTTCATTTTTTTCTCGCTACCATCACGCGATTCGTCCAAACCAATTACTTCATCAAACCCGCAAATAACTGAGCCAGTTTTTTTATCAATAATAACATTATCGACTCCGTGATTATAATCATCGTATTTAGAGGCTCTAGCTACTATAAAATTGTCTTTTAAAAATTTATGCAATACTAAGGTAACGGCCATTTCAGCGATATTAGAAGCATTTTTGCTTCTATCAGCTCGCCAGGTTTCCAAATCTTTATATTGCTCATTAGCCCAAGCTTCTTCCTGCTGCTCAACTAACTCTTTATCAGTTGCAGCATCAGAAGTACCTTCCATTTTAATAATAGCTTCTCCATTTAATATCTTACCGTAAGAACCATTAACCTCTTGTTGAATTTCTGTCATTTTGGATAATAAAAAATCATGATAACGTTCTGGATTTATCCTAACCTCTCTAGGTGGTAATTCAATTTTTCCAATGATATTCATAACTAGATTATAATTAAAATAGCCAGTAAAAGCAATTACTGGCTATTTTTATTTTCTACTTTTATTTACTTAGTTGATCTAGAGGCTCCGCGTGGATTTCCTGATCTTTTAGTAAAACTGCGAGAAGCTGGTCTAGTGTGATCAGACTTAGCAGCTTCTGTTTTGTAACTTCTAACGCTACCAGCTGAAACAGACTTAGAATCAGCGAAACGATTACTTGGTCTAGCTTCCATATATTTAGATGAGCTTTTTCTAGAGACAGGTAATTCTTCGATAAAATTAAAATCGGATTTACCAGAGAATTTTTTAGGACCTTCGTTTCTAGAAAAAGGCTTCTTAAATGAGTCTAGTTTATTATCACGATCATCTCTTTTTTTAAATGAATCAACTCTCTTGTTAAAAGGTTTAGCTGGTCTAGCAC
>JBAQCS010000011.1:0-3837 GCA_049294415.1 Patescibacteria group bacterium
GTCCATGGATACAATAATATTCTTTTTATTTTTAAAGTCAAGAGTCTTTTTTAATTGACTAATTTTAGTCTTTCTTTTAAGATGTTGGGAAATTAGTTTCTTAACAATTTAAAAAAAATCACATGAAAATCATTGTTATTAATGATTTACCAAGCGATGTTTTTTCGGAACATCTCTTAGGCAAAAAATCTTTTTCGTTAACGCGTTTAAGATTTTCAGAAATTATTAGCGGTGGCAGGGTCCATCCAGATTTATTTCTAATGGTCAATCAAAAAATTGATCAAGCTGCGGAACTTAAAAAACTTTATCATCATGTTAAAGTTGTCTCTGCTTTTGGCGGTAAAGAAGATTTTCAGCCAGTAGTAACTTTTGTCTATGGTAAAAATGATTACGACATTTTTTCTTATAGCAATTGGAATGAGTTTGATGAGTTGTTATTAAATAATTATGCTAGGCAATCCAAAAAATTAAATTTTAAACATGATTACTATGGAGACGATTCTTTTGTTTATGAAGTTAATCAAGAGTTAATCAAGTGTCGTCAATCGGTAGTTAGTTCAGAATTTAAAAATTTTTTGTCTGAATCATCATCCTTGTCTTCTAAATTTATTAGTTGGATGACTAGCTGGGCCGAAGGCGCTAAATGTTTATTTTTTTCGGTTAAAAATTTTGCTCGTAAAAAAAATATTAGCAAAATAAATTTAACAATTAAGAATGAACATAACGGACTACCTCTTTTTAATAAGGGGGATAATGTTAATTTGTTTGATGACAATCAATCAGTTATTTCTTTGCCGGAAATTAAAACCATCGTTTCCAACTCTCGCGATGATAAAATATCTATCAGTTTTTCTAAAACAGTTATATTTTATCAACTCAAAAAACTAAAAGGTATTAAGTTAAATTCTTCGCTTCTAATTAAAAAAATGAATAGGATGCGTCTAAGCTTACTTAGTATTGTTGACGGATTTATGGGTAGTGAAGAGCAATTGTCAGCCCCAGCATCTTTTATTTGTTCAGCGCTAAGTGGCTTACCTCTAGAGCGGCGAACTATAAATTATCCGCGCGAAGTTATTTTGGATAATTTTTCTTCCAAGCTTTTACGCGATCCCAGCCAAGTTGATGCTTTTTTGGAAATGATAAATGACAGACCTCTTAGTGTTATTGTGGGGCCAGCTGGTACCGGAAAAACATATGTATCATCTGTCGCTATTGAAAATTTTATCAGAAGAGGGCGCAAAGTTTTAATAGTGTCACATAGTAATTTGGGAGTCGATAATTTATTGTTTGAAGTTTCTAAAATAGTGCATCGTGGCAGACTTTTTCGTTTCGGTAACGATGAAAGCGCCGTTGATATTAGAAATAGACACTTATTAAATCGTCACCCTTTAGAGTTTAATCAATATTTGGACGATGATTGTGGTATGGTTGTGGCCTGCACGATTGATAGCTTTCTGACCATGAAAATTTTTAATGATGGTAAGTTTAAGTCAGATGTAATTTTTTGTGATGAAGCTAGTCGCGGGTTATATTTTGAAATGACCCCGTTAATTTTAGCCGCCAGACAAAAGTTAATTTTGATTGGCGATAATCATCAGCTGGGCAATATGCCAATTCCTGAAGTTATTTTAAACAGCCTCAAAGAAAAAACAGGGCTAGATGATAGTCGGATGAAAATCTTTAATAAAGGTTTGTTTAGTAATTTGGTTGAATCTAATTATTTGCCAGTGGTAATGCTTAAGCAAAATCGTAGGTCACTTCCTAAAATTAGTCAGTTAGTTAGTTCTACTTTTTATCAAAACAATTTAGTAGCCGGACGGTTTAACCCCTATAATGAAGGTGAGTTAGTTTTTCTAGATACTAAGAATTTTGATTTAGTGGGAGAGCGTTTGGATGGACACTCGATGTTTAATCCGATAGAAGTTAATTTGTTGATTAAGCGTTTTATTTCTTACGCTATTAAACATATTAATAGTGGTGGCAGCATTATGAATTTAGCCATCATTGCTCCTTATCAAGCGCAGGTTAATTTATTAAAAAAGAAACTCAGAAAAGAGTTGTTATTTAATAAATATTTAGCCAGACAAGTCACTCCTAAAAATATCGATAAGATTTTAGATCATTTAATTAAAACAGTTGATTCCATTCAAGGTGGTGAGAGAAAAATTGTTTTTGTTAGTTTGGTTCGGTCTAACGATAATCAGGAGATTGGGTTTAATAAAGACATTTGTCGCCTGAACGTGGCTATGTCTAGAGCCCAAGAAACTCTCATTATAATTGGTAATTCACAACCATTTCTAGGTTGTCAGCACCAAGATATTAGTCAGGCTTTTTCGCAAATTGTAAAATATGTGAAGAAACATGGTTCCTATGTGGTATTAAAATAAAGATAAAAGGCAGTCTCATAAGAGCTGCCTTTTTTAATTTCATCCGTTGCGGATAGTTAGTTTCAAGTTAGAGGATTTTGGTTGTCCTCGGCATAATACCTCTAAACATTATGCCTTTTGGTTTTTTGCCAACTGAGTGCACCAACCGATCTTGTCTTTTAAAAAAGTAGATGGAGGTGTCCACCATGACACCAGTTGCCCGTCTTTTACGTAATGTGCGCTGGGTTCGGAAATAGCAAATTGCCAATTCTGAGAAAAAAGATAACGCATTATCGCAATAAGCGAGTGTGGTATCTTGATCAAAAATGCTAAAATTTTTTTAAACATAGTTAATCTTTTAATGATACATTGGCTATCTTATAGAAAAGATTATTAAAAAGCAAGAGATAAATTATTTGGCTTAGAATTTAGCTAAAACTGACCGATGATCGGAAACATACTTACCTAAAGAAACTTCAGGCTTTTCCAGATTACGAACTAAAAACCAATCTAATTTTAGTTTAAATATTTCCCAACGTAACGGCATGATACACCAAGTTGAATCATGCAGATTTATAGCGTCTTTAAAACCAGCTAGTTCTGCCTTTTTGAGAAAAAAATGTCTTTCGTCTAGGTGTAAATATTCTTGATCAGTAATTAGATTATGGTTAGCTACTTTATGAAACCACTGAATAATTTTTCTCCCCCAGCCAGCGACTGGAATAGTGGTATTCATGTCACCACAGACAATAACTGGTCCTTGATGTTTTTTAGCATCCTCTAATATAAAATTTAATTGTTCCAGCCTTTGTTTTGGTCCAACTTCAACTATTTCTAAATGGCAATTATAGATTCTAATTATTTCTTCATTAATTTTTATGTCGGCCCAAATAACTTTTTCTAAAACAGAATGAATGGTTATAGGAAAAGAAATTTCTCCGCTATTTACGACCGGAAATTTGCTTAAGATAATATTTCTATCTTCTTTATTTTTAGGAAAAGTATAATTAAACTTACTAAGCTTATCGGACAGTAATATTTTTTCTCGAAGTTCTTGCGCTTCTTGCAGACAAAAAATATCAGCAGTTGATTTTTCTAAATGAGGAATAATTTTACTTAGTTTAGTGCTAGTATAATATTTACTGCCTTCAATATTCCAATTTAAGACTGAAAAATTCATAATGATTATTTAAGGGGTATTAGTAATTTCATTATAACACTGTCTAAATTAAAAAAGCATCTCATTGTAAGATGCTTTTTTTGGACAAATTTGATTATAATTTGTCTCGGAGTTTGCCACCTCTTTCCATTCGTATTTTCAGGCTTTTTTTAAACCTTTCCTGAAATTCTTCTTCTGTTGGTGGCGGCCCTCCATTACCCAGCATTGGTTCTTGCCAATTAACAATGTGGTCAACTGCTGGATTTAACACATCAGCATGTTTTTTTTCGAGGTTTTCTAATTCATTCGGTT
>JBAQCS010000012.1:0-13781 GCA_049294415.1 Patescibacteria group bacterium
GACCTTTTAAGGATGCTTTTTATTTAATCTTTTTTTCCGGTTCTTTCTTTTTTTCTTTTTTTGTTCCGTTTTGGCAATTGACGCTAATATTAAACAGCTTAATTGATCCGGTTAAAAAACGAATAATAAAAACCACTAAAAAGAGTAGTAGGGTTAGCTTTATATAGCCAGTTGATTCAATAAAAGAATACAACTGATCAATTTTAGGGGCGCTAATCCATATTCCAGTTAAACTTTTAATTTCCGTCATCAGTAGTTTGGCTAAAAAAACCACAATAATGCTACCGGCCATTTCTTTTATTGACCCAAAATAAATAACTAGCCCCAGTATTACAACAGTTAATAGGGCTGAAAAAAATCCCAGGCCGATAATTATTAAAATTACTAAACCGATAAAAGCTACGATTCCCCCAATTAACTGAGCCATTTCGTCTTTAATTAAAGACTTGAAAAAGTTGTTCATGCTTACCTCCTTTTTGTTAAAAAATTGTTATTTAATTTTTAAAAAACTTCATAGTATAATGACATATGATTGTTTTATTGTCAATAATGAAAAAAAGGATCTCGTGTTGAGACCCTTTTGTATTTTTTGGTTTGTCAGTTTGCTTAGGTTTGACTTCCGGGAGGTTCTGCTTCCTCTTGGCATCTCCATTTTAATATCAACGGGGACAAATTACTCGGTATTTATCTTATATGTGTGAACCGAGAATCTTGTTGGTCAGACTGTTTTACTTAAAAAGTCTTTCCCCAGAATAAAGTATGTAGCCAATTTGTCCTCATGATGTTTTTTTTCGTTTATACTGTTATCAAAGGATGTCTTTATAATATCACAGTTTTAAATAAATGTCAATAGCAAGAATTTATACTTATTAATATAACAAAAAATAGACTAATATTAGTCTATTTTAAGTATGAGCGGGTAGGGGGAATCGAACCCCCATCCTCAGCTTGGAAGGCTGATATAAAAAACCATTATACGATACCCGCAATTTGTGTCTGTATAAGATAATAGCTGAACTTTTAGGTCTAGTCAATTACTACTTAGTGTCTTTCATAAATCTTAAATAATAAAAGGAAGACAACATAATAATGGCCGTAAAGACAAATAAATAGCGTAAAGGTAAAATAATAAGCATTAATAATGATAATAATGAGCCAATAATACGTCCCATAGGAATACTACATCTGAAGAGGTTGATCTTGTTAATATCTTTAGCTCCGACATTCTTAAAGAAATATGTTTCACTCATAGCCTCTACCAAGGCAGCACCCACTCTACTTAGAAATAAAATAGTCGCCCATAACCAAGGATTATGAGAATCTAGTAATGAAAACAAGCTCAAACAAACTATTATAATAGTAAAACCAAAATAAAATAATTCTTTTTCGCCTAAATATTTATCAGCAATAATGCCAGCTGGAATCTCTACTAAAATAAAAGGAATAAGCATTAAGGAAAACATCCAGCCCAAATCGTGCCAAGAAAAACCAATTATCTTATTAAGATAGATAGGAATAAAGATTACAGCTGAGTTGTAAAATAAGTTGAGTAGTAGTGCTAAAATAAAAACGCCTCGTAAATTTTTACTTTTTAGCATTTTAATAGCTGTGACAGAAATTTTATTTTTTTGATTAGATATTTTATGTTTTATATCCCGGGCAGTAAAAATAAAAGTTGCTAAAAATGGTGCTAAAATTAGAGCTGCTACAAAATAAACTAGACGATAATCACTTAGTTGCATAACATAAGCCGATAAACTAGGGGAGGCTATCCAGGCTAAGTTAATGATAGTAAAATAAATAGTTCTAGTTTGGCCGGTGGTGGCGTTTTTGGAAAAAGATTCAACAAATAAATCCATGTTTATCCAAATAAGTCCCATCGAAACCTGCATAGCAATAAAAGCGATCAGTAGCAATATAATGTTGGATGTAACGCCCATTCCCAGCAATGATAAAATAAAAATAACAGAAACTATGCCAGCACTAAAATAACTATCAAACTTTTTAATGAATTTTGGAAAAACTAGAATTGTGAAAAATGAAACTACATTGGAAATTATAAAGAACCAAGTAATAGCCGAGAGTCCAATATAAGAGCCTAAATAACTAGATTGAATATAAGCTGGTAGCGCTGAGGCTAGAGCTAGAAAAAAGGCCATTATATAAAGCGGAATCAGGCTGCGCTTCTTTTTTTTGAAAAACAAATTAAACATCTTGAGATTTTTTAAAAATAATTATGGAAGTTATAATAATTAATAAACTGATAATTTGAGGCCAGCGTAAACCTAACAAAATTGGCGTATTATCTACTTTTATAAATTCTAATAACAATCTTAGCACAGAATAAGAAATTAAATAAAAAATACTAATACTAACAGCAAGTTTATTATTTAAATTTTCTTTGTATTTTTTAATGATTAATAGCAGACTAATAAAAATGATTATAGAACCCAAGCTTTCATATAAAAAAGTTGGATGAAAAAATTGTTGAGAAATAAATTCTAGAGGACGATTTTCTAAATTAATTGGAATGCCCCATGGTAAAGAGGTTGGTAATCCAAAAAGCTCTTGATTAAACCAATTACCAAATCTACCAATGGCTTGACCTAAAGCGAGTCCAGGTACAATTACAGCTGATAGTTTCCAAAAATTAATTTGGTATTTTTTGGCTAAGAAGTAGATTGTTAAAATACCAGCCATAATCGCTCCGTGAATAGCTAGTCCACCAGCCCAAACTTTAATTATTTGTTCGGGGTGATTTAAATAGAATGGAAATTCTAAAAATATTTCATAAACACGAGCGCCAATTAAACCAAATAATATTAAATAGAAACTTAGATCCCAAATTATTTCTTTTTCTATTTTAAAATATTTGGATATTTTTAAAGTAGTAATGAGTGCTAAAAATATTCCGAGTGCCATAAAAAGGCCATACCAGTGAAGACTGATTGGCCCAAAATGAACCAAAATTGGTTCGGGTGTGAAGTTGTGAAGCCAAGAAAACATGTGCGGACGGAGAGACTCGAACTCTCATGAGTTGCCCCGCTAGCTCCTAAGGCTAGTGCGTCTACCAATTTCGCCACGTCCGCGTGCTTTCATATTAACTAATTATTCTTTGATTGTAAAGAATGTGTTATAATAAATAATATCTATAAAAAACTCTTTAAATAATATGAAAAAAATAAAGTTCATTAAATTTTTCAAAGAATTAAGCATTTTCGATGTTCCAACCGTTGGTGGTAAAAATGCTTCTTTGGGCGAAATGTATCAGAAACTATCAAGTAAAGGTATTTTAGTTCCTAATGGGTTCGCCACCACTTCAGAGGCTTACCGTTATTTTTTAGAAAACACTGGGCTTAAGAAAAATATTAAACAAGCGCTTGAAGGGTTAAACACTAAAAATGTCAGAGATTTGATGAAGCGTGGTGCAGCTATTCGTAAAATGATTATGGCTGTTCAGTTACCAGAAGATTTTCAAAAAGAAATTGTCACAGCTTATTATAAACTATCTAAAGAAAGCGGTGTTAAAAATTTAGATGTTGCCGTTAGATCATCAGCTACAGCTGAAGACTTACCAGATGCTTCTTTTGCTGGACAACAAGAAACCTATTTAAATGTAGTTGGTGAAAAAGCTTTGCTATGGGCTGTTAAGGCCTGTATAGCGTCTTTATTTAATGATAGAGCTATTTCTTATCGCGTTGATAAGGGCTTTGATCATTTTTCTATTGCTTTATCAGTCGGCGTTCAAAAGATGATTAGAGCTGACTTAGGCTCATCTGGCGTAATGTTTACTATTGATACTGAGTCTGGTTTCAAAAACGCCGTACTTATCAATTCAATTTATGGCTTAGGAGAAAATATGGTTCAGGGTCGTGTTAATCCTGATGAGTTTTATGTATTTAAACCAACCATGGCTATTATTTCTAAAGCGATTGGTAAGAAAGCCTTGCGAATGGTTTATGATAAAGTTGGTAAAATTCCTGTTAAAAATATTCCAGTGCCAGCCGCTGATCAAATTAAGCAATCAATTACTGATGAGCAAGTTAAACAGTTAGCTAAATGGGCTATCATGATTGAAGAACATTATAAAAAGCCAATGGATATTGAGTGGGCTTATGATGGTAAAACTAAAAAATTATATATCGTTCAAGCTAGACCAGAAACTGTAGAAAGTATTAAGGATAGAAATTATTTAGAACGTTACGTTATTAGTAAAAAGGGTAAAGTTATTGTTAGTGGTCAAAGTGTTGGCAGTAAAATCGGGGCTGGTGTAGCCAATCGAATCATGAGTATTAAAGATATTAATGATTTTAAAGCTGGCCAAGTGTTAGTAACTGACATGACTGATCCTGATTGGGAACCAATTATGAAAATAGCCTCTGCTATTGTAACTGATAAGGGTGGTAGAACCTGCCACGCTGCTATTGTGTCTCGCGAACTTGGAATTCCTTGTGTAGTGGGCACAAATAATGGCTCTAAATTGATTATTAAAGGTAAGGACGTGACCGTATCTTGTGCTGAAGGCGAAGCCGGTTTTATTTATGAAGGTAAAATTCCTTTTAAATTAGAAAGAACTGATTTAAAAAATATTAAGAGACCAAAAACTAAAATAATGATGAATATTGCTGAACCAGATTTAGCTTTTTCTCATTGCCAAATTCCTAATGATGGCGTAGGTCTAGCTAGACTAGAGTTTATCATTAATAATTATATTAAGATTCACCCACTAGCTCTTCTTAATTACAGTAAAATAACTGATAAGGTTCTTAAAAAGACTATCGACGACTTAACAGTTGGTTATAAAAATAAAGCTGATTACTTTGTAGAGCGTTTGGCTCAAGGCGTCGCTATGATTACAGCTGCCTTTTATCCTAAAGATGTAATTGTGCGTTTATCCGATTTTAAAACCAATGAATATGCTAATTTAATCGGCGGCACAGCCTATGAACCAGTTGAATCTAATCCAATGATTGGTTGGCGCGGTGCTAGTCGTTATTATTCCCCAGCCTTTTTACCAGCTTTTGAATTAGAATGCCAAGCTCTTAAAAAAGTTAGAGATGAATTTGGTCTTAAGAACTTAAAAATAATGGTACCGTTTTGTAGAACCGTAGAAGAAGGTAAAAAGGTTTTAGAAATCATGGCTCGTCATGGACTCAAGCGTGGTCAAAATGGTTTAGAAGTTTACGTAATGGCCGAGATACCATCAAATATTATTTTAGCTGATAAATTCTGCCAAATTTTTGACGGTTTTTCTATCGGGTCAAATGATTTAACCCAGCTTACTTTAGGAATCGATCGTGATTCGGGCGGCACTCTTAAAATCGAAGGTGTTTCTAATGAAAAGAATGAGGCTGTTAAAATTTTAGTTAAGAGTTTAATTACTTCAGCTAAGAAAAATAAACGTAAAGTTGGTATTTGTGGACAAGGTCCTAGCGACTTCCCAGATTTTGCGGAGTATTTAGTAGAATGTGGTATTGATAGTATTTCCTTAATTCCTGATACAGTAATTAGTACTACTTTAGCCATTAATAAAAAAGAAAAAACGAAAAAACGTAGCTTTCTCTCACTACTCTTCTAAACAAAAAGACATCCCCTAAAGGATGTCTTTTTTTCTGGCTATATTAATTTAAAAATTATTAAATTTCTTCTACTACTTCAATTTTAACTGTCTTAACACCGAACTTAATGGCACTAGGACGGTCTTTCATCCAAATATCAACACGATTAGGATGTTTTTTATTCATACGATCACGAACTATAAAAATTCTGTCACCGTATAAATCAGGCATTCTAACCTTAGTACCCATTTTTAAGAAGTTAGCAGCCACGGTATCTTCGATACCATGTTTACAAACATTAAAACCGTTAGCTGTAATACAAGGAGAATCGTCAGTTTGACCCACCTCTGAATTATAGGCAGTCATAACGTGAGTACTAGTTCTAATTACTTTATATTGAGGAGTAGTAGTAGCTACTGGTATTTCATCGGCTATTTTTTGAGCATTAACCTCCATAACATCACTTTTACTAATAGCACCTAAGCTAATTTGAGCTTCGTTGTCAGCGGCTACAGCTGCTGCAGCTAAGGCAGGGGTAAAGAATAATAAGAATTGAAAGACACAAGCAATCAAGACTAAAATAATTAAGCTTTGGCGACTACTGAGAGGCACAATTTCCTCTCCAGACTTTTGAAGACGTTTTTTCATATAGTTATTATTTGTCTTAAACAAAAAACCCTCAATTTAACGAGGATTTTTGCGACCTTTATTTATATCATAGGTAGAAACAAAAGTCAAGGTAGCCTTGTGGACAAGTCATTGACAGTTTCTTTAAAATATGCTATAGTATATTCATAGTCAAAACGTATATTAACAACAAAAACAATAGAAACCATGAAAAAAGTAGTATTAATACTCGTAATTGTGTTTTTTGTAGTAAATTTAGCCAAAGCCCAGACTTTTCAGGATGTAAAATCTGAGAACTTAACAGAACTTCAGAGCCTTCAAAAGAAATTAGACGATATTAAAGATCGTCGATATTACTTAGAAGTAACTCTTCCTGAGAGAATCAAAAAGGGTGGAGCCTTGTACGATAACGAAAAGACCCGCAAAGAGCTTCATTTTGCTCCTGAGGAAACCATTTCGTTAAAAGCTAAACAGGCCAAGATCGAAGCTGCTATTATCGCCCTCGAAGAGTCTTCTTACAAGATGGATGAAGCTCGTACTAAAAAGGGTGCCCCTAACAACTTACCTGAAAAGATGAGTGCCAGGGAGTATCGTCGTAGAAGTCGTACTCAGACATTTACGAGTTTAGATCTCTCGAGCGCTATTATGAATGACAAGCAAGAGTTGAAGGGAGTGCTGATTAATAACAAACTTGGCACAAGAGAGAATGCTTACTTCTATTTTGAGCGAACTGACATTAAAGGAGCTTCCTATATTCCTAAAGAATTAGTGGAGCCAAACAGTCAAAAAGTAATCTATTTACCAATGGGTACTTACCGATGCGTTGTCACTTGCAACGGCGCTTCTAAGGAGGGTATAGTTATTGCGGATCCCCGCGAAACTACGGAAGTAAAAGGTGAAAAAGTACATTTCTGGACAATCCAGAATTTGTAAAATCTCATAGTCTTAAAAGACTAATAAAAAAGGGCCAACAAAATTGGTCCTTTTCTTTTGGCAATTTTTATATTTTTAGACGGATGGTGGTCCAGAAAACTCAGCATTACCACCAGTAGCAAAAGGTAAATAATTAAAGACTGCTAATGTTATGCCGTAGGCAGCTAGTACAATTAATAGTCCAATAATAGAATTTTTAAGAGACCCCTTGGCTTCTTCAATAGTTTTTTCGTTACCTTGAGAAGTCATCCATTTAAAGCCAGCCATTAAGGTTAAGGCTAAAAATATTATTCCTAAAAAACCTAAAATAACTTGAATAGTGACTGATAATATACCAGCTAAATCACCAGCGCCTGCTAATCCAGAAGAACCAATTAGAGCTTTAGATTGTTCATCCATTCCTTTGGTGTCGAGATCAGCTCTAACTATTGATCCAGAGGCTAATTGAACTAGTAATAAAAAGAGTAAATTTTTTAGATTAATAATTTTTTTCATATTATAGCTTTTTAAGAAAACTAATACTTATAAAATACCAAATAGCCCAAGCAGAAATAGTAACTATTAACCCAATAATAGCTCTTTTGATAGAATCTTTAGCCTTTTCAACATCTGCTTCATTACCAGAAGCCATCATCCATTTGTAACCAGCTAAAATAGTAATAATTAAAAAGATTATACCAAGTAAACTTAAGGCTGCTTGAATAACTAAGCCTAAAGTGGAGGCTAGACTAGTGTTGGAAGCTGCTGAAAAAGGGCCATATTTAACCGCTACATTATTTAACCTTTCAGTTAGCGATGATTTAACTGGAGCGGCGGCGAAAACAAGACCAGGAATGATTAAAATTGTTGTCAGAACTAAGACGCTAAGCCATGATTTTAGTTTTTTGATCATAATTATGTGAAAACATTTAATAAGAATATGCTTAGGGCATAACCACCTACTACAAACAGCAGTCCCATTATAACTTCGGTAAGAGTTTCTTTGGCTTTAGTAACTTTAGCCTCATCACCGCGAGCTGTCATCCAAAGTATTCCACTATAAATAGCTAAACCAACTACAATAATTCCAATTAATGAAAAAAATAGGTTGATAGCTAGGGCAATATAAAATTCTGGAGTGGCCGGCAAGCTAGTGTCATAATTAGCCTGTTTAGCTATAGTATTAATACCAGAACTATCACTAAAAGCATCTTTTAATCCTATCGCGGCAGCAAAACTGACCGTGCTAAAAAAATAAACTATAACTAGAGAGGCAAAGACTGTAGTAAATATTTTTTTCATAATTTTAAGCTTGTGGTGGAAGATTTGGATCCGGTTCACCTACAGGACTATCAATAAATTCTCCAGCTGGATCTGTTGGAGACTGGAAAGTATTAACTACTAAGAAAGTAATTCCATAAGCAGCCATAATAATTACTAAGCCAACAATTGCTTTAATTAAAGTATCTTTAGCTTTAGAAACTTGAGAGGTATTACCTTGAGCAGTCATCCATTGAATACCAGCATATATTATTAAAAACATGAAGATTACTCCAATAAAAGAAAAAACAAATAATAATATTTTACCAATATATTCTTCAGGTTGAGTGTTGGTTAAGTCATAACCAGCTTTGGTAGCTAAAGTACCTACACCACTATCACTTTCGAAATTATAGGCGGCTGAAACAGAGGCAATAAAAAAGATAGCTAAAAAAGACATTAATAATATGGCAATTTTTTTCTTTGGTAATGTCATTTTTATCATATCCTAATTACTAATCCATTGTCCTAAGAAGATGGTAATGGAATAAGCAGCCGAGACTATTACTAATCCTATAGCGGCATTAATCATTAAATCTTTGGCTTTTTCAACTTGACCAGAGTTGCCTTGGGCAGTCATCCATTGAATACCAGCCCAAATCATTAAAGCTAAGAAGATAATACCTACAAAAGATAAAGCTAAACCAATAAATCCACCAACTTTTTCCAAAACAACAGTTTTAGCATTAGATTGGTTACTTACTTGGCTTTGATAAGCCCCAACATTTTTAGCAGCGCTATCTAAGCCAGTTAGAGTATCTGAGGCGTCGCCAGCTTCAGCTAAAACTACAGAAGCTGTACTGATAGATAAACTAATAATTAATAGCAACAAAAGACTTTTGATTATTTTCATATTTTTTCACTGCTCTAAACCTAAAAATGTTTAGATTCAAGGCAATGCCCCCCATAAAAAATGAGGGGCTGTTTTTCCGAAATCGATTTACGAAAAACTACTTGGTTGTACCAACGCCTGTCGATGTAACTGCAATACTAGTTTTAATAACATACTTGGCAATACCCCAAGCTGATAATAAAATAATTAGACCGATTACACCAGAAGCCATTAATTTTTTAGCTTCACCAACTTTGTCTTCGTTACCACCGGCGGTCATCCATTTAAAGCCAGCTAATAAAACGATACAAACAGCGATGATTCCTAAGAATAACATAGCTGTGTTAATTAAAGCAGTAGCTGTTTCTAAAGGAGATTTTTCTCCTAATCCAAGACCGGCTGCTGGACTACCAGCATCGATACCTAAACTTGCTTCAGTTGGACCTGCAGCTAAAATGGAAGCTGCTGGAATGATAGCAATAGATAAAACGAAAACTAATGACAATAAATATTTAGCGATTTTTTTCATGTATTCACCACCTTTCTAGTTTTTAATTTTTTATGATTTATGATGTTATTTTATCACATTGCTAGTGACAAGACAAATTTTTAAGGCCTAGATTTGGTGATAATGTTTTAATTTTATAGTTTGTTTATTTTGCTTGGTTATTAAGATCAAATCTAAGCGGGAATAGTTATAATTAAAGCCATTTATTTGGCAATACTTAGCCAAAGTTTGTCTTAACCTAGTAACTTGTTCCATTTTTAAAACGGTAAATGCTGGATAATTAGAGTTATTTCTAGTTTTAACCTCTACTCCAATAATATTACCTTTATAAACTATAAGATCTAATTCCCTGTGTTTATATCGCCAATTAGTTGCTAGTATTTTATAACCCTTATTTTCTAAATATTTTTTAGCAACATCCTCACCCCAATTACCTATTGTTTTTTTGTCCATATAAAAACCCCTCACAAAGGAGGGGTTTTGTAATTCTATAAATTGATTAAATTGTTTATGGTAAGTATTTTTTTATTTCATCAGTTACCTCAGATTGTTTTTTTCTAGCTGGTATTTTTTTTAATTCTTTTAAAATATAGAAAAGCCAAGCTAGGGAAACTATTAACCAAATTAAAAACCAAAAGCGAGCTGCAAAAAATGGTACTAATTCATAGTTAAAGAATAATAATAGAATACCAATAAAAGCATTAGAAACAGAAAAATCGTATAAACTAATAAAAACTTTTTTGTAAAAACTTTTTTTTCTTTTAGCTATAAAAAAAATAACAGCGGCTACAATTAAAACAATTATTAATCCTCGGAGTGAATAGCTGTACATTTGGGCCATGCTACCAGGTCTTAAATTAAACCAGAATGATAATGATAATAAATTCATATTTACATTTTTTTAAGAAGGAAGCCTAGGTGTTGTTGTCCAGCTTCAAACTCCTCAATAATTATTAACCCCAACTTAGGGCTGGCCTGTCTTAAGGCCTCAGCTTTTAATCTTTTTTCAGTATTTGGTCCAAACAATAAGGATCCGCCTTTAAAATCAACAATAAGTAATTTTCCTCCGCGCTTTAGCATTCTTGTGGCCTCTTTAATTATTTCTGCTTTTTTTTCTGATTGATGCAGAACATTAATTAATAGGGCGGCATCCAGACTATTACTTTCAATATTAGTTCCTTTAAATACCTCTAAATTACTCCAAACTGTTTTAACATTAGCGGCATTTTCATGATGAGCTTTCTTCTTTATTTCATCTAAAACGGTAGGAATAATATCAACAGCGTATAAAACACCATCTTTGCCAATTATTTTGGAGATAGGAAAAACAAAATGGCCAAAATTACCGCAACCTAGTTCAGCCACCGAATCTCCTTCCCTTAATGCTATTTTATGCAAAATAAGATTTATGTCAAACATCTTATTGCTGGTCATTAATTTCATATGATAATTTTTTATTCAACTAAGATTTGTCTTAAGACAGTATTTTCACTGCTATATTTTTTTTGAGCCTTAATTAAAATATTGTTAACACCCTTTTTTAAATTGATATTAGTGGAAAAATAGCCATTATTGTTGTTTAAAACTGTTTCTCCGTTAATTTGTACTTCGGCCTCAGCTTCAGTTTTTCCTTTAATTTCAATAGAATTTTCACTTATTTTTAAATTTCTGTCTGGTTGATAAATTTCTAGTTCAGGGGGAAAGACAATTTTTTTGAAATAAAGCCCTAGATATAATAGACAAGCTAAAAACAGTAAGGATAATAAAATATTTTTGGTTAGTCTAGGAAACGCAATAAATTGTTTGCGGCTTAGAACTTTTTGCGAAAAGGGGTCGTTATTTTCATTAATTAGTTCTAAATTTTGTTTTAACCATTTTTTTATTTCAGCCGGAGGAAAGCCTAATAATTTAGCATATTCTCTGATATAGTTTTTGCTGTATAGTCCAGCTGGCAGTCTATCGAAGCGATCACTTTCAATATCTAATAAATATTGTAAATTAATATTAAGCTTTTGAGCTACTAATTTAGGAGACAACTGTTTAAGTTCTCTAACTTCTTTTAATCTAAATCCCAGACCATGATGATTGAGACTTTTTTTAACAAATTCAGTCATGTTTATTTAGTTGGAGTGATTGGTGCTTGAGGAGTTATAGCACCTGTTTCAGTATTAAATTTAGCTGCCCCATCTTTACCGGTTTGATTAATTCCTAATCCTCCTAAGAAAACATTAATAATTAAAGCGCTCGAAAAAGTTATAAGAATACCAATGACAGCGGCCTTAAGAATACCCATGCCCTTTTTAACCTCTTCAGAGCTGCCACCGGAAAGTAAGAAGGTTACGCCGCCATAAACAAAAGCTAACAAAGATAAACTACCGACTAATCCTAAAATTATTCTGGCTAAATAAATAGCATAATATCGAATATAATCTAAGGTATAATCGCCCTTAGCATAACCAGGAGCATTAGTATCAACTAAACTATCTACAGCTAAAGCAGGGGCTACTATAAGTAAGGTAAGTACCAAAGCTAAACTAAAAGTGATAATTTTTTTGTTTTTTTTCATATGATAATTAATTGATAGTTTGTTGTACTTTAGAGGCTCCCTCACTAATAATATCGCCGATTCTATCTGGAGCAATTAATATCATTTCAATCATTTCCTTAATAGCTCTTTCGGCGTCATTTACGCTTTTACCTTTATACCAACTTTTAGCACTTAAAATTTGTTCAGCAAAAACACCTAAATCTTCTGAGCCTTGTTGAGATGTAATTAAAGACTTTAGAGCTGTTGGTTTTTTAGTTTTTTCTAAATAGATTTTAGCATTTTCTTCTTTAGTTAAAAACTGTACAAAATCCCAGGCTTCAGTCGAATGTTTACTTTTTTTAGAGACAGTATTAACCCAATAATTTGCGTAGTTAACTGATAGTGGATTGCCTTCAATTTGAGGTAGTTTAGCAATACCAAAATTTAGAGTTGGCGCTAAAGCTTTAATTTGTTCTAAATGATAAGAGTAACCAAAGAACATGGCTAAGTTGCCGCTAGTAAAGGCCTGTAAAGAATTAGGCATGTCTTTATTCCAAGCATAAACTTCTTTTAGAGGATTGGCAAAATCGGAATAAAATCTCAAAGCTTCTAATCCTGGGTTATAACCAGTTTTAATAGTTTCTGGTACGGAGTGGAAGGTAACGCGAGGGCCAGTAGTCATAACTGCCCCGTTTTGCATCATTAAAGTCGTTAAAATATCGCTATATCTTTCAACATTGTTAGCTGTTCCCATAGCGACGCCAGATTGAATAATACCTTTTTTAGGATCTTGTTTAGTTAATTTTTTAACATCCTGTTGAAATTCTTTGTCCCAATATTTAGGAGCTTCAGTAATACCAGCACTATTAAATAAATCACGGTTATAATAAAGAGCTAAAGTATCAATAGACAAAGGCAATCCATAAATTTGTCCGTCTTCAAAAATAACATCCCCTGCTACTACATCAGCAAAATTAGTTTTAAGTTCACGAATAGTTAAACTGGGGAATGTTTTAAGTTGTGATATAATCTCTTTTTTGATGGTGCCAGTTTCAACTAAATAAGACATAGTTATTTCAGCCGGCATAGGTACTAATTTAGTTTGATATTTTTTAAGCCAAGTATTTTGAATGGCAAAAATATCTGGACCCCTATCTTCAGCCCAAGCGTTTAATAATTCATTTTCATATTCTTCAAATCGAAGTTTCTTATACTCAACGCTAATGTTAGGATGAATAACTCGATATTTTTCAATAATTTCAGTAAAAGCATCTGTATCATCAAACACTCCCCAATAAGTTATAGTTATTGGTTCATTGGCTGTTTGAGTGGCTGTATCTACGGTTTTGCAGCCAAAACCAGCACTTAACACAAAGATTAATAAAATGAAAACTCCAAATATTTTCTTTTTCATATTGTTTTGTCTTTTTAGACGGAGATATTTAATTTGATGTTTTTATTATACCAAAAAATAGGCGAAATGGTAAATTAAAAAAC
>JBAQCS010000013.1:0-5399 GCA_049294415.1 Patescibacteria group bacterium
AAGCAGGGCGGCGGTATTGCTGGCGATGCTAGAAAAAATATAGAGAAAGTAATTAAACTCCCAGTTATATCTAAGGATAGTTTTTTATCAGAGGAAAAGAAGAAGCTAAAGTAAAGTGTCCGAAAAAATCGGACAGTTGAAATATTAATATAAATAATATGAGTTTTGAATGGAATTATAAACCAGAAAGTCAGGAAAAATATCAACCTCAAATTGAGATTGGAAAATTTTCTGATATTAATGGAACTATTAATTATCACGCTTTAAATAAGGCGATAAAAAATAATTGGGGGGATGAACAAAATTCAGAGGTTAGTGAATTAATTAAAAATAAAATAGATATTAATATTCATAATCTTCACCAAATTTTTAATAAAGTCGAAGAGCACTCTTATTATAATGATGAAACTTTAAATTGGTTAGCCTCTGCTTATGATAAAGATCAAAATATCCAAAATCAGATAATTCAGGAGATTGTTAAAAATAAAGGTTTAGAATATGGTGACGCTGAAAACTTAATGAGAGAGTTTTCTGAAATGATGAAATCTTTTAATGAGAAAAATGATTTTTCATCAGAATTAGAAGGTTTTATTAGTAACGATATTATAAACAGACAACAACGGTTAGATAATTTAAAAAATAGAATAAGCGAATCCATTAAGTTTTTTAACCCTAAAGATGGTGGTATTCAGAAAGTCGTATATTTACCTACTAACCCACTAGAAAAAAAGGAGTCTGGCAGTGGAATTATTGTTGGTGATACTTGTTATATTCAGTCAGAATTAGATAATAAAATAAATGAAGTTCACGAATTCTTACACAGTATAATCAATCCTGTAACTGAAAAGATTAATCTTTCTGAAAGCGACCAGCAGGCTATTTTAAAGTTAGCTCCTGATAGATTAAAGGATTATGAAGATGCTCGTAGCATTTTGACAGAAGAAATAATTAGAACCTACAAGATTGGGTTTAATGAAAATGATAATCCTAGTTTTGTTAATTTTAAAAAACAGTTACTAGCTGCTAATAAAAAAGACTTAGATAATTTGTTGGCTAAAGAAAAAAAAGAGAAAGGTTCCAGTTCGGCTGGTGATGCCGAAGAACTTTTAAATAGTGAAGAATTGATGATTAAATATTATAATAATCAAGCTAGAGATATTTTTTCCGAGAGGATTTGGAATTTTTTTGATGATTATAAAAAATCAGGTTCAGTTAATTTTGAAGATTATTTATTAGAAAATTATCAGCAGATTTTAAAAGATTAAGAAAATAAAAAATATGAGTTTTGAAAATTTTACACCAGAGCCAGTTAAAAAGAAAATAGAAAATCCAACTATGAAAGAAAAATTAGTATCTTTTGTAGACAGCGTGTTTGACAGTAATATTGACGCCGCGGATAGATTGGGTGCTTTACGTAATCGCTTGGGTTATTTTTTAACGCCATCTGAGGATAATAAATTTAATGAACAAGAAATCGAAGTTTGGGAAGAAAAATTAGAAGCCTGTTCCTCTATAGACAATAAAGAACAGTTTGCTAGCGAATGTTTTAAGGCACTTGAGCCGCTGCTTGATTGGTATTCTCAAAATCCCAGAGAATTTGAAGCAGTTTTAAGAAAGAATGCCTTAATGGTTAATAATTTCATGCCTTTAAATGAAATGATGACTTATCATCGCAGCTCCGACTCAATTTTTATACATGTTGCTACTAGTGAAACGTTAAGCATTAAAGAAAAATTGGCTATGATGAAGGACGGTTTTGCAAAATTAGCAGACATGATTAGAAGTGATGAAACAATTCAGGCGGTGTCCGCTATTTCTTGGATTGTAGCTGCTAAACCAGGCATTCTGGAAAAATGGGGCTTTAAAATAAAAGGCGAAATTTCGCCTGAAGATAAAGAAAGAGATTTTAAATCAGAATCAAGACCAGTATCTTGGGCGGTTGCTAATCGTGATAATTTCCTAGATGCAGTAGACGATAATTTAAACAGAAATAAAAAATAATGTCATACATCGAACCTAAAATTTATTACCAAAACCTACCCCAAAAAAGAATGGCGGTAGCTGCTTTGATTTTTAATGAGCAGGGTCAGATTTTAATTTTAAAAACTAGTTATAAAAAATATTGGTTATTACCTGGCGGGGTGGTGGAAAAAGACGAATCTTTATCAGCCGCTTTAACTAGAGAAATAAAAGAAGAAATTGATTTAGATATTACTGATTTTAAATTAGCTGCCTTAGATTATTGCGCGCCTAATATCAGAAATGGTATTCAAAACACTGAATCACTACAGATTTTGTTTAATTGCGGCCAGATAGATTCTGTAACCGAAGCTTTAATAATAGTAGATGGTGATGAAATTATAGAATATAAATTTTGTGATGCCGAAGAGGCTTTAAAATTATTAAGTAAACCACTACGAAAAAGAGTTGGTTCTTATTTAGAAAATCAAACCTCACTTTATCTAGAAAATGGCTTAAAGATATGTTAAAAAAAGAAATAATAATTAATGGCTTAAAGGTTAGTTACTTAATAAGTGATAATTTTCAAGTTGATCAAGCTATTATTTTCTTACCAGGTTGGAACTCACCAGCTGACATTTTTAGCAACTCTGTTAAAATTAATAATTTGCTAGCCATTAATTTACCAGGTTTTTTTGGCAGTGAAAAACCGCAAACTGTTTGGGGCACATCTGATTACGCAGATTTTTTATCAGAGTTTTTAAATAAGTTAAATATTAAAAATTCTATTGTGGTTGGTCATAGTTTTGGTGGGGCAGTGGCCTTGCGTTATGCCAGTCAGAATTCTGTTAAAAAACTCATTTTAATTGGGGCTGCTATTGTTCGTACTAAAACCTCTAAAACTAGAATCTATTATTTAGGAGCTAAGATATTAAAAACACTGCTTCCTTGGCTAGCTAAAAAATTAAGACAATCTTTTTATAATAGAATAGGATCCCTGGATTATTTAGAAAGTGGGCAGATGTCTGATATTTATCAAAAAATTATTAGAGAAGATTCCCAAGTTTACTTAAAAGAAATAAAAAATACTCCAGTAACTTTAATTTGGGGCGAAAAAGATTTAGCTACACCTTTAACCCAGGCTTATTTAATTAAAAATCAATTACCAAATAGTCAGCTTTACGTTTTGTCTGGTGCTGGCCATTATTGTTTTTTGGATAATAAACCAGAATTTGATAAGATATTCTTTAAAGAAATCCTATGATTATTAGAAATTTAATTTATATTCTGCAAAGTGAGTCTTATAATCTAAGACGTTTTTTGTCTTTTGTTTATAGTAATTATAAGTGGTGGAAACTAGAGCAAAGACAGGCAATTGATTGGACTGCCAAAGCTAAACTTATTTATGTTGTAAGTTTAGTCTTTTTATTATTGTTTATTATTATATTATTTTTGGTTTGGAGCTTCTGGTCACTACTCTTATGGCCGATAATTTATATTTTATTGCCAATTATAATTTCTATATTATTTTTAATTGTTTGGCCACTGGATTATTTGGTTAAGTTTTTATTGATCAGTAGAGCTAAAAAGATTCTTAAAAATTATCAAGGCTTAGAAGTTATTGGTATTACTGGTAGTTATGGCAAAACTAGCATGAAAGAAATTTTATTTGCCATTCTATCTTCTAAATTTAAAGTCATTGAAACTCCAGATAATGTTAACACCGACTTAGGAGTTGCTAGATTTATTATAAATAATAGAACTGAGTTGGCTGAAGTTAATTTTTTTATTGTCGAAATGGGTGCCTACCAAAGAGGTGATATTGCTAAAATTTGTGATTTAGTAAATCCTGATTATTCAATATTAACTGGCATCAATGAATCGCATCTAGAGAGATTTGGTAGTTTAGATAACACCATCTTGGCAAAATTTGAATTAGCTGAGTACACCAAAAAACTATCAGTTCTTAATTTTAATGACGAAAATGTTCTAAATAATCATAATCGTTTTAAAATTAATGAAATGGTTGGCTTAGATAATTCGGTTGTTTCTGATACAAGAGAGTTGCCTAATTTTGCTGGCTTATCTTTTGTATTTAATAATCAAACTTTCACTACTAAGTTACTTGCCAAACATAATATCGATTTAATTATTATGGCTTTAACTTTAACTAAAAGATTAGGCGTTAGTGACAGCGAGGCTGTTAGTGCGTTAGTTAAGTTAGATTATATTCAGCATCGTTTGCAGCCAATCTTTAATAATTTAAGTCAGGTTCTAGTAATTGATGATAGCTATAATGGTAATTTTCAGGGTTTTGTAAGTGGTTTGGAGGTTTTAAGTCGGGCCACAGGACGCAAATTAGTTATCACTCCAGGATTAGTTGAGCTAGGAATAAGCACTGAAAAACGCCATAGACAAATAGCTAACTTGTATATTGAATATAAAATAGAGTTAGTATTACTTATTAAAAATAGTTCTACTAAATTTATTATTGATGAATTTCAGAAAAAAGGTTTTACCAATTATCAGGTTTACATGAGCACGCAAGAAGCGCATAATAGTCTTAAGGATGTTTTAAAAGCGGGCGATACAATTATCTTTCAAAATGACTGGCCCGATAATTATAAATAATATGTCTAATATAAAAAACATTGGAGTTTTCTTTGGTGGTAAAAGCCCAGAACACGAAATTTCTATCATCACTGGTCAACTTATTATCTCGGAATTAAAAAAGAATTTAGACTATCAGGTCGTTCCTGTTTATATTGATAAACAAGAACGTTTTTTTATTGATGAATCTCTGGGTAAACTATCTTTTTTTAGTGAAGATGGCTACGAAAAAAAACTTAGTAGTTTAACCAACTATGATTTGTCTTTAAAAGATTCAGTTAATAAATTAGTTTTTAAGAGTGGTAAATTATTTTCTAAAAAAATAGAAATAGATTTAGCTTTTCCAGCTTTTCATGGCAATCTTGGAGAAGATGGTTCTATGCAGGGTTTATTTAATGTTTTTAACATTCCTTACGTTGGTTGCGATGTACCAGCTTCAGCTATAGCCATGGATAAAGTGCTAACTAAAATTTTCTATCAAGGTCTAGGCATTAAAACTACTAAGTTTTTAAGCTATAATATAAGTGATTGGACCAGTAAACAATCTTCTATTCTAGAAGAAATAAAAAATACTTTGCAGTGGCCAGTTTTTGTTAAGCCACCACATCTAGGATCATCTATTGGTATTACTAAGGTTAAAAAGTTTGAAGATTTAAGTAATGCTATAGAAGTTGCTCTTCATTATGACAATAAAGTTATTATTGAAGAGTCGGTAGAAAATTTAATGGATATTACTTGCGCTGTTATAGGACACCAAACACCAGTAGCTTCTTTGATTCAAGAATCGAGTTGCGATGATATGTTTAGCTATGATGATAAATATTTAGATG
>JBAQCS010000014.1:0-10631 GCA_049294415.1 Patescibacteria group bacterium
AAAATATCTAAAGATATTGAAGAAGAAGCTGTAATTGAATAATTACTTTTAGATAAACAAAAAACCGATTCATTGCGAATCGGTTTTTTGTTATATTTATACTTTATCGATTAATTCGATCACCCTGTCAAAAACTTCTTGAGGTGTACCCTCGCCGTTAACTTCATGTAATTTATCACGCGTTTGATAAAAATTAATTAAGTCGTTAACGTTTTCTCGGTATATTTCCAGGCGCTCCTTGATAACGGTTTCGTTGTCATCGGCGCGTCCAGAAGTTTGGCCGCGAAGTAATATACGTTTAATAAGTTCTGAATCAGTAGCTGTTAGATTGATAGTTAAATCAATGTGTAAGCCTAGTGAAGCTAAAGCGTCTTCTAGAATTTGTGCTTGAGCTCCGTTTCTAGGATAACCATCAAAAATAAAACCATTTCCTTGTGATAAATTAGCCTCTAAAGCTTTTTTTAAAACAGCGCTCATTAAATCATCGGGAACTAATTGGCCGGCGGCCATAAAGCCCTCGACTTCTTGCCCTAAAGTTGTTTTTAAAGCGATTTCCTTGCGAAGAATCTCTCCAGTGGACAAAGGCAACAATCCATATTTTTCTTTGATGTGCATGGCTTGTGTTCCTTTACCAGATCCAGGAGGACCAAAAATTACCAGATTAAGCATAATATTAAATTTAGTATCTAAGAAAAGAACGATGGGCACCGCGATTAAGTATAGCGGAAATGGGTGGTGGTGTAAAGTCTTGTAAAATAAGGTCTTTTATACTATCCATCTTTATTTTATCACCTTTTGGCTAATTAGAATAAAAAAAAGGAAGTCTTTGGTAGACTTCCTTGGTGCTTATTTTGAATAAGCTAATTTTTTCGGTTTGAACTTAAGATATACAATTAGCAAGGCCAACCACAGCAGTAAGCCAGTTGAATTAATTATCTTCATGGGCCAAATGTTGGCCACAAAAGCATAACTAAGCCAGAATGAATTGGAAAAAATAGCCACAATGGTTGGACCAGAATGGACCGAGCCAGAGTTTTTATTTTTCCAAATTTTGATTACTTGAACTAGTAGTACTCCATTAACTATCGAGCCAACTATTAGAAACAATAAATCTCTTTGCGGGAGAAATATTATTAACGGTAAGATGATGACAGAACTTAAGCCAATTATTTTTTCCATTAAACTAATTACTTGTAGTCGTAATAGATTAATAATAATGACTAGAGTCATAAAGCCAACAAAACCATTAATAGTTAAGGCCAGACTGTGTTCATAGAGACCGTAGATGATGACTGCCAGTGCTGCAAAACTGTAATAGGCAAAGAAGATGAAGGAAACTGATTCACCAGATCTACTTTTTACTATTTTTTCATTTTGTTTCCACATGGCATGAATTTGTAATACCGTGAAAATAACGGTAGCGATGAAGGTGAATGTCAAAGCATTGGCTCCGAAATTCTCAAGTTCTTTGAATTTTACCATCAGGCGGTTAGCATTTTTTCAATTTTAATCCACCCGGCCTGAATTAAAATGTTCTCATCCGCACTTATTTCCGGTGCATCTAAGAGTTTTTTAATATTCTCTTTTAATTCACGTTTGAAACAAGTTGCTAATTGTCCAGCATTGCCACTTTTTAAAATTACAGACATGATAAAGCTTAAACCATCTTTGGCAGTTTTTTCATCAAAATTACCTTCATCTTTCAAATGCTTAGTAATTATGTCTGCTAAAATTTTAGCATCCAGCAAACTGAGCGAGAAGGCAAAAATACTTTTAATAAGATCTTTTTTTTCTTGGTTATTAACTAAATTTAATTCATCAAGAAATATACCAAAATAATCTAATGACCACTTTGGCGCAAACCTTTGATAGCTTTGTGTAATCATTTTATTTAAACTCGTAATTATTCTAACAGAATAATCATTTAAATTAGCCACAAAGACCATGGCGTCGTTGTTTTTTGATTCTTCGCTGGTAAGTTGACGGTAAAGTCTAATCTCAGACTCTAATTCACCAATTCTTTTATTTTTGACGATAAAAAAAGATATGAGAGTTACAATCGCTAAAGCTAGCAATGCACCTAAGACAATCATTAATGGTTCCATGATTTAATTTTTTTTACGGTTTTACAATTTTTTTGGCATTAATCAGTTCGGCGGAAATTATTATCTTCTCGTCTTCCGTTAAATCTGGTCTTTTGAGTATTAATTCAATGCCAGCTGATAACTCAGAGTAAAAACTGCTCGCTAAACCCCTGCCAGTAATAGCTGAGAATATTAATTCTTTGCCTCTTTCAATATGCTTGTAGTAGGAGCTATTATCAACCCTTAAATTTTGTTCGATATTTTTTGTAAATATCTCAGCAAATTTTTTAGCTGGTATGTCTCCCAAGGCATCAATAAACCAAAATTTTATTATTTGACGCTTTTTTTCATTTTTGATTTGATCGATGTCCAGGTCATATCTACCCAGATTAAATAGGCTCCAATCGTTAATTCGTTCTTTTAAACACCATTTTAGATTACCACCCAATTGGTTGATAACATTGAATTTCTCTTTTTGGAGACGCTCAATGTCGAGAGAGTAAAATCTGGTACTTTGTTCAGGGCTAGTTAATTTAAACAGCAAACCCAGCTTAGCTTTATTAAACTTATCTTGGTTTCTATGAAAGATAACTAAGGCAATAATAATAATGCCTTCCGCAATCATAATAATTCCATTTTCCATAATAATGTGTTTTTTTTGAGGTTTATATTAATTTTTTAATGTCCTTTTATTAACTGCTTATATTACGATAATAGTTTATTTTTGTCAAATAAAAAACAAGCTATTAACTTGTTTTTTTATGTGCGCCCAGGGGGATTTGAACCCTCGACCATCTCGTTAAGAGCGAGCTGCTCTACCACTGAGCTATAGGCGCGTATATTATTTTTAAATAATCTTATAAATTTGTTCTACCCACGTCATTATGCGGTGTCTAGTGTTTTCTATTCCTTTGCCAAACACCTGAATTCTGATGATGCCATGAGGCAGAATATTCTTACGATGTCCTGTGCCGGCTGGTTTTATAAAGCTTTTACCAAAGTTTTGTAATGGGATTCCAGTTAGATTTGACCAATATTTCTTTATCGCTAAATCATCATCTTGAGCGTGTATATGTAAATAAGCTTTTATCTGACTCTGATCAATGCTTAAAAATTTTTTAAACCATTTAATCATTAATAGTATTATTCTTTCGTCAGAATTAGCCACGTACAGGCCAGTTGTTTTGCATCCTTCAGCCCAATATAACATGGCGCCAGCTACTAAGAAAGTAAAATCATCCAGATTCTTATGGTTTATTTCTTTTTTAGCTAAGGCTTTGACTTTACGAATTTCTTCTACTCTAATGTCGTGTAAACGTTTTGAGCCTAGCTCTAGAATTTGTTTTCGGCCGTTATACAAGCTATCTTGTTGAGACTGAGACAATTCTATATCTTTGCACCATAGACTGATATTACTTTTTGACGTAGAACATTGCTTGGCTATGTTTCCATAACTCAAGCCATTTTGTCTAAGTAGTCTAACTTCTTCGTATAAAATTTTATTTTTTGGCTGTCGAACCATATATCTTTGTTATATAGTTATTGTACCAAAAAAATAATGAACTGTAAATTGCCAATAAGGCTGGTGGCTGGGGAGGGGCTCGGACCCTCGACCTTAGCGTTATGAGTGCTACGCTCTAACCAGCTGAGCTACCCAGCCAAATTTTAAAAAGAAAAAAAGCTTACAAAATATTAGGCTTTTTTCTTTTACATCATAAATGTTTATGATGTACTTGTCAATAATAAAAAGCTTAGATTATTGGTGCGCCCGGCAGGATTTGAACCCACAACCCCTTGGTCCGAAGCCAAGTGCTCTATCCAGTTGAGCTACGAGCGCATGGTAAGAATTACAACCTAATTTCTTACCTGTAGGGAATAATTATCTCTTTCCCTTGAGAGCTTGTTTTAAGTTGTAACCTGTCTTGAATTTAGCTACTTTAACTTCAGGAATAGTAATTCTTTCGCTTGGTTTTTGAGGATTAACACCACCTCTAGAATAACGCACGCGAGATAAGAAAGTACCGAAACCAGTAATAGTAACCTCTTGACCATTCTTTAACTCACTAGTGATTGTGTCAGTTAAGACATTAATCATTTTTTCAGCTTGCTTCTTGTTGATGCCTTCGACATCCTTAGCTAATTTTTCGATCAGTTGTGCTTTGTTCATAATTTTAAACTTTTAGTTTTTTTGCTGTCTTTATTATAGTAAAAGGATTTTTTTATTACAAGCCCTTATCTAGCATATTCAGTGACACGGAGTTCACGGATGACATTAACCTTGATTTCACCTGGGTATTTCAATTCAGTTTCAATCTTTTTAGCAATATCACGGGCTAAATCATGAGCTTTTAAGTCATCAGCTTCTTCTGATCTGACAAAAACTCTAACTTCACGACCAGCTTGGATAGCGTAAGCTCTTTCAATGCCGTCAAAAGAAGTAGCAATCTTTTCTAATTCTTCTAATCTTTGAACATAATTTTCGTAATTATTATTACGAGCACCAGGACGAGCCGAGGAAATAGCATCAGCTACTTTAACAATCACAGACACAAGTGAAGCTGGGTGATCATCATGATGAGTAGCGATTGGATCAATTATTTCTTTAGCTAAATTATATTTCTTAGCAATATCACGTCCAATTTCAGTATGATTACCTTGAACCTCATGATCAACGGCTTTACCGATATCATGAAGTAAGCCACCTTTCTTAGCTAAAGTCACATCAGCACCTAATTCTTCAGCTAGAATGGCTGATAAATGAGCTACTTCAACAGAGTGTCTTAAAGCGTTTTGACCATAACTAGTACGATATTTTAGACGACCTAAAATTTGTACTAATTTAGGATCAAAGCCAGTTACACCTACTTCATACATAGCTTCTTCACCAGCTTTTTTGATATCAGTAGCGATTTCTTTCTTAGCATTTTCTACCGCGTCTTCAATTTTAGTAGGATGAATTCTGCCGTCTTTAATTAAGTAGTCTAAAGTCTTTTTAGCAATATGACGACGAATTAAAGAAAAGCCGGAAATAGTAATAGCATTAGGAGTATCATCAACAATAATTTCAACGCCAGTCATTTGTTCAATTGATTTAATGTTGCGGCCTTCGCGTCCAATAATACGGCCCTTCATTTCATCACTTGGTAAATCAACGGTAGTAGTAGTTAACTCCACAGTGTAATCAGAGACCATTCTTTGCATGGCTAGCGCCATAATATCTTTAGCTTTATCAGCTAAATGGTCATCACCTTCATTTTCCATTTTTTGTAATCTGGCCTTTAAATCATCAGCACAGTCTACTTCAATTTTTTTAAGTAAGATGTTTTTGGCTTCATCTTTGCTTAAAGCTGAAATTTCTTCTAATTTTTGCTCTTGTTCGTCTTTTAAAGTTTTAATTTTTTCTTTAATTTCTTGAACTTCAGCTACTTTGTCGTAAAGTTTTTGTTGTTTGTCTTGTAAATCGATTAGTTTTTGGGAGAAAGAATTTTCTCTTTGTTCTAAACGACTCTGTAAATCACTGATTTCTTGTCTTCTTTTAGATTCCTCTTTTTTAGATTCATCAATAATTTTTAGGGCTTTATCTTGGGCACCTAACATTACTTCTTTTTCTTTGAGTTTAGCGTCGTTAATGATTTTTTCGGCTTTCTGCTCGGCTCCGTCAACTTTTTTGACAGCCAAGTTTTTGTATAAATAATAGCCAATAAAAAAACCACCAACTAACAAAACTACATACAAAATGTATTCCATATTTTATGTGGTTGTTTTTAGGTATTGGTAGTGGAGAATGATAAATTTAGCCGTTTTTACTAAAAAAGACTAGGCCGCTAGTCGCGACTGAGATTTTTTTGACTTTTTTTGGCATTTTTCTTGAGTAATAACCAAAAATTGTGACACTTTTTTAAATTAGTAAGCGGTGAAAATGCAACCATAACAGATTTTTTGAGCTAAAGTTATAATAATATACTACAAAAATAATCTAATTTCCCTAAAAACAATTATTTGTTAATTAGATATCTTGAGTCTACTTTAGCAGTTATTTTTAAAAATGTAAAGCTAAAAATGGCCGATTTGCGGTTGACTAAATCAAAAATATAAAGTAATATTTAAGCAACAAAAGCCATAAATATAAGCATTTTAATACTACGCCCATGAACATGACAGAGTTAGCTCGCGTTTTACGAGTGAGCCCACAAGAATTACGCGACCTTTTACCAAAAATCGGTTTCAATATTGGACAAAAAGCCATTAAAGTTGATAATAATACTGCTAAAAAGATTATTAAGAACTGGCCGGCTTTTAGACGTCAATTAGAACTCCAGAGAGCTGCCGAATTTGCTAAAAAGAGAGAACTCGATGCTTTGCCTAAAGAAAAGAAGGCTATTAGTATTCCAGCTATTATTACTGTTCGTGATTTTGCGGAAACTGCCGGATTACCTGTTAATAAGGTCTTGGCAGAACTTATGAAAAATGGCGTATTTGCTTCTCTTAACGAAAAAATTGATTTTGACACCGCGTGTGTGATCGGTGAAGATTTAAGTCTAGATATTTCTTTGCTAGCTAATGAAGATGTTAATGAGGATAAAGAAGATCATAAGTTATCAGAAATTTTAGGTAAAGAAACTAAAGGTGATTTAATTGACCGCCCACCAGTTATCGTTATCATGGGTCACGTTGATCACGGAAAAACTAAATTACTTGATTCCATTCGTCGCACTGATGTAGTGGCTGGTGAAGCCGGTGGCATTACTCAGCATATTGGTGCTTATCAAATTGTTCGTAAGGATAAAGCTATTACTTTTATTGATACTCCTGGTCACGAAGCTTTTACTGCTATGAGAAGCCGTGGTGCTAAAATCGCGGATATTGCTATTTTAGTGGTAGCGGCTGATGATGGCGTTAAACAGCAAACCGTGGAAGCTTATCGTATTATTGAAGCCGCTAAAATTCCTTTCATCGTGGCTATTAATAAAATTGATAAGCCTGATGCTAATATTGATAAAACTAAACAAGAACTAGCCTCTCAATTAAATATCACTCCCGAAGATTGGGGCGGTAAAACTATTTGTGTACCAATTTCTGCTAAGGATGGTATTGGTATTGAAGAATTATTAGATATGGTTTTACTCGTGGCTGATACTGAGAGTGATGCTATGAAAGCTAATCCAGATACTGACGCGGCTGGAACAGTTGTTGAATCCAATATGGATAAAGCGGCTGGACCAGTAGCTACACTACTAGTTCAAAACGGAACACTGAGAGTTGGTGATCAATTATGTTTTAATGAAATTGTTTACGGTAAAGTTAAATCATTAAAAAATTATCGTGGTGAAACTGTGACTGAAGCTGGACCATCTATGCCTGTTAAAATTTTAGGCTTAAAAATTTCTCCAGCAGTTGGTGATATTTTAGAAGTGGGTGATGGTCGCAAAGTAAAAAATAAAAAAATTAGAACTGCTTCTGACCAAACTGTTAAATCAGCTATGACTATGGCCTCTGGTGAAAGCGATGATAATATTCCAAAAGTAAATGTAGTTATTAAAGCCGACTTCTTGGGTTCAGCTGAAGCGATTGAAGAAGCTTTGATGAAATTAAATACCGAAAAAGTTAAAGTTAAAATCTTAGCTAAGGGTCTTGGTAACATTACTGAAGGTGATATTAAGCGTGCTGAAGACGCTAGTGCTATGATTATGGGCTTTAATGTTCGTATCACTCCAGCTATTGAAAACTTAATTCGTGAAAAGAATGTGGATGTTAAAACCTATTCCGTTATTTACGATTTAATTAAATACGTTAAAGCAGAAATGCAAAAATTAATCAAAGCTGAAATTATCAGAGTTGATGAAGGACGCATTAAAGTGGCGGCTATTTTTAGAACCGAAACTGAAAGCCAAATTGTTGGTGGACGTGTGCTTGATGGTTACGTAGCTATGGATAGCCACATTGAAGTTAAACGTGATCAAGAAATTATCGCTGTTGGTAAATTAGCTAGACTACAGAGCGGTAAACAAGATGTAAAACGTGTAGAATTTAATGAAGAATGCGGATTATTATTTGAAGGTAAACCACTTATTTTAGTTGGTGATATTTTACAAGCTTACCACGAAGATAAAGTCGTTGATAAAGTATAAATTATGTCTAAAGCTGACCAGGTCAATCAATTATTTCAAGAAGAATTAGCTAACGCTATTAACCGTGAGGTTGGTATTCCTAATGCGCTAATTACTGTTGTTTATGTTAGAACTTCCTCCGACTTAAAGTGGGCGACGGTTGGCATTTCTGTTTTACCAGATAAATTAGCTGGCACAGCACTGGCTAAATTAAAAAAATCAGCTAGCTTGTTATCATCTATTTTAGCTAAGAAGACTAGATTTCGAAAGATACCTCGTTTCCGTTTTGAATTTGATCCGACTGAACGTAAAGCTGCTGTAATAGAAGATGTGATTAATCATTTAGATGAAGAAAATGATGAAGTGGAAGACTTTTTCACAGTCAATTAAAAAATGTTTATTCGTTGACAAAAATATAGCTAATATGCTATATTTTTTTGTTATTCTAGTTAATTAACAATTTAAAATTATAGGAGATAATCATTATGAGTGAAAATGTTATTAATGACCAGAGCCCCGAGTGGGATCATTTTTATGAATTAATTCAAAGGGCTCCAGAACGAAGATTGGATGGGTTTCCTTTTGTAGTTAAATTTCCAAAACTTTACATCGGCAGGCGGTATGAAATTATTTTAGTTTCAGGAGTAATCGAGGAAGCTAAAGTCGACGATTCTATGCAATACATGTCTGAGGGCATGCAGTGGAAACAAATCGGTGGTTGTAATATAACCAGTCATTGTGTGGCTGCCTGGAAAAAAATCATTAAAGAATAGGAGGTAATTACCATGATTAAAAGTATTAAAATTATTAAAGAAGATCAAAGTTCTGGTTGGCAAAACTTTTTTGATTTAGTCAAAGAACATCCTGGTATGCATTTTAACTTTCAGCCAGCTTCGGATGAGTTTCCAGAGTTCTACGGTGATCAGAAGTATGAAATTATGTTGTATTCTGGTAAAACTTGCATGGCCATAGTTGACGATTCTAATGAAGAAAAGTTAACTTGGCGTAAGTCTACTGGTTACAATGTAGTTGATGGTCAGGTTGTAGCCTGGAAAGTAATTAATGAATCCGAAGAAGAAAGAATAATTCCCAAAGATCCTTTTCTTTTTTTGGATGGCTTGCAACAACAGGCTGAAAAAACTCAACAACATGTAAAAGATTTAGCCGCTGAAGCTGAAATGGATGTCCGATTTTTTAAGATGTCCGGTGAAACTCTTTTGTTTCAGGAAATATTCCCTGATTTCATTAAAGGTTTTCGTTACCAGCCTGTAGTACCACAGCCGCATTATCTGATCTCTGGTTTAGAAATTATAGCTAAGCCTTGGCACAATAACGCCTTTGATAAGGATATTCGTTGTAGTATTGGCGTTATGATTAAATTATTAATTTGGCATGACCGAGATGCTGAAAGCGTAACTTTCGATGATAACCCTCAGGAGTATTGGAATTTTCACGTAGGTTCTCTGGGGCTCAGTGAAGGTAAGTATAAAGGAGAAAGATTTGGTGTTATCACCAATCTCTTGGAAGAAAAAAATGGTAGCTGGGATAGTAAAATCGCGATACCAGATTTTTTAGATTACTCTCGTTTAAGAGATGCTTTGAAACGAGGATTTGAGACAATTGGTATACCCTTTCCCAAAATTGAGAAGATAGCATAAGAAATAAGCAGGACCACAATGGCCCTGCTTTTTTTATATTTTTTGACTTTTAAGGCTGTTTAGAGTTATAATTTAATTAGGAAGGAATAATACAATAGTGATTTCCGCCAAGTGGTTCAAGTGGTTTTTGCCTCCAAGGAAACAGGCCAAATCTACTAGATAAAAAGTTTCGTACTTTATAACTAGACGAGGTTGTAGGATTGTCTAAAAAGATAGTTTCTAGAGAAGCTGACAATTCCTGAAAATTCTGTGGGTCTCAGTAATTGAGCCCATCGCCTAAACCTTCCCAAAAAAACTTCAGCCCCAACTAACTTGGATAGAAGTTAAATACTAAAGCCCTATTCTCTGGAAGGGCTTTTTTTATATTCTCTAGACTTTTTTGATAATATAGCCTATTATTAAGAGTTAAATATAAGAGATTTCAGACCATGGATTTTAGTCAACAATTTGTTAAAACTTATAATAGAATAAGATTAGCTAGTCATATTTTAGTTGTTTCTCACATTAATCCAGATGGAGACGCTTTGTCTTCAACTGGGGCTTTTTTAGAATTATTAAATAATCTAGAAATTAAATCCTCAGCTTTTTGTTCTAGAAAAAAAGGTATTACTTTTAATTATTTACCGCATCAAGATAAAATAATTAGCGATAAAGAAGAATTACCACCTTTGTCTGATTTTGATTTAATTATTATTTTAGATTGTGGTTCCTTGTCACGCACCGACTTAGCTAAGGAAATTTTAGAACTAAAAAAACAAGATAAGCGCCCTGATATCATTGAA
>JBAQCS010000015.1:0-2137 GCA_049294415.1 Patescibacteria group bacterium
AGTTTTAGGTGTGCTAGTAGCAATTATAGGAGTAGATGACGCACTCTTTCCTATTAAACAAACTTCTTGCCAGGGAACATAATGAGATTTGAATCTAACATTTTTAGTATTACCATCCGGGTAATTAACTGAATAATCAAAGTAGGCATCAGCTCCGTTATGAGCTTTTTCAGTACATTTCTTTTCGCCTGGTTTTAAGGAATCAGTTTCGATTAATTTAGATGCGGCTGGTTTAACAATATTATAGATGGTTGGTTTAGAGGAGGTGGCAACTCGTCCATCCTTTTTGCCCCAGAAGTCAAAATAAATATCATTACCAGAAATCCTAGATTGAATTAGGATGTAATTACCTGTGTCATTTAAAAATCTCATATCTGGCCATGGATCGTAAACAGCAGCGTCAGTGCCAGCTGGCTCGTAATAGGAAACGCGGTAAGAATGGTTTTGTCTAGCAGTAATTGGCAGACCTGAGCCTAGAGCACTTCTAAAAACAGTGGTAGCTACTTGGCATAATCCTCCGCCATATTCTGGTATAGTTTTATTATTTTTAATAACTAATTCTGGTAAATAGCCAGTACTAGCATCAATTACTCCTAAAGTTTTAACTAGAGAAAATTCTTCGCCTGGTGCAATCAGCATTCCGTGAACAGCAGCAGCGCCGACTTTAATGTTAGTTCTTCTGTTGGTTGGTGAGCCAGAAAAGTTAGAATGACCAGTGCCAATTAACTCTTTGATATTAATTTCATCAGTTTGTTCGGCAATGTCAGACTTAGTTTGATCAATAATGAGTTCTGCTTGATTAGAACCATTTATTAAATAACTCTCTTTTATTTTAGCAATGCTATTTGGAATGTTTATTTTTTGACCATCAGCACCATTTTGCCAGCTAACCATTTTGCCATTCTTTATTTCATAACGAGGTTCTTTGACTTCTATATCTACGTCAGGAGCAATATTTTTGGTGATATACTCAGTTATTTTTTCATCATCTAAATCAAGGCGGTAATTATTTTTTTCGCCTTGGCTTTTTAACCAAGAAGCCACAGTTTCTTTTTTAACTTTAAATTCAGTGGAACTTGAAGTGGCTGCTATTAGTAATAAATCACCTCTAGATATCAGGATCTTAGCCTCATCTTCTAATCCTTGTAAATCTTGGGCACTAACACTAGGTCTAGCGGTAACAGTTTTTAAGTTGATATTGGCTTTGTCTAGGGAACCTAGTCTTTGTTGTATTTCTGAAGTAGCTAATTCAAAATCAACCTGTTTTCCTATTCTTTCAGGGTTAATTTTAAAGGCAATTTCTTGATTATTTGTTTTCTCAGCTGTAAATGAAGCATTAAGGGGTTCTACTAATAAATCTTTTAAATCTTCATTAATATAAGCTTTAGCTCGCTCCATATCTAAAGAATAAGTCATGGCAATATCCTTATCTTTTAAGGCACTAAATACAGAATTACTTAAATATGACCAGAAAGAATCCTTAGGACTGGATTCTGATATTTTTTGTATGGTTTGATCTACGTCAAAAGTAAAAACAGGAAAACTTAGATCAGTATTTAAGGACATAACCGATGGTAATTTTACTTCTTTGTTAGCATAAGATAAATTTAATCCATTATCTGAAACTAAATCAGCTTGTTTAGTAATTAAGTCCTCAGCCTCCTTAAGCGTTAGCCCTTGTAGATTAATTTGCCCGATTCTAATACCAGGATAAATTTTATTTCTATAGTTACTGTTCCAATTAATATACAAATAAGTGGTATAACTGGTTAGAATAATTAAAAACAAAAAAACCACTGAAAATATTATGGTCTTTCTTTTGTTATCTTTATTGTGCATATGTTTGTGAGTTGGATTTTCAACTCTGTTCGCCTAAAATTTCTCCTAGTATTTGTTTAGCTAAATTTTTTTCTGACTGATTAGTCTCAGCCTCTATTTTAAAGGAAATTAGTTGTCCGATAACTGCGTCTTTTGGTAATTTATCTTTTGGCCAATAAATTAAATTATTATCCTGATCCTGTAAGATGGCTTGATGGCTAGAAAAATCACGGATAGTCAAAAGATATTCCATATTAACTTTTTATTTTTATATTTGTTTCAGCCTTGTCAGCTTTAGGTAGAATTACTGTTAATACTC
>JBAQCS010000016.1:0-11911 GCA_049294415.1 Patescibacteria group bacterium
CTTATTACTTAGCTCTTTATTTCTTTTAGCTTTTAAAATGGGGTTGCGTTGGGGGGCTGATTTACCAGCTGAAATATTATTTTTTGTCCTAGTAATAGTTATGTCTGGTATATTAATCAGCGGACGAGTGGCTTTTATGACCACCCTACTCTGTTCTGCAACTTTTATTTTAATAAATTATCTACATTTAACACAAAAAGTTTTAGTAGACAGGAGTTGGGTTAATGAATTATGGGGCTATTCTGATGTAATAGTTACATCTTTGATTCTGCTAATTATCGCTACCATCTCCTGGCTATCTAACCGTGAAATGAGCTTAGCTTTAGCTAGAGCTTATAAATCTGAACAAGAATTGAAAGCTGAAAGAGATGGATTAGAAGTTAAAATAGCTGAAAAAACTAAAGAGTTAAAAATAATTCAAGACGAAGAAATAGCCCGGGTTCATCGTTTTGCTGAATTTGGCAGATTATCTGGCGGTTTATTTCATGATTTAATCAACCCACTAACAACTGTGATTTTAAATGTTGGAAAAATAAAAGAAGACCATCAGAATAACTGTGATTTAAAAAATTTAGATCATGATTTAGACCAGGCCTTAAAAGCCTCTAATAGAATGGGTGATTTTATCAATGCGGTTCGTAAACAAATCAAAACTTCAGGAACGAGTGGAACTTTTTCTTTAAATCAAGAAATAGAAGAAGCTATTTCTGTGTTAGATTATAAAGCTAAACATAATAAAGTCTCAGTGTTATTTACAGCCTCAGAAAATATAACTCTTACCAGCGATGCTATTAAATTTAATCAAATAGTTACTAATCTTATTTCTAATGCTATTGATGCTTACGGCCAAGAAGAGGCGCCACTAAGAAAAATACTAATTAATCTAATACAAAAAAATAAAATAATTACTCTAAGCATTAAAGACTATGGGTCCGGCATAGAGCCAAATAATCTAAAGAAAATATTTGAACCATTTTTCAGTACTAAATCAGAAAAAGGCAGCTTAGGGTTAGGGTTATCATTAATTAAAAATTTAATTGAAAAAGATTTTAACGGTGAAATAGAAGTTATAAGTAGTCCAGGGCAAGGATCAGAATTTATTGTTAAAATACCAGTTCTTAAATAAATATGCACACAACATCGAAATTATTTTTATTTTTTCTTAAACTAAACAAAAAAGAAGAAATAAATGGACATGACTTAGCTCAGGCTTTAAATTATTTGGCTAAGAATGAAGTCCAAGAAGGCGGTCCTTATTATGATGAACAAAAGGATATAGATCTAGGACTTAATGCTTTAATAGCTAATTTTCTTAAGAAACAAAACGTTTCTCTGCCAAGCCTGGATAAGTTAATTAAAAAAGCTCTCAAAACTAACAAAATTAAATCTAAATATTTTTCTAATACTGCAGATTTAAAAAATTTATGCTCCGGCCTTTATCTTAAAGAAAAAAAATTATTAAAAGAAACAGAGGATAAATTTTTAGATAATATTAAAAAAGAGGCCAATAAACGTTTTAAAACATTAAATCCTGAATTTAAAAAATTAGCTCAAGACGCTATAGATAGAACTATTAAAAATAACCGTGACGGACAAATGTCTCTCATGCCTTATTACTTCAAAAAAGCTTTAGGTAAAAAAGGTGACAAGCTCGATGATTCATTAATTGCCAAATTAGGCTTAGCTAATACTTTTTTCTGGACAGCTTTTATTATTTACGACGACTTTTGGGATGAAGACGAAAAAGCTGCGCCTAAATTATTACCAGTAGCCAACTTTTTAGCTCGCAGTTATATTAGTTACTTTAATAAAGTACTATTAAGTAATAATCCGTTTACTGATTTTTTTACTGACTTAATGGATAAACTAGATTCAGCTAATACCTGGGAAACTATGCATTGTCGCACTAAAGTGGAAAATAATTTATTCTACATACCAAAACGTTTACCAAATTATCAAGATTACACTAAAAAATTTGAACCAGCCTCAGGTCATATCTTGGGCTGTGTGGCTTTGATGATAAAACTTGGCTATAAAATTAATAATAAAGAAATTAATAATCTAGTAAGTTACTTTAAAAATTATTTAATAGCCATGCAAATTAATGATGACGCCCACGATTTACAAGAAGATTTAAATCGCGGACATTTAAGCACGGTGGCTGTAATGTTTTTACATGATTGGCAAAAAAAATATCCTAAACAAAAAACTATTGATTTAAAAAATGATTTAGAAAAGATTCAACAATTATTTTGGTTCACTACTATTAAAAAATCATGCCGATTAACCATTGCCTATACCACTAAAGCTCGAAAAGCTTTAGCTGCCATGGATTTTTTAGAAAATCCCGAGTATTTAGAAAAGTTTATAAATATTAGCGAAAAAGTAGCAAAAGATGCTCAAATTGAATACAAAAAAAGCCTGGACTTACTCCAAGCTTTGTAAATCTTGAACATTTCTTGAACTCAGAAATTATATACTAAGCAGGTATGATAAAAAACCTGCTCAAAGAATATCGTTGCGAGTTTTGCAAAAAGCTTCTCTTTAAAGGCTATCTAACGGAAGCCACTATCGAAATTAAGTGCAAGTGTTGTAAACACATTTGGACAATACAAGAAGAGGCAAAAAACGTTATAGATATTTAGCAATAATTGTTTCAGCTGCTATCATTCCATCAATAGCTGAAGAAACAATTCCGCCGGCATGACCGGCGCCTTCGCCGATTGGATAAAGACCGGCTATATTTGATTCCAATTGTTGATTACGATCAATACGAACAGGTGAAGAACTTCTAGTTTCTACGCCAGTTAAAACTGCCTCAGGATGAGAAAATCCTGATATTTTTTGGGCCATGACAGGTAAGGCCTTTTTTAAACTGCTTACTACGTAATCAGGTAAGCAAGTTTCCAAAGAGGTTAATTTAACTCCTAATGGGTAACTAGGCTTAACACTTTTAATTTCCGTCGACGGCCTTCCTATTAAAAAATCTCCAACTAGCTGAGCTGGGGCCTGATAATTACTTCCACCTAAGTCATAAGCTTTCTTCTCCCAGTATCTTTGAAATTCTACGCCAGCTAAAGGATGACTGGACTTAAAATCGCTAACTGCAATGGGCACTAGCAGTGCACTATTAGAATTAGCTCCATCTTGAGCATATTCACTCATACCATTAACTACTAAGTAGCCAGGTTCAGAAGCAGCAGCCATAACATAACCTCCTGGGCACATACAAAAAGTGTAAACAGACCTCTCCCCCTCTAAGTGTTCTACTAATTTATATTTAGCAGTCCCGAGTTTAGGATTATTATAAAAATCACCATATTGAGCCTTATTAATATTCTCTGCCAAATGTTCAATACGTACACCCATAGCAAAAGGTTTCGCTGTCATGAGTAGTTTTTGATCATAAAGCATTTGATAAGTATCACGAGCTGAATGACCAATAGCTAAGACTAAATCAGTAATATTTACTTCTTCCTTACTATTAATAGTAATTTTTTTAATCTGCAAATTATCTATTTTTAGATCAGTTAAACAAGCGGCAAAACGAACCTCTCCTCCCAAGTCAATAATTTGTTGACGAATATTTTTAACGACTTGTCTTAATTTATCAGTACCGATGTGAGGAGTAGCACTCCAAATAATTTCTGAGGGGGCGCCAGCTGCTACAAATTCTTGAAATAAATATTGTGATCTACGGTCATTAATTAAAGTATAAAGCTTGCCATCAGAAAAAGTCCCTGCCCCGCCCTCGCCAAACTGCACATTGGAGGAGGTATTTAATTTACCAGTCTTAAAAAAATTAGTCACATTTTGAACTCTAGAATCAACGTCATTGCCTCTTTCAATGACTAATGGTCGCAAACCCGCCTTAGCTAACAATAAAGCACAAAATAAACCGCTAGGACCACTACCTACTATAACTGGCCGGTTAAGTGGCTGCTTATTAACTTGTTTTATTTCATAAACATAAGGCTCCTGCCATCTAGTTCGATGACGAACACTAAATTCTGTAATTAAATCGGGATTTTTTACCACAACATCCACAGAGTAGTTAAAAAGTATTTTTCTTTTATGACGAGAATCTATTGCTCTTTTAACAATACGAATATTAATAATTTCTGATTCTTCAATACCTAAAATGACAGCCACTTGTTTTTTTAAAACAGCATTACCCTCATCAAGTCCTAGACTTATTTCTTCTATTCTAATTATTTTATTCATTTTATCTGTTTAAAAAAGTAATTGTTAGCTGCAAGACAGTAGCAAAAGATACCCAGCATAAATACGGAATATTAATATATGTTATCCACCTAGCATGAGGATAAACAGCCAGTAATGCCCAAACTAAAGTTACTAGTACTAAAATTATATCTATAGCAGCTAAAAAATTATTCTTTAAACCAAACTGAATATAAGTAAAAGCAAAATTAAAGATTAAATTAAGAATAAATGGCCAAAGCAATGAAGCTGGCCAATCACGATTCCAAATTTTATAAAATACTGTGCCATAAGAAATTGTAATAATAATATACAAAACTGTCCAAACGGGACCGAATAACCAACTAGGTGGAGCCCAACTAGGCTTAATAAGCATTTTATACCAATTTCCAGCTTCCATGTTTTTAAAATTAAGTAAATTATATCTATATTTTGGCATTTTTTAGTCAAAAAGTAAAACTAAAGATATTGACATAATGTCTTATAAGTCTTATTATCAAGCCATAATCGTTACTTAAAAAAGGAGGACGCGTGATGGAAAATAAAATTATTATTCCGCAAACACCTTATGTTTTCAAGAGCGGCAAACACAAGGATGAATGTGTCGAGAGTTTCATTTTTAGAAACTCCGATTATTTATTCCATGTTCGAAATCGAAAACATAGAACAGGAGACGCTTTAGATCAGCATTTGGACTTTATCTTTGAGGCTGGCTACAAAATGCCAACTAAAACTATTTGTCCTTTCTGTCAGCAAAAAATGGTTAAATATTTTTTGTTCAACAAGGATTTATTATTACCAGGTTTAATTTGTTGCGAAGAGGTAGAGTGTAAAATACAGCTTAAAAAACTGCATCCTGGGACTGAATTAATTCCTTTTAGATTTTCTTCATTAGGATTATTTAAAAAAATTACTATTAGAAAAAAAGCTGAACTTTTCTTTAAAAAGGTTTACGGTATGCCGAGAATAATTACACCTCAAATAGTTTTTTCTCGCTTAAAAGAAGCTTTAGATGAAAAAAATTATTCTCCAACTCCTATTCAAAGTTAAGTCTGACGCCAATCAACTTAACCTGATATAAAAAAAGCCCCAAGCAATAATTGCCGGGGCTCTTTTATTATGATTATTTTTTATGTCTTAAAAAATAAGCTTTAACCGACTCTAAGAGACTAATATTTATTAAAGCAATAAATATTACTATTAACCAAGCGCTCATTTCTAAAGGAGTAGTCTGTAAAAAAGTATTTAATAGTGGCAAGTAAATAGCTAGTAACATCAAACAAAAACCAACTATAACAGCTAAAAATAAATAAGGATTCTGACTCTGTTTAATTTTATAAATCGGTAAATGAAAACTACGAATACTAAAGATACTAGTTAATGATTTAAAAATTAAAACAGCAAAAAATAAAGTTCGTAAATAAGAAACGCTCCAATTTAACTCTATTAAATTTTTAGAAAAATAATAAAACAAAGCAAAAATTAAAATGTCTCTTACTAGTCCTACTCCTAAAATAATAACTTTCATGTGACTATTAAAAATAGGCTCACTTCTCTTAATGGGGCTTCTTTTCATCACTCCGTCGTCACTACCTTCAAAAGCTAAAGAAAAATTAGGAAAGCCATCGTTTACAATATTAATCCACAATATCTGAGTAGGTAATAAAGCTAAAGGTGTATGAAATAAGATTGAACCTAAAATTAAAACTATCTCCGAAAAAGAATCAGAAATTAAATAAGTTAACGACTTTCTAATATTATCAAAAATGATCCGACCCTGCTTAATAGCACCCACAATAACACTAAAATTATCATCTAATAAAACTAAATCAGCCGTCTCTTTAGCTACTTCTGTGCCCGAGCCTAAACAAATTCCAATATCAGAAGCTTTAAGGGCTGGAGCATCATTTAAACCGTCTCCCGTCATAGCTACTACTTCACCATTAGCTCTTAAAGCATTAACGATTCTAATTTTATGTTTAGGGCTAACACGAGCATAAACATTAATTTTTTTAACTAATTCCTGGAGCTCTTCATCTGAAATATTATCAAGAAAATCTCCAACTACCATTTCTTCCAAACCCTTAACTATCTTGAGTTCTAAGGCAATAGAAAAGGCTGTGCCAGGGTGATCACCGGTAATAATAATTGGCCTAATACCAGCCTGACGGCACAAATGAATAGAATTAGCAGCCTCTTTACGAAGTGGATCCTTAAAAGAAGCTAAAGCTACAAAGGTTAAATTCTTATCAAGCTCTGACCAATCTTTCTGTTCATCATCAATACTAAATGGGATCTTTTTTAGATTGCGATAAGCCAATGCAATTACTCTCATGCCACTAGCTGTTAACCCCTCATAATCGGCTAATATTTTTTGACGGTCTGATTCTTTCATTCTTTTAACCTCGCCGTCCTCTTCTAAATATGAACATTTACTTAATATTATTTCACCAGCCCCTTTCTCATATATTGCATAAGAACCAGCAAATTCGTGCAAACTAATAGTAAATTTATTATCACTACTAAAAGGTAGTTCCGCTATTTTGGGTTCTTGGTGTAAAAGTTCTTCACGATTAAGACCTAAACTAACAGCTGCTTTTAAATAAGCAATATCTAAAGCCGAACCAGGATGACTAGTGCTATTTTCTAATAAAACAGCAGAGTTATTAAGTAGGCCAATTTTTAAAGCTAAAGTAAAATCCGATAAAGCTTTAAAATCTTGACGATCCAAAAGACTGGCAATTTTAAAATGACTATTAAAAGAAACTACTTCATCTAACCGCATTATGCCTTCGGTTAATGTTCCTGTTTTATCAGAACAAATAACGGTAATAGAACCTAAGGTTTCCGCTGCAACTAACTTTCTAGCTAAAGCTTTTTTCTTAACAGCCTGCTTCATTCCTAAAGCTAAAATAACTGTCACAGCTACAGCCATGCCCTCAGGAATAGCAGCTACCGCAATAGCCGTGGCTGCTGAAAACATTTCTAAAAAACCAAAACCATTAATTAATCCAGATGCTATTATAATTAAACAAATAAATAGAACTACTAATCCTAAAAACTTAGAAACACCCTCCAATCTCTCTTGAAGAGGGGTTAATTCCGCATCAGCTCCTTTAACTAACTCTGATATTTTACCAAGCTCAGTATCTTTTCCAGTTGCTACCACTATAGCTAAGCCAGTACCGCTTAATATACTAGTGCCAGCGTAAATCATACTCTTGCGATCAGCTAAACCAGTTTTAAGTGCCACTGATTTAATGGTTTTCATGACCGAAGCTGATTCACCAGTTAAACTAGCCTCATTTGTTTCTAAATTAGCTATTTTAAAAAGCCTGGCATCAGCCGCAATAAGTTGACCAGGTTTTAAAACTAAAATATCACCAATTACTAATTCTGAAGTTAAAATATCCAACTCTTGGCCATCACGAATAACTTGAGCACGGTGCTCTATCATTAATTTTAATTTATTCAAGGCACTATTAGCCTTATCCTCTTGAATATAACCAATAATAACATTAATGAAAACTGCCACGGCAATAACCTGAGAATCAACTACTTCACCGACAAGAGCAGAGGCTACACCAGCTAATAACAATATATAAATTAGTGGGTTTTTAAATTGACTAACAAAAACTTTCAAGCGACTATATGGCTTTTCTTTAGACAAGATATTGGGGCCATTTTTGATCAATCTGTTATTTGCCTCTTGGTCGGTTAATCCTTGAGCTGAAGAATTAAGAGCTTTAAATATTTCTTCATTTTCTTGGTAATGGAAATCTGTCATATAATAAAATTATCTAATACTTATTACTTTTATTATATCATTCTGCCGCATATCTTCACAATAAAAAAACACGGCTTTAAACCGTGTTTGAAAAATATCTTTATTAGTTATTCGCTCCTTAAGGCATCAACAGGATCAAGGCGGCTAGCTTTATAGGCTGGATAAAAACCAAAGAATACTCCGACTAAAACTGAAAAGGAAAAGCCAATAATCGGACCATTTACGGAAGAGACCATGGTCGTAATATTAAAATAAGAAATTATAGGAATCGCGATTTGTCCAATAGCAATACCAATCAAGCCGCCAATAGTCGACAAAATTATTGATTCTAAAATAAACTGACTTAAAATATTTTCTTGTTTTGCTCCAATGGCTTTAGCAATACCTATTTCCTTAGTTCTTTCAGCCACGGTCACTAACATAACATTCATAATACCAATACCAGACACCAATAAAGTAATAGCAGCAATGGCAGTTAATAAAACTGACATTAAACTAGCTGATTCCTGAGCCGCTGAAACCATTGAGCCGGCATCCATAATTCTAAAATCATCCTCGGCAGTGCTTTTTAATTTATGTTCTTCTCGTAAAATACTTTTTATTTCAGCAGTGGCGGCTTCAATATTTGCTACATCATCAGCCTGAGCATTAATCATAACCATGCCCCTGTCTCCCAAAATACTTTTACCGGCACTAGTGCTAGGAATAGTTATTGCATCATCAACCGAAGTTGGCCCCATTCTTGAACCAGTTTCTGTTAGTACGCCAATTACTTCTAAGTGCTTACCATTAACTGTAATATCACTCCCTAAAACAGTTGAACCATCTTCATATAAATCAGCGATAGTATTAGAGCCTAAAACGGCCACCATAGCTTTGTTATCTAAATCTTCTTGAGTAATATAACGACCGCTAGCTAATTTTAAATTAGAGACTGAAAAATAATTAGCATCAACCCCGGAAACAGTGTAACTTTTACTAACGCTGCCGTAAGAAACTGTGGCATTACCAGAAATAGTTCCTGTCACAGAAGAAATATGTTCAGCTTTTTCTAAAATAACTTGAGCATCCTCAGCTTTCATCTTAGAACTAGCCGTAGCACCTCGCCCCATATTCGACATCACTAACACTGAATTAGCACTTAAATTCTGAAACTGATCATTAACAGCTTGTTTAGCGCCTTGTCCAATAGCAAACACGGCAATAACCGTGGAAACACCAATTACAATACCCAACATTGATAAAATACTTCTCATTTTATTAGAGAAAAGCGATTCAAACGACATTTTAATAATTTCAAAAATCATATTAGTAGTGAGACTGAAGTTTATAATCATTATCAACCACCTTACCATCTCTCATAAAAATAATGCGATCAGCATACTTAGCCACTTCGGTAGTATGAGTTACCATAATTAAAGTCTTACCTTCTTTTTTTAAATTCAAAAATATTTTCATCAACTCTAGTCCTGATTTAGAATCCAGCGCACCTGTCGGTTCGTCAGCTAAAATAATATCTGGATTATTAATTAAAGCACGACAAACAGCAATACGTTGTTGTTGTCCACCTGATAATTCATTTGGCTTATGATTAATTCTTTCTCCCATACCTAGTGATTCAAGTAATTCTTTAGCTCTAGTCTCTCTTTCGACATGAGATACTCCAGCATATAAAGATGGTAGAGCTACATTTTTTATAGCTGATAATCTGGCAAACAAATTAAACTGCTGAAAGATAAAGCCCATTTTCTTATTTCTAATATAGGCTAAAGTGTAGTCATCACGAACTTGTCCAATATCTTCTCCGCTTAAAAAATATTGGCCGCTGCTTAATGGATGAAGGCAGCCTAAAATATTTAGGAGCGTTGTCTTACCGCAACCAGATTCTCCCATAATAGCTACAAACTCTCCTTTTTTAATATCCAAATCAACGCCACGAAGAACTGGAATCTCATCGCCATTAGCTAGGTAATAAGATTTGAAAACGTTTTCTAATTTTATTTCTAAGTTATTCATAACTTAATAAGTAATCTTATCGCCCTCTTTTAAGCCACTAATAATTTCTACTTTTTTACCATCAGTAAAACCAGTTACAACCGTAGCATAGGTACCATCACTATTTTCCACTGAAATTTGATCCTTGATATTTCTAACAGCCACGACTGGAATAGCTAAAACATCTTTAGCTTCGGCTGTCACAAATTTTACATTAGCTGTCATACCTTCTCTAATTTGAGCATCATTACTATTAGTAAATAACACTCTGACTAAATAAGTAACAATACCATTAGAGCTGCTTTCTGAGGTTAAAGAAATAAAGCTGACTTCTCCAGCTAATTCTAAACCATCAACCGCATCAAAAGTGGCATAAGCTTTTTGCCCAACTTTAACTTTATTAATATCAGATTCTTCAATATTTACTTCGATAAATAAAGTGTCATTATTAATAATAGAAGCCATAGCCTTAGCACTATCTTTAATAATAATGTCCCCTTTTTTATAATTTAACAAAGCAATTTGACCATCAATTGGAGAAATTAAAGTGGCTTGTTCAATAGAATATTTAGCTCTATCAACACTAACAGCCGCTGAACTCAGCTGAGATCTAGCCGAAGCTAAATCAGCACTAGAAACAGGGCTGATTAAATCATCATAATCCAACTGGGTTTGTTTTAAAGATAGCTCCTTAGTAGCATAACTATTTTTTGCATTAGCTAAAGTCTGTTCGCCTTCTTTTTTAGCATAAGCTAAATCATCAACTGCTTTTTGATAAGCGAGTTCTAACGAAACAAGACTACGCTTAGCATTGGCTAGTGATTGCAAGGAAGAACTTAAACTAGAAGCTGACCCAGTCACGCTTGATCTAGTGGAATTTATTTTTGATCTTAAAGAATCTAATTGACTCTGAGAAAAAGAAGAAGAAATAATAGTCGCATCTAAGACATCTTTAACGTCGTTAGAATTTTTTTCCATGGCATCTAGCGCTCTATTAGCAGAAGCGGCAGCTCTGTCTATATCATCATGGCTACTTAAAGAATTTATAGTAGATATCAAGTTATTAAAATTTTCTTTTTCTAATTTGGCACTTTGATAACTGGATTTAGCATAATTTAAATAACTAGCATTTTTAGCGCTTAATAATAATTCAAAAGAATCATTAATGCTTTGTTCATCAATACCTAAAACACTATCACTATCTTCTAAGGCTTTAGAGAGCGTAATATTAACAGACTTTAGATTGTTAACTAAGTTATCATAAGCATCGCCTACCACCGCGCTACTCTTTTCGTCTTGATTCATTTTTAAATTATTATCAGCAATTGTCACGGCATTCTCAGCATTACTAATACTTTTAGCCACATTACTTTCGGATTGAGCTAAACTAATTTTAGCTTGTTCTAAATTTACCTTAGCCTGCTCTAAAGAATTTTTGGCTTTATCTCTCTCTGCTTGAGTAGCACCAGCTTGTTTAGTATTAAAACTAGCTAGAGCTGACTGATAACTAGAATAGGCATTGCGTAAATCAAATTCTAAAGAATTAGTTTCAATAGCGGCAATTTTGTCTCCTTTTTTCACCTGTTGCCCCTCTTTAACATAAACTTCAGAAACTTCTGAGGTATTACCAGAAATAGAAAAAGATAAATTGACGCCATCTTTTGCCACCACCTTACCAGTCGTTTCAATGGCTATTTGTAAATCTTCACGGTTAACTGTGGCGATTTTTTTAACTGGTGCAGCCACGGTAGCGGTTTTGGATTTATAAAAATAATAAACACCACTAGCCATAACTATAACCAAAATCAAACTGATAAAAACTTTTTTCTTAAATATTTTAAAAATACCACTACCTTTAGATTTTTTACTTTCTTCTAAAATTGACTTGTTGTTCATATTTTTTAAAGT
>JBAQCS010000017.1:0-5547 GCA_049294415.1 Patescibacteria group bacterium
CCTCACAATGAGACGACTTTTTTATTTGACTTTTATCACAGAAGTATTAAAATATAAATATAACAAATAGAGGGAACGTATCGTCGTTTAGTTAACTTTAGTGCAAAGTTGATTATAAAAGTTATCAACCCGATACAAAAGGATTTTAACATAGTAGCGTGTCTACTCTTGGACTAATTCCAAGTAATCCAGACCAATAGCTAAGGCTCAACTAACTGACTTGAGTCAGACCGAAGCTTTGGACGCAAGCACATAAGCGCGTGATACCTCTAATCGTTTTTACTCTTTTCTTGATAAGCCGCCTCACAACGAGACGGCTTTTTTCTTATCAATTTGCCAAATAGACGCGATGTTGCCATAATTAAAGATATGAAATATTTATTTTTTATTCAAAATGAAGGCCGCGGTCATTTAACTCAAGCCTTAACCGTAGCTGGAGAACTTCGAGCCAGGGGACATCAAATTATTGGTGCTGTGCTAAGTGATAACCCCCATAGACAATTACCTACGTTTTTTAAGGAGCAATTAAATGTCCCGATTTATTTTGTTAAAAGTCCTTATTTTTTAAAAAATAAAAAACAAACTGGCATTAGTTTAAGTAAAAGTATTATTTTTAATTTAGTTAATTTACCAAACTATCTTAATAGTGCTAGAAAAGTAAAAGAGCTTTGTAAAGAATTAAAACCTGATATTATTCTTAATTTTTATGAGCCAGTAGTTGGTGTATATCATTTATTATATAAAAATGGTCCAACTACCTATAGTCTAGGGCATCAATTTTTTCTAGATCATCCGGCTTTTAAAAAACCATTAAAACAAAAAACTAATCATTTATTTTTATCTCTTTATAATAAACTAGTTTCTAATGGTTCAAAATATAATTTAGCCTTATCTTTTACCAAAGAAACTGACTATATCTCTAAAAAAATAATTGTTTGTCCGCCGCTTATTAGACCTGAAATAAAAAATTCTATTCCTGAAAATAAAAATTTTATTTTATCTTACCTTTTAAATGACGGGTACTGCCAAGAAATTATTACCTGGGCTAAAAATCATGAGAACCAAAAAATAGAGGCTTTCTGGGATAAAAAAAATGAACCAACCACTAAAATGTTTGGTTCAAATCTTACCTTTCACCAGATAAGCGGAGAGCTATTTATGGATTTACTTAGAAGTTGTTCTTTGTATGTGGCCACAGCCGGATTCGAATCAATTTGTGAGGCCGCCTACTTACAAAAAAATATCTTGATGGTGCCAACAGTTAACCACTATGAACAATTATGTAATGCTGCCGACGCTAAAAGAGCGGGGCTAGCACAAAGCGATTCTTTCTTTAATATAGATTTAATTCTAGATACAAATAATTCTTCTGACTCAGCTAAACAAATCTTTAAAAGCTGGGTTGATAAAAACTCAGAAAAACTTATTAACCAAATTACCACTCTTTAATTAAAAAGTGTTTTAGCAATATTCCAATATTCTGGGTTACCATACAATTTCTGGAAATACCACCACTCTACGCCCCAAACATAGGTCTGCTTAAAATTAACATTAAGGGCATATTGTAAATTAGCTTTAAATTGATCTACACTCATTGTTCTATCAATTTCCTCCTGAGTTAAATAATTCATTTTACCTTTAGCCACCCAAGGCTCTGTTTGTAGCTCAATAATAACCGCCCTATCATAGCTAATTCCGGCCATTTTAGCCTTTAGGCGATAAAATGAAGCAGGAATAGGATATCTAACAAAACCAAATAATTTATCATAAACAACGCGGTACATAGTGGTGCCAAAAATGTCACCTAATTTTCCTTCGTTTTTCCAGGAACTTAATTCTCCGGAACCTGTAATCATAATGGGGCGAGAATCTATACTCTTAACTAAATTAATTTCTGATTCTAAAAAACTAATATTAAGTGGAGGGCAAACACCAAAGGTATCTAAAAAAGCCTCATTTTCTATTTGCCAATAAACAATATTTTTATTATCTTTATATCTATTAACTGTGGTTTCAATTAATTTTTTAATACTAGCTTCTGACTCTTCAGAAGTTTTTTTATTAGTCCAAGCTGGTGAATGACATTCTGGCCAACGTGGTTGACGGCGGCCTAAAGTTATAATGAGTCTAGCATCACGAGCGCTAGCCTCACTAACCATATAATCTAAATCATCAAAATTATAGACCCCTTCAATGTGTTCAATTTCATCCCAGTAAGCGGGTAATCTTAAATCACGAACTTTTAAATCATCTAATATGGCTAAATAAACTTCTTGCCAATCAAGATCAATCTCTTCACAGAATTTTTTAGAAAAAGTGGCTCCGAATTCGCCTGGTTCATGCTTTAAATTTATATTGTTAGGATAGTTATTAAAAACTTTAACAAATAATAATAAAGTTATAAATAAAATTCCAACCACAACACCCGATATTAAGAGTTTTTTATGACGCATAAATTATAAATTCAAAGAAATAAAATATAAACCGATACTAATAAAAATAATAGCAATTGTTTTCTGTCCTAATGCTCTCCAAGAAAATTTTTCTTTATATTGTTTAAAGAAAAACCCTAAGAAAAATGCTAGAAAAATCATCAAAGCATATTGAACGCCTTGTAGGGCGGTAACAATGGCCACTGATCCTAAAAATATAGCATAATTTTGTAAAATGAAACTAAGTGATCCTAAAGCTTGATTAAATAAAAATAAAAAAAGGTTTTTTTGTTTCTTCTGCTTTTTTTTCTTTTGTACAATACCTAAGTTTTTAAAAATTTCTAAACGACTTTTCTTATCAACTAAAAATATTAAAACAGTAAGCAGCGCTCCTAAGCGAACCCACATAAAAGAGCTCCAAAAATCTTGATTACTATAAACTATTTTAGAGGATATAAAAAATAAAGAGTAATAAAAAGACGACAGAACTATCAGCCACATGGAATTTTTTTCATTTTTAGTAATGCCTACAAAATTCCAAAGTTTTTCCCAGAAAGCATGGCGGTCTGGCAAATAAGCAATTAAAAAAGTACCAATCAACAACAGAATAACGCCAACAAACTGGGTGAAGAAAAAAGATTCACCAAGTATCAAAGAAAAGAAGGTTGAAAAGACCGGAATTAGTCCTCCAATAATAATAACTGTTTTAGCAGCCTCGCCGCGAATTAAAGCTTCATATAGAAAATAAAGAGCCAGAGCAAAGAGAGCTCCAGTTAAAAGATTGGCTAAAAAAAGATTAAGACCAGGCCAAACCAAAAACCAAGGAGCTGCTAAAAAAATAATTGATCCTAACAGACAAACAGAAAAAGCGTACGTTTTACTGCTGCGTAAAACATTATCAATTAAAAACTTATCAGTTAAATTAACTATAGCTAATAAAAAATAAGAAGCAACTGCTATTGTAAACCAAAGCATAGTTTAAGCATTAAATAACTTATCAATATTATACGATCCCATAGTCTCAGCATTTAAAAATCCGTCCATAGCCGCTCTAGCTAAGCGTCCCGACTCAAGTAAATCAGGCAACCACTCATTAACATATTCCGGATTATTAGCATCGATACCAGCTCCAATATTAATTAGCCACTCGCGATTAAAATCTTCTTGGGAACCAACTGGCTCCGACATAATAATAGGCAAACCGAGTCCACAATAAAAAGATAGCTCTGATGGTTTAGTCCATAAAATATCAGTGACTCGTAAAACCTCATTAAACTTTTTAAAATAAGAAATTTTATCTTCAGCAAAAATTACCTTAACATTATTAAGCTCTAACTTAAGTTCAGAAATGCCATTTTCAAAATAGCTTTTAATCTCAGGACGATTACCGGCTACTAAATTAATAGCTATTTCACCAGATAAAATTTTATCTTTTAATTTTTCTAAAATAATTAAACCAAATTCTTTTTGAGCGCCAGCGCCACCAACCGCGTAAGTAATTGTTAGTGGTCTATTAACAATAATTTCTTCTGGTAAATAATTATTAATTAAAGAACTATAGCGCTCGTGATAATTAGCACGAGGATCCAAGCGACGCAGTCTAACAGCTAAATCTTTTTTTAAAATTTCTTGGTGTTCACCAATATTTTCTTTAGGTAACGGAAAGCCTGTAACTAATAGGTTTTGAGGCTTCACGCCATACATTAAAAATCTTTCTCTGACTTTTTCGCTTGGTAGTAAGTAAATAACTTTAGTTTCCTTAGAATTTAAATTAGCCCAAGCACGTGAAGCGTCGGTATCACAGATCACACAATAAATTTGTCCTGGAAAATTATGATATTCAGCAAAATAAGCTGCCACAAAAAAAGTTGTTAAAAATGGTAAATTATTTTTACTTAATTTTTCTACCAAATCTTTACCCAATCCTTTTCTAACAACTCTATAAAAGAATTTTTCTTGAACGGTTGGCTGGGATAAATCGCGGTAAGGATAAAAAGGTTGAATTTTTTGAAAAGCATCCATTACCCAAAAAATTAAATCACCAAGTAAGGGAATTTTTTTTAATCTGGAAATTTGTTCGTATGATTTTAAACTGTTAATCCAATATTTTTTTTCCCAATCAGGAACACCATCGTAGTTATTAATAGTAACGATAGTATTATCAAGAGCAATATCCATTAAAGGATAAGCAGCTCTTTGGTGTCCATAGCCCATGTCAGCGGCTACTAAATTTATTTTTTTAGTCATAATAAATCCTAAATTAATAATCGCGCACCTCTTTATTGTTAACGCCTTCTTGTCTTTGAATATATTGATAAGCAGCCAAGGCGGCAACAGTTGCCTGGCCACAAGCTATAGTAATCTGTTTGTATTCACTGTTGTTGGTTACGTCTCCCGCCGCAAATAATCCAGGGGTTTTTGTTTCCATTCTATTATTAACAGCTATTTGCAATCTTTCATCACGATCAGCATAATCAATAACTAAATCTGTGCTGGCAATTCTACCAACTTCCACAAAAATACCATCTACGGCTATTTCATGATCAACTGAAGTGTTTTTATCGGTATAGACTAGTTTTTCCACGTTCTTTTCACCGTTAATCTCTTTAATCAAAGCATTAGTGACTATTTCTACATTTTTTTTAGCCCTTACCTCTTCTATTAATAGATCAAAAGCTTTAAATTCATCATTTCTGTGTATTAAATAGACCTTTTCAGCAATCTTTGATAAAAATTCAGCAGCATCAAAAGCGGAATTACCACCACCTACCACCGCCACCTTCTTGCCTCTATATAGGGGGCCGTCACAATTAGCACAATAAGAAACGCCTCTACCATTAAATTCTATCTCTCCGGCCACTGCGAGCCTTCTAGGGGACAATCCCATGGCCACAATAACTGTTTTAGCAGTAAATTCTTCTTTATTGGTCATTACCACAAAAGTGCCATCCTCCTTTTTTTCAATTTTTTTAACTTCAGCTTCCTTTAACTGGGCCCCACAACAAGAAGCCTGATCACGAAAACGCTCAATAAATTCAAAATTAGTAATAGTTTTAAAGCCTGGATAATTTTCAATTTCTCCCGCCCAAATAATTTGACCGCCCAATTCTTTGCC
>JBAQCS010000018.1:0-6589 GCA_049294415.1 Patescibacteria group bacterium
ACTTAAATCAATGCTAGTCGAATAAAAATAATTAAAATATAAAGGCGTTAATCCAATAATTAATAAAATTAAAAACTCTGCTAGATATTCGGCCCTTACATTTTTGATAATATTTTTCATAAGAAAAGTATAACACAATAAAAAAAGGACTCCTATCCGCCAACTGACGGAAGAAGTCCTTTAATAAACTAGGTTTTATTTTCTTCTCTGCCACTGTTCGAAATAAACAAGAAGTGGCGAAGCTACAAAAAGTGAGCTGTAAGCACCGCAAGTAATACCAATCATTAAAGCTAAAACAAAATCACGAATAGAGGCTCCACCAAAAAGTAAAACAGCTAAAAGTGATAAAAGCACAGTAATAACAGTATTAACTGAGCGACCAAAAGTTTGGTTTAGACTATGATCAACGGTATCAGCAAAACTGCTGTGACTCTTAGGTAAATTTTCTCTAGTTCTATCAAATACCACAATAGTGTCATGAACGCTGTAACCTAATACTGTTAGCAGAGCTACAATAAAAGTAGTATTTACTTCTATGCCATAAAAATGACCCAATACAGCAAAGATGCCGGAGGTAATAAGAATATCATGGAACAAAGCAATAACAGCAATTAAACCATATTTCCAGGAAGCTACCGGCTTAGAAACCTTACCAAAAGCCATGGAAACATAAAGAATAATAATAATCAAAACTAAAAACATTACCCAGAAAGATTTAGAACGAAGCTCTTCTCCAACAGATGGACCAATAGCTTCAAAACGAATTTCATCTAAACCGCCTTTAGCAAACTCTGAGTTTTTTAAAGCTTCAAAAACAGCTGTATGTTTTTCTTGAGATGTTTCTTGAAAACGTAAGATAACAGAATTACTATCAGTTGGCTGTACAATTAAACTACTAACGCCAGCTGTTTTAATGCTGTCTTGAATTTCACTAACCGTTGGCTGATTGCCATTATATTTAACTTCTAATAAACTACCACCAGTAAAATCAATACCTGGCTTAAGGCCCCAGATAGCTAAAGCTAAAATAGCTAAGATAGTTATAGCAGCTGAAATCAGGATCCAAATTTGGCGATGCTTAATAATTTTATAATTGACCATATAATTAAATCGATATGTAAGCTTATTTATTAATTTTATGAACCCCTAACCACCAAGGGTGCAAAGCTAAGAACTTGCCCACAAAAACTTTCATAAAAGAGCTAGTAATAACAATGCTGCTTAACATGGAAATAGAAACTCCTAAAAATAAAGTAGCACCAAAACCTTTAACTAAACCTGTTCCGAAACTCATTAATACAAAACAAGTTAAGATGGTGGTAGTATTACCATCACGAATTGATGGCCAAGCACGTCTGAAGCCTTCATCAATAGCTACTTCCAAAGGTTTACCATTTCGGAGTTCTTCCTTCATACGTTCAAAAATCAAGATGTTAGCGTCCACTGCCATACCAATAGATAAAATGACACCGGTAATACCAGCTAGGGTTAATGTAACTGAAGCGCGAGCATAATAAGCTAAGAAAATAAACACTACAATAAACATACCGGCTGACAGGATACCATCAAAAATCTTAAGCTCTTTAAAGACAGAAATAAACAGAGCAAATAAAGATAATAAGAAAACTGCAGTCATCCACCAAGGCATCACCTTGAAGATTGCAAGTACTGCCATAACATAAATACCTAAACAAACAACCGAAATAAGACCAGGTAAGCGATAATAAAAAATCATAAATAATGCTACCAATAAGAACCCAATCAAACCAGCTTTCAAGCTGTTATCAATTGATTGCTGTCCTAGAGTAGCTCCCACAGTCTGTTGTCCAACTAAAACAATCGGCACTGGCAAAGCGCCAGTATTTAAGCGCTGAACTAATAATCTAGCCTCCGTTACATCAAATTTACCAGAAATCACAGCTTCACCACCAGTAATTTTTTGTGAAACTGTAGGAATGCTAATTGGATAACCATCTAGAAAAATAGCTACCTCTTTATTAATATTACGATCTGTAATAGCTTCAAACATTTTAGCCCCTTCTTCATCAAACTCTAAAGCTACTTCTGGAGAACCATCATTAGGATTAAAACGTAGAGTTGATCTCTTTAAGTTTTTACCAGTTAACTCGGTATTTTTCCAAGCAAGTTGTGCTTCAGCATTAGTAGATGAGGCGGTGGCGTTAACTGAAGAAACTACACTCTCTTTAAATTCTAAAAGTGGGGTTTCCCCGATCATCTTAATAGCGTCATTTACATTCTTAATACCAGCTAATTCAACAATAACGCGATAACTGCCAGAAATTGTTTTATTAACCTGAACTACCGGTTCACTAACACCAGTAGCATTAACGCGACGTTCAATAACATCACGCACACCTTCTAAAGATGTGGCTCTATCACTTTCTGGAATGCCATCAACATTAGCTTCATAAATAAGTTGAGTTCCGCCTTGTAAATCCAAGCCTAAAACAAAAGGGATATCTTTAGTCTGTGGCAAAATAACAACGTTACCTGTCGATTTAGCAAGATAATTAGAAAAACGGTTATAGTAATGACCAGCACTTCCTAAAAAAGAAACGAGGGCAAAAATAAAAACCAAGAACAAAGTAAGACGTAACCGTGCTTTTTTTGAAGAGAAAAAGCTTTTTGACTGCTTTTGCATATAAGTTTTATAAATTAAGAGCGAAATGAATTATTTACGACATTTTGCTTTTAAATCTTAGAATAAAGCTGATAAAAAATCAATGGGCAAAAAGCCTATTTAGAGACATCTTTACAAAAAGCCTTATTTTAATTATAATTAGTTTACTATTATAAAATAAAGGGCTAGGTAAAGCTTTTAATATTTACCTGGTAATAACAAAATATATGCCACTTATTCCTACAGTTATTGAAAAAGAAGGGCAAATGGAGAGAGCTTATGATATCTACTCCCGCCTCTTAAAAGATCGTATTATTTTCTTAGGTGAAGCTATTGATGATCACGTTGCTAACATTATTATTGCTCAGTTACTGTTTTTAGACGCTGAAGATAAAACCAAAGATATTAAATTCTATATCAACTCCCCAGGAGGCTCCGTTAGCGCTGGACTAGCGATTTATGACACTATGCAATATATTAAAGCTGATGTGGCTACTATTTGTGTAGGAATTGCTGCCTCCATGGCCTCCGTCCTATTGTCAGCTGGAGCTAAAGGAAAACGTGTGGCTTTACCTAATAGCGAAGTAATGATTCACCAAGTTATGGGTGGTACCGAAGGGCAAGCTTCTGATATTAAAATTCAAGCGGAACATATTCTTAAAACTAGAGATAAATTAAATAGAATATTAGCCACTCACACCGGACATAAACCAGAAAAACTTGAGCGTGATAGCGATAGAGATAATTGGATGAGCGCTGATGAAGCTAAAAAATATGGATTAATAGATAACATCTTAAAATAATTTTTACAAAAAAACACTCTACTAAATCAGTAGAGTGTTTTTTAATATATCATTTACTATTTTACAGTGATTGTCTTGGCCATTAATCTAAAGAGTGGGAAATTTAAATCATTTTCAATAAGAGGCGAATAAGTAATTGTATATATTTTTAATAAATCATTACTAAAAATATAAGCAGCTGAATTATCTTGGGAATAAAAACCGCTCCAAGAATCACCACTAATTGATTCTCCTGGCATTAAACCAGAAAATTGTTTTTCATACCAAGCAAAAGGTGGTAATTTTTCATCATTATTTTGAAATGTTACCTGGATAAAGGCTTTGTCCTCATCAGTAAAAACAATGGTATTGTTGGCATCACTTCTGGTTACCTCCCAATTATTTAAATATAAAACACTAACCCTAGAATCAACTTGATAACGATTAAACATGGAGCTTTCATCCATTTTTTTGCTAGCAAGCAATGGATTATAGCCGCTTTTTAATTCTGCAATATCTGAATAGGAGTCAGTGTCAGTATCAGCTAATGATAAATTAGTGCCAATTAATTTTTCTTCATCATCAGTTAAACCATCGAAATCAGAATCAATTACTGATACGACGGATGGAATAAAATTAGTATTTTTTTCTTCTGGTAATAAATCTGTAGAAGTAGCCGCCACTTCACTAGTTGTAGTAGCTACAATTGGTTCTACTACTTGCTCAACTATAGGCACGATTGGTTCCGTGACAACTGGAGCTTCTTCAACTGGTGTTTCTATTTTAACAACTGGAGTAACAGGAGTTTTAACAGCTGGCTTAATCATAAAAACATAAGCAGCATAAATCAAAGCTCCAATTAAAATAACTCCTCCGGAAATAATTAAAATACCTATTTTATAATGGCTATCTATTTTACCAACCGAAGCTATAATAGGTGCTTGTTTTGAGGATGTATTAGTAAAAGTCTGGCCAGAGAAACGATTAGCTTCCGGCATATTATGAACAATAAAATCATCCTTGATTTCTTGTTCACTTTCATCTTTTGGTTTATGGCGGCCAAACGAACTATTCAACATAAATCATTAAAAAAATTATTAAACTAGCAGATATTAACAAACTAGCAACTAACCAACTAAAAACTCGGACATCGTGAGATTCCTGTCCGTGCGGCATAATATGAAGATTAAGAAAAACTTTTCTAGCAGGTTTTTTTTGTGAAAAAAACGCATCATCTTTAAGTCTGTCTTTATTGTTATCACCAATCATAAAAAAATTTTTAACTATTCACCAAGTTTTTTACCAACAACTAATGGATCATATCCACTTTTAACTTCAGCACCATCTAAATAAGTATCACCATCGGTATCTGGTTTATTAGGGTTAGTCTTGTATATTTGAACCTCTTGATAATCAGGCAAACCATCGTTATCTGTATCAGCTAATAACGGATTAGTACTATGAGTCTTAACTTCTTCAAAATCAGTTAAACCATCATTATCAGTATCAATAACATTAATACCGGTACCTAAAATATTTTCTTCTTCATCGGATAAACCGTCAATATCAGTATCAACTAAAGTGCTAACTGGAGGAGTGGTGGTTGGAGTAGGCATTGAAGGAACAATAACTTCTTCTTGGCTAACAGGAATTTCACTAATTGGCTCGGTTGGCTGCTCTGTTACTACAGGTTGCTCAGTTACAACTGGTTGTTGATTTTGAGCATTTAAATCAGCCACTTGTTCGCTACCTTTATTAGCAAAAAATTTAGAATAAGCTAAATAACCAAGAGCTAAAAGTAAAAGCACTAATAAAAAAATCAAAATGATTTTAATAATCTTACTTTTAGATGATGTTTCCTCACTCTCCGGGGAAGTAAGAACTCCCACCTTATTAGTTTCTATTTCTGAATCACCAGGATAATAGGCACTAGTTTTTTTAGCTTCCGGAGCCTTATCGGTGTCAGCAAAAATATCATCAACTGGTTTTGGTGGCACAGGCTGAGTATTTGGATTTAAATCGTTAAACATAATATTTATATTAAAATTTAATTATTATTATTCTACCACATTATAAATAAAAAATCCTGTTTCATCGTTAATCACCTCTGCTTTTTGATCTTTAGAAATACCAACCATCTCTTTTTCGGAATCGGTCATTATTCTTGTTTGCTTCACTGGCTCTACATTTTCTACCTTTTGAACTTCATTAGTCGGTCGAAATTTTAAAAAGATAAAAATAACTACAACTAATAATAGTAAAGCAGCTGACAAGATAATTATTCTTTTATTTTGAACTTGTATCATAACTTATGAATTAATAATGTAACATTGTTTTAACAATCACTAGGGCAGCTGTAATAGTCTTCACCTATATCACAATAACCATCACCACAATAGCCAGATGGAGCTAAGCAATCAGAAGAACAATTTTCAGAGTCTTCATTAGCATCACAATTACCATCACCACAATAGCTTACATAAACACAACTACCGTTTTCATTAACTGTACCACCTTTATAAGTATAACCCACTGTCATAGGGCAAGCATCATTAAAGAAATATTTAGCATATTGTGTATGATAACATTTATATCTACCTCTATCATACCAACTCTTACTAAAAGTTCTTTGAACATAACACGAGTCACCGGAAGCTGATCCTATTAATTTAGGAGCGCCACCGCTGTTGCAATCTGTTGGACAATAAGTTGGAGCGCCGCACCTAGGATCATCAACCGAGGTAGCGCTACAACTATAATAAGAAACTGTGTCGCCTTCTTTAAAATCTAAAACCTTATCAGTTTCTAAAAGATTCCAACATTTTTTCTGACAAGTACCGCTAGCAGCTCCACTGCATTGAGTAAATGATGAATTAGCTCCGACACAATAATAGCCTGTGCCACATTCATTATCAGATAAACAGTCAACGCATTTATCGACGCCAACTGAACCAGCCAAAGAAACCTTACCATAACCACAAGCTACACAGCGAGTACCATCATAATAAGTATTAGCTGCACAAGTTGGAGCAGAACAATCAAAACTATTAATTTGGCAGTTAGAGCAAACCAGGGTTCCATTTGGTTTAGCTGGGTTATACAAAGCACAAGTATTTTTTCCATCCCTATAAGTCCAAGTTGAATTTATAAATTCACATTGTTCCCC
>JBAQCS010000019.1:0-9436 GCA_049294415.1 Patescibacteria group bacterium
TATTTATCTTCCAAAGGAGATAAATGCATTAATTTTTCCAACATGTTTTTACCATCAACAAAGAAGAAAAACATGGTTAAGATAATCATGACTAACGACGCTAAGAAACCAGTTGTATTAACAATTACTGAAGTGGCTCCTGAAATCATCCAATCACTAGATTTTTTCAAAAAATCAAGCAAGGAATTTTTTACTAAATCATTATCAAAATTTACATTTAAAAAATTCAAACGCTGAAACAAGCTAGACTTAAAAACGTCAGATAGATTATGATTAGAAAAATAAGCAGTTGTTTCACTGTAAGCTTGGATTGATTTTTCAGAGGTATAACCAATCAGCTGAATACTTGGAATAATTAGGATAGCCAACAAAAATAAACACATCATTAGTGCAGCTAAATTTCTTCTGTTTCCTAAAAAAGCCGCTAACTGTTCGAAGGGTTTATAAAAAATAGTTGCCAGCACCGCTGCTATTACGAGTTCAGTTAAAAACGACTGAAAAACAAAATAACAGGCTATGAGCGAGGCAACTACTAAAATGATTAAAAATGGCTTAGATAATTTTTTAGGCATGGGGATTATTAAAAAATTATTACAAAATCATCCCGCAAAAAATGACGGGATGATTAGTCGCTTATTTAGTTTCTTTGTGTAATGTGTGTTTGTTGCAAGTTGGACAGTGCTTCTTCATTTCCAATCTAGCTTTTAAAGTCTTCTTGTTCTTTCTTGAGAAGTAGTTCACCTTTTTGCATTCGGTGCACTCCAACTTAATCATGTTATCATTGGACATAAATCTTGTTTTTAGCCACGCCCCTCAAGGTAACGGGAACGACGGGCTGCTTTACTGTTAATTATTGACTATCAATAGAATATCTAATATTTGGCAAAGAGTCAAGATTGGCAGACCTTACAATAATGTGTGCCTCTCCCGGCTATTTTTGTTTTAATAATAGCAGAACCGCATTTAACACATTTTTCGTTAGCTCGACCATAAACCTTTAATTTTTGCGAAAAATTACCCTTTTTACCACTACCATCTACATAATTACTAAAAGTGGTACCTCGATTCTTAATAGCTAAAGCTAAAATTCTTTTAATAGCTTTATGGATTTTAAGCACTTCGGCTGGTTTCAAAGATGAAGCTGATCTTTGGGGTTTAACCCCAGCTTCAAATAAAACTTCATCCACATAAATATTACCGAGTCCGGCTACAGTTTTCTGGTCAAGCAGAGCTGCTTTAATATTAATACTACGACGAGCTAATTTAGCTTCAAATTCAGCTAGGTCAAATAAATTTTCTAGCGGTTCTGGCCCATAATTTTTAGCAATTAACCTATCCAACTCTGCCTCACTAGCCAATTTAATATAACCAAACTTTCGAACATCATTAAAAAATAAACGACTAGAATCAGTAAAGGTAATAATTACTCTGGTATGCTTATTAGGTAGTTCTCCACCCACAGCTTTTTCAAATGAATGACTAGATAAACTATGTCCACCGGCCGATATCTGATCTTTAAAAAGATAAATAAGCTGGCCAGTCATCTTTAAATGAACTAGCATAAAAAGGCCAAGCTGATTACTTTTAAAAATAAGTAATTTGCCTCGACGTAAAATTTCAGTAAAAGATGAACCAGTTAGCTGTTTATTTAAATCGCCAACTAACTTTAAATCTAATACCTCTACGGCCTTAATTTTTTTATTGAGCAAGCGCGACTCTAAATCACGACGTACTGTCTCAACTTCTGGCAGTTCTGGCATTTTATAAGATGATAATAAGAGTCAAGATGATAACTACTGCGATAATTTCTACAGCAAAAATCTTCAAGAAACTTTTACCCATGTTGTCTGGATCTATTAACTTCATATACTTATATTATAGTTAGAAAAACAACAAAAAACAACCAACGAAAATTGGTTGTTTTTATTTTATGTGGGCCGAGTAGGATTTGCCCCTTCGGGGTATAAACTTCGAACCCTTCTATATCTACATAAAATAAAAAAACCCAACAGAAGTTGAGTTTTTTTATTTTTGTGGGCCGAGTAGGATTCGAACCTACGAAGGCGCAAGGCCAGCAGATTTACAGTCTGCCCCGGTTGACCGCTTCGGTATCGACCCAATTTACTTAATCACTATAAATAAATTATCCTTCATTGTCAATAAAACAAAAACTCCAGCTTTTACAAGGCTGGAGTTAAGAAGAATAAACTAATTTTAACTAACCAGACTTGTAACCACAAATTTAACCAGAATATAAGATGAAAAGACAATAGCTAAACCAATAACTGACCAAACAATAATATCTCTTCCCTTCTTAATTTTCTCAGATGAGCCGGCTGAAGTCATCCAAGTTAAGCCTCCGTAAACAAACATTATTAAAGATACAGAACCCACTAAACTCAAAACAAAATTGATAACACGAGAAATTAAAGCGTTAACGTCGGTAATGCCTAAGGGGTTAGGGAGTTTTTGAGAATTATTATTAATCTCTGTCTGAGTAGATGGTTTACCAGTTTCATCTGCAGCAGCAAAGGCTGGAACACTTAATAAGAATGAAGAAAAAATAATCAAAAGAAGTGCCAAAAAATTAAATTTAAAAATTATGTTTTTATAATTCATAGAGTATATTTAAATAAATACTCTTTTATTATAACATAAAGATTTAAAAAAAAGGATAGACTGTTATAGCCTATCCTTAAATCATTATCAAAGTTATTGACGTTCAATCTTTACGATTGATCTCGTTCCTCCGTTATTAGCACCTTTGACAGTGGGAGTACCAGCCGTATCTACTCTAAAGAGATAGGCCCCGTGTTCTTCTGTTAACTCTATTAAATTAGAGCCATCAACTAAATTAACAGCCGCACCTTGAACGGTAAGTCTATATACCTCCCCTGCTAACAGAGGGATACGAGACAACTGCCGCGTAGTATCAATGCCGTTAAAGTTAAGGACCTTAACTTTTGGAATACCAATTTCCTTAGCCTGATTACTAGGCAAGGATGGAAAACCGTGACTCTTGTAACCAATTATCACAGTAAAGATGAAAGCAATAAACAGTACCATTATAATTGGAGACTGTATCTTGCTTTTTTTAGCACCCATTGCTTTATTCAATGCATTTAAAATGAAAATAGAAATAACTATTGCCAAAGTAGCACTTATTAAATAATGGATATCAAAAGCATTAAGACTAAAATAAGAAGCCAGATAAACTAGTAATCCAAGGCCAGTGCCGACAAAAAATATTATCAGCCCGTGCCAGATTTCTTTCTTACTTAAAAAGTCCTTATCTTCTTTTTCGGCTTGTTGAACTGTTTGATCATCAGCTCCAGCATTACTATTTTGACAAGAAACTTCTGGAGTTTCATCGTCATCCATCATAAAAACTTTTCCCATTTCAATTCTTCTTTTTAACTGTTACTGGTTTTTTTGCTCCTTGGTTACCATTATCATTAGGGTCGACACTAGTACCATTAGGAGATTGGTTAGAGGTTGAATTGTGAGCATTAAGCCCCCAACCCAAAGTAAATGAATCATTAAGTTTTCCACTACCAGAGCTATCCATGTAGGTAATATTACCTTTTTTGGAGGCTACTTCGATGGTATCCAACTTTTTTTGTTCTGAAAGAAATTTTAAAGCTACAATACCATTGACGCCAGCGTCATCCTTAATTGCCTTAATGGCATTTGATCTTGTGCTATCCGCCTCGGCGGAAATTTTCTTCTTAACCGCCATGTTAAGCAATTCTTCATTCAAAACTTCACGTTCTCTCTTTTTTAATTCAACATCCAGTCTTGATTTTTCAGTATCCGAGGTATTTATAACATCAATAGGCATAAATCTAATAATTTTGACACCAACTTCAGCTTCTATGGTAGCAATAGCTTTGGCCAATTTTTTATCCCATTGATATTTAACAAACTTGTCATTTACTTTTTCACCGGTTAGGGTTTTAGCAAATTTAACAACCTCTAATTCTAATAATCCTGCCATAAAAACAAACGGGGTTTTTTTCGTGTAAACTAATTTAAACGAATCTACACACTGAAACTCAGCCGCATATTTTAAACGCAAGACATCACCAGTTCCGGGTTCAATGTTTGTCTGACTACCATACTTATATTTTTTAATTTCGTCAGTGGATAAAACATCCCTGACTCCAGAAAAAATATAAATTGTTTGCTGACTCATTAATACTTGAGAAGCCTCACTTAAGAAGCCGAGATAAGGAAATGGAAAATATAAGCCTGGAGTAAGTGGTAATAATTTTTCACCACTCCATTCATATAAATATTCCCAATTAGCCGGAACTTCAACCCTGTTTTTCCAACGAAGGATTGCAATAGTAACAACTGGAGTAATTAGAATTAAACCTGAAGCTAAAATAGCTATCCAGAAAAAATCCAAGACTGTTCCAATAATAGTTAAAACAATGACAACAACTAAAGCCACTGCGATTGATAAAAATAGCCACCTTAACCAGGCTGACAAAAATACTTCTTCTGCTTTTCTCATGATAAAAATCTCCTATTTTTTAGTTTAATTTATTTTATTTTTAAAGAGCCTTCTTTGCGATGGCATCAGTAACTCAATTGAATTCTACTTATTATATCATTTTTTAATGTTTATGTCAACTATTTAAGGCCAAAATGGCTAAAAATAGACAAAAATATATACAAAAAAGCGAGTCTTTTTGACTCGCTTTAATATAGCTCTTACTACCTTACCATGTTAACAATAATTGGACGTTGGTTATAATTTTTACCCATAAAATCATCCATGTAAACAGCTTTTCCGTTTTTAGAAATTTCCATAAATACCTTCCATTTTTCCTGCTCACTTAAAAAATTAAGGACTGCATAACCATCCAAATCAAGAGTTTCTTTTAACGATTTTATCTGGTTAATATATATTTTATTATAATCAGAGGCAATTGCTTTTTCTGCGTCCATATTTTTTAATTTGGCATCCAAAACCATACCCCTTCCAACTTCCAATTTAACCTCATTATTAATTTCAGCCTTTATCATTTCACCTTTTCTTATTTCCATTTCTACAGCTAATCTAAAATGCTCAATTTCTGGCGTATTAATAATAGCTACTGGAACGAAAGAAATTAAATTAACTCCTACTCTATCCATAATAGACCCTCTAATTTTGGATACAATTTGTTTTTCCCAATCTTCAGAAACGAATTTATCTACAATCTCTTCAATCTTTCTAGAACGAACATAGGCATTAACACATGATTCTACTGATTGAGCGATGTAAGAGTAGGAGTCTACTGCTCCGTAAATTATTTTCTTAGGATCAAGACATTCTATGTATACTTTATACATTAAACGCAAAGGGACGCCTTTCTTAGACTCCGCATTATTATGGCTACCATAACAAAAACAATCCACAACATCTGACGGCAGTCCATTTCTGGAACCCGTCATAATAAAAAGTGTGAGTTGATTTATGGGAACATCAACCTCCTTATTTAAAAAACTAAAATAAGGAAAAGGAAAATATAAACCAGGCATAACTACTTCCATAACTCTACCCTGCCATTCATATACCCGATTAAAACCAGTTGCCACCGTCACCTTATTTTTCCATCGTAAAATAATAATAATTAACGAAGGTAAAAAAGCACCAAATAATACGAACCAATAACTAGAATAATAACCAATGATTGTTAATACCACTGCAACCAGGATGGTTATAATTAAATCCAACCAAAGCCATGCTTTAAGAAATACTTTTTTTGCATTCATTTTTAATTCCTCCTATTTTTAGTTTAATTTATTTGTTAAAGATCTTTTTTAAATTCTTAAAATAATACAACTTTTTATTAATTACGTCAAGTAATATAAATGGGCGTTAATTTATCTAAAATATATAACCTTAGTCCCTTGGTACCTCCCTAAAATTTATGTTATAATAAAAATATAAATTACGGTTTTTTATCTATGAATTTATTGAACGTTATATCAAATGAAGAGTCTATTGGCGGTCTAGCAATTAGCGATGACAGTATCAAATTTTCCCGTTTAAAAGACTCAAAATCAGGGCTTAAAGCTGAACTTTTAGTTGAAGAAAAAATATCAGACAAAGAATTGGCTGGAGGCGATGCGGCCTTTATTGCTAAGCTTTTAAAATTCTCCAAAAAAAATAAAATTAAATATATTATAATATCAGTTCCAACTGATAATATTTTTGTTAAAACTTATACTTTTCCTGCTGCCATGCCAGATGATAAAGTAAAAGAATCTATTAACTTAACTATTGATTTACAACTACCCAAAAAGAAAGAAGAAATTTACTGTGACTGGATGAAATTAGTAGACGGCGAAGAAAAAAAGGTATTACTATCTTATGTAAGTCGGGATTATATTAATAGTTTAATCTCTAAAATAAAAAAAGTTGGACTAAAAATAGTAGCCATTGAAAGCCATGCCTTAAGCTTAGCTAGAGTTATCAAACAAGTTAAAGATGAATCTTTATTAATAGTAGATAAAGAAATTAACACCACCTCTTTTTCTGTTATTAAAAATAACCAACTCTTTTTTTCTTGGTCAGCGCCTAATAATAAATTAGAAAATAACCTCTCTCAAGAAATAAATAAAATTGTTAATTATCATGACTGGTTTAATATGCCCCTTAAGAGTTTAGTCTTGTTGGGCAACTTTACTGAAAAAGAAACTAAAAAAATGCCACTTAAAATAATTAATGCTGAATTAGTTGACGCTCTCAAGACAATTACTGCTGATACTAAATGGTTTGCGTCTCTAGGCGCTGCCCACAGAGGTTTAATAGCTCGTCGTGATGATAAAATGATTAGTTTCATGGAAATAGGTACAGAAAAAGCCTATCATCAAGAAAAAATTAATACGACTGTTAATTTTTTTATCGGTATTAGCACGGCTCTAGCTATTTTTTTCGCAGCCGTCTTTAGTGCCACTTGGTTTATGCTAGCTATGATGCAAAATAATTATAGCCAGCAAATATCTTCTTTTAACTTATCGCCTTCCGCCGAAAATGCTTCTACCCTTAGAGAACAAGCCAGCACTTTTAATAGCTTAACGAGTCAGATTAGCTCCCTAATTAAAAAAGAACCAAGTTGGAGCAAGGTTACTAACGAAATTAAAAGTAAAACTACTAGCGGCGTAATAATTAATAACTTATCACTGCCTAGTGCCAATGGCCAATTTTCAGTAACAGGCTTGGCTATCAATCGCGAAGCTATTAATAATTTAAAGAAGTCTTTTGAATCATCAGAAATGTTCAGTGAGGTTAATATCCCTTTGAATAATTTAGGCAAGAAAGTGGATATTCCTTTTTCTATGACTTTTAAAATGAAAGATGGGCAATTAATTTATTCTAACTAAAAATGTTTAAAAATAAATTTAACTTAAAATTGGTCTTAAAAATTATTATTATTTTAATAATTATTACTTTATCAGCTGCGATTAGCTATCTTTTAAGTAAACAAATTAATAAAATTAATATATCCATGGTTGAAAAAAAGGAAATGGATTATCTTATTTCTAATCGCGAAGCAGTTAATAATCAAATTAAAACCGATTTTTTAGAAGTAGATTCTAACTATCAGGCCAAAATTGATAATGCCCTACCTTCTGTCTATAATGTCTTATCTTTTGTGGACGCCATGGAGAGCTTAGCTAAGAAAAATTCTTTCAAACAAAATTTAACTTTTAACCAGCCGGTAGCAGTGACTGATATTAGCGGTCCTCTCGACTTAACATTAATTAATTTTAATGTAGCAATTGAAGATGCTAACATTAACACCTTCATTGGTTATTTGAAAGATTTTGAAGCGTTACCTTACTTCGCCTCTATCGACAGTATTAATTATCTGGGAACAAATGATAATGGCTGGGAAAACAATTCAATAATAAATATTAGCGGTAGTTTTTATGCACATCAATAATCCTAAAAAACTAAAATCAATCAATAAAGAGGGTTTAATATATGCCCTAATTTTTGTATTATACGCTGCTATTTTAATCTTGGTTTTTATTTCGGCCACTAAATTCTTAAGTAAGGCTATTAACGTAGCTTTAAGTGATCCGGCCGGCTCCGCCATTGAAGCTAAATATGGTCAGTTAGATTTAGAAAATTATGCTTTAATTGCTAAAAAGTTGGGATTACAAAAATCAACTCCAGCAAACCCAGTAATAATTTTACCAGCGGTTATTTTAGAGGCTAGTTCTACGCCAGAAATAGCCACAACTTCACCAGAGCTGATATCTACCATGATTAAACCTGAAATAACGATACCAATAATCGAGCCACAGATAATAGAAGTGAAGCCAAAAATTGTAGTAATTAATTCTACTATTAAATCTGGTTTAGCAGCCCAACTTAAAAATAAATTAGAAACCGCTGGTTATTCCGTAATTAGAACTGGTAATAGTAAGCCGAGTTTAGCTAGCACCGTTATTAAAATTAAGAATGGTTTTAATCCTGATTCTAACTATTTATCAGAAATAAAAAAAATCGTAGATATTAATTACGATTTTGTTCTTGATACTTTAGCTGATAACTCTGATTATGAAATAGAAATTATTATCGGTAACAAATAGTTTAAAGTTCCTGCCAATTATAACTAGTAATAAGACCGTTAGAGTCCAGGTTAGCATCAACCTGGATTTTTCTTTTAGCGTCACCTTTTTGCCCTTCTACATTAATTACTTTAGGACTAGAACCAGCACTGACTGTAACTACAGCACAAGCCACAGGAACGGAACTACAGCTACCTGGGGTAATATCGAGATTATAAGTACCTACATAATCTTTATTTCTAACTATTCTCTCCAAGGCGTCTTTAGCTCCTAATTGGGCATAATTTAAAGCTTTTTCAGAACTATTACCTTCACTAACTGAAGTATTATCAGAAATACTAATTGAAGCCATTAAAATTCCAGCCGACAAAATAAGAGCCATTAATACTAATACAGTAGGAATAGAAGCTATGCCTGATTTTTTATAATTATATTTTTTCATACTAAAAATCTTGATTCAAATCAACACTAGTTCTTTCGCTCTGACTATATTGCCAATCGGGACTAGTGCTGTTATAAGAGGCTGAAATATTTATCTCGACACTAATTCTTTTTTTATTAAAAACCGTATTAATGTTTTCTAGTCTATTAAAATATAAGTTATTTATCTTCACGGTCTCTGAAGTGATATATTCAAAAGGAGCCACGTCTACTTGTCTAGTAACTCGATTGTTATTTAAAGTATATTTTACTGAAGTCCCTGAAATAGTTAAATTGAGTAACGTGGAACTAGCTGCCGTAGTATCAGGTGTTACTAAATTACTAGCTGAAGCAATATCTCTTTTTATTTTTTCAGTTGCAAAACGAAGATTGGAATTTAATTCACTTTTAGCTTCCACTCCGCCCCGCCCTTTATTTA
>JBAQCS010000020.1:0-3913 GCA_049294415.1 Patescibacteria group bacterium
GCTTAGATATGTAAATAAAGATATGCCAGTTAAAATTGGTTTCTTTTCTGGCTCTTTGGATGGTTTAGAGCAGGTAGGTGGTACTCAAGAGGCGGCTGATAAAATTTTAAAAATGGCTACCACTGGCTCTGGGGCCGAAAGAGCTCTATCTTCAGCTATTCAATATTTAGAAAAAATTCCAGAAGGCGATGTTTCCAGTAAGACTATGTATGTGGCCACTGATGAAGGATTACAGGATCTGGATAAAATATATAAATTAAATTCTTTAGCTGAAAAAAATAATACCCAAGTGACATTTTTAATGTTTTATGAAAATGGTTCTAAATTTGTTAAAATAGATGCTAATGGTTTACTGGAAAAAGTAAAACATAATACTGAGAATAATATCAAAATCAGACAGCAAGAAATAGCTAAAAGCGTATCTTTTTACGAAAAAGAAGTAAATGGTTTAGTAAATGACATTAAAAATACTTTGAAAAGTGGTAGTTTTAGTGTTTCAGCTATTTTCGATGCTCTTGAAAAAGATGGAATTAAGGGTAGCGTTAGTGACATTATCGCTGCTGTGGCTAAGGCCGAATTTCAAGATTTAAAAAACTTTGAAAAGACATCTCTAGGTAAAAGACTGGTTAACGCCAAACAAAGATTAGTAACCAATGAAAGTTTATTATTTTATTTACAGCAACCACTGGAAAAGCAAATTGATCAATCCGGTCAATTAGCTAATAATTTTGGAGAAGAATTGCAACTTAAAAATGTGACCAGTTTAACTAACTTTGAAGACGTTAAAGGTAATCAGGTAGAGATACCAATTTTTTAATTATAGCTATAAATTTTAAATGAGAACGATTTGCTAATTGGCAAATCGTTTTTTGTTTTACATAACAGCTAGATATTGGTAAAATAAAGGTATTATTTATAAATAATCTATGAAAAAAATTAAATCGTTTGTTTGGCTGTTATTAATCTTGGTAATATCTGTAGTTATTGGTTTTGTAGTTTTTTATTTTGTATTTAAAGCTGTTAATAATAATTTTTTTAATGAATTAGCTTGGACTTCCGATATTTCTATTGCGGCTATTAATTCCGATAGGGTTAAAAAATTATCAGAGATGTTGCCAGCCGATATTTCTGAAGATGCAGATTATATTAGACTTAAGGAGCAGTTTATTGGTCTTGGTGAAAAATTTGAATTTAAGGGGATCGACGCTATCTATATTTTATCCGAATATGAAGGACGATTATATTTTATTGTCGAATCTACTCCTCAAGGGGAGCCTCTTTATGTTCCACCAGGAGAGCTTTATGCCCAAGCTCCGCCAGAAGCTTTTGCGGCTTTTAATTCCCAAAATCCGCCGATTGCTTATTATACTGATGAATACGGTACTTATATTTCCAAATTTACTCCAATTTTTAATTCTAAGACCGGAGAGCAGGTTGGTGTATTAGGTGTTGATGTTGATAATCTTTATTATCAGTCCCAAACACTAAGAACTAAAATATTTTTTTCGGCCGCCTGGGGAATCTTTTGTTTTATAGTTATTTTATTATTTTTATATTTTAGAAATTTGTATAGAATAAAAAAAGATAGTCAGTCTAATGAAGAAAAAATTACAGCCATTATTGATTCTATGAGTGATGGGTTGGTAGTTATAAATAGTGACAATCAGATAACTTTATGGAATAAGATTAATGAAAATATTTTTGGCTTCTCTGAAGAACAGGCTTTAGGCCTGAATTTCAATGATTTAGTTAAGATTAATAATGTTTTTAATGTAAAAAATAGCAGCTTAGTTAATAATTTTAAATTGTCTTTAGATTCCGATTTTTTAAATACTATGCTGGAAGTCACGCTGGAAGGTGATGATAATCAGTATAGATATTATGAATTATTATTTAAATCAGCGACTATTAGAAAAGAACAGTACGTAATTGCTATTTTTCACGATATTTCAATTCGCAAGAGAGAAGAGAATGATTTAAGATTGCAAAAAGAGGAATTGGAAAAACTTAATAATTTAATGATTGGACGTGAACTTAAAATGATGGAAATTAAAAAAGAGATTGGTGAATTAAAGAAAAAAAGTAGTTAGTTGCTCGTTAATAAAAAAAAGACCATGTTAGCGTGGTCTTTTTTTGTCTCTTACTATTTATTGTATTTCAGACAGGCAAGCACGGATATCTTCTATAATATTATCTAGGCGATAATTTGATTTAATGTAGTATTTATTAACACCTAAATTAATGTAGCTCTGAACTTTCTCCGAACTAGCAGTATTACTAACAATGAAAATTGGTATGTTTTTATATCTCTCATCATTTTTAATTTTAGCTACTAAATCTAAGCCATTTTCTTTGCCTAGCAGGTAGTGATCTAGCCAGATGATATCAATTTTAGCTAAATCTTCCAACAGCCCATAAGCTTGTTCGGCTGTTCGGGATGTTACTACTGAGAAACCACTCTTTTCTAGTTTTATATGAATAGCTTCTAATAATGGTTTTTCGTCTTCTACTACTAAAATAATTTTTTGTTCTGTTTGGTTTGGCATATTTTTATTTATTTATTTATTCTATTTTTTTATCACCTTTCTTCTTTTTCATTCCCGATAGAGGGATTTCTAAAGAGAAAGTTGTTCCTTTATTTTCCTCTGATTTAAAAGTTATTTTTCCGCCAGCATGATTAATAATAGATTTTACAATATAGAGCCCAAGCCCAGTTCCTTCAGTATCCTTTTCTCTAACGTTTTCAGCTCTAAATAATTTTTCAAAAATTCTAGCCTGGTCTTTTTGCGGTATACCGTAGCCAGTATCTGCTACTTCTATTAATAAATTTTTAGTATCTTTATCAACCTTTAAAGAGACAGTCCCCTTAGTTGGAGTATATTTTATGGCGTTTGATAATAAATTTTGGAAAATAATTCTAATTAATTTAGGATCGGCTTGGATAATGGGTATTTCTTGATCATGTTTAAAATCAACAATTAGCTCTTTGGAAATCACGCCAGGCTTAAGTTCATTTAAAACACTTTGAGCCGTAGCTATAATATCAGTTGGCTCTGGATCAACTGCAAAAGTGCCAAGTTCTAGACGAGAAACGTTAAGCAGGGAATTAACTAAGTCTACCATTCTTTGATTGCCAGTATAAATTTCTTCCACGAAATTCTTTTGTTCGTCGTTTAGTGGGCCACCATCACCAGCTAGTAACATTTCCGCATACCAATTAATACTAGATAAAGGTGTGCGTAATTGATGGGAGGCTAAGGAAACAAATTCTGTTTTAGCGGCATCTACCATTTTTTCATGAGTAACGTCTCTTTGGATGCCAATAAAAAATTCTACTTCTTTTTTATTATTTAGAACCGGAGAAATGGTTATTTTAGCATCATAGATTTCGCCATTCTTTCTTTTATTTTTTATGTCGCCATCAAAAGTTTTTTTATCCTCTTTAATGGTTTTCCACATTTTTTGGTAATAGGCGGCTGGCATGATTTTGCCCCATAGATAACCAGCCTTTTTACCCAAGGCTTCTGTTAAGGTGTAGCCAGTTAATTTAAAGACGCCATTATTACCATATAAGACCGTGCCTTCGGCGTCAGTTATAACAATTAAGTCAGAAGCGTTGTCTAGGGCTAATTTAAATTTTTCTAGATTTTTAGCCAGTTCGACAGTTTTATTTCTTTCAGCTTCTACATCTTCCAATATATTAATAGTAGCTATTTTAGTTTTATTTAAATAGTCATTTTTAATATTAAGTTCTTTGGTTCTTTCAGCAATTTTTTGTTCCAGATTATTATAATATTCATTGAGTTTTCTAGCCATTTTAGAGAAGAACAGCCCCAGTTCTTCTAGCTCGTCGCTACTTTTAATTCTATTTTCCACAGCGAAATTACCGTCACCTATATCTTTAGCCATGCCC
>JBAQCS010000021.1:0-19014 GCA_049294415.1 Patescibacteria group bacterium
AAACACCCCAGGTGGCCATGGCTAAAAGATAGATCATAAAAGAATTGGCCTGTGATAAAAGAAGTGGGTATATCAAACAGATGGCAAACATGATTAAAAATATTCTTTTATAATAAGTATTTTTAAATATTTGGCAGGCTAAAAAGTCAAATAACGCCCCGGCAATTGATGAGGTTCCGATAATAATACCCATCATTGATTCGGATATCCCATTTTCACTAATTATCAGCGGCGTCATATAGGAAATAATTCCCTCATAAACAGCCCAGAAAAGAATCATAGTCGAAAAAATGTATAAGGCCATTTTTCCTGTACGGTAATTTTTAACGTAATTAGCTAATAATCTTAAGATTGGCATAGTTTTTATATATTATGGAAGTATTTTAACATATTTATTAATAGTTAGTAAGTTAATTTTTTGTTTACCAAAAACTCTTATTATATGGTAAAATTAAGTAATAAATATTATCAAAATAATTTATGTCTATTGTTCAAATTAATCTTGTTTTATCTATTCTGGCTTTATTAGGGCAAGTCTTTGTTATTATTTTGTTGGTTTTTTTACTTTTTTTCCGAAAATCCCAATCCAAATTAGCTAAGGTAATGTCTAGTAGTTTTGTTCCCTTAGCTTTTATAGTGGCTTTAGTGGCAACTGGTGGTAGTTTGTATTACTCTCAAATCGCTAAATTTACACCTTGTGAGCTTTGTTGGTTTCAGCGTATTTTTATTTATCCTCAAGTAATATTATTAGGCATGGCTTGGTTTAAAAAAGAAAAATACATTCTAGATTATAGTTTAGTTATGATTGCTGTTGGAACTATTATTTCTGTCTATCACAATTATATTTATTATACAGCTAAGCCTAGCGGTGTTTGCTCTATAGTTGCTCCTTGTACGCAGCAATATATTGTTGGTTTAGATTATGTCACCATCCCTTTGTTGGCACTTACTTCTTTAATTTTAATGGGCTTATTATTGCTTAGCAAAAAAATCATAAAAACATAACATTTAAAATTTATGTTTACAAAAAATAAAATAATATTTTGGAGTATCGCCAGTCTTTTAACGTTAGTAATTTTAATTTTAGGCTGGCGTTTTTATTATCTTAATCTGCGAGGAGTAGGTCCTGCTATTAATAAATCACCGATTGATATCACGACTATTATTCCTTCAGCCGATACTATTACTGACAATAAAACAACTATTACCAGTACTACGCCGGAAATATTGGAATCAACCCCCTTAAAATTACCAGCCGGTTTTTCTATTGGTATTTTTGCTAAAAATTTGCCAGGGGCTAGAGTGATGATTTTTGATTCCATTAGAAATATTTGGTTAAGTCAAACTAGACAGGGAACAATTAGCAAGTTAATTCTTGATAATGGCCGACTAGTTTCCCAAAAAGTAGTTATTAGTGGTTTAAAAAATCCTCATGGTTTAGCTTTTGATCCTCAAGATTCCAATATTTTATATATTGCGGAAGAAACAAAAATATCAAGAGTAAAAATAACAGATGGTTTGCCCGGTTTTCTAGAAAAAATAATTGATTTGCCGGTTAAGGGTAATCACTTTACCCGTAGTTTGTTATTTAGCCTGGCCGGAAGATTATATGTTTCAATTGGCTCAACTTGTAATGTCTGTTTAGAAAATGATGAACGTTATGCCGCTATTTATTCTTTAAATAAAGATGGTAGTGATTTTAAACAAGTGGCTCGTGGTTTGCGTAATAGCGTCTTTATGATTTGGGATAATCAGCGTCAGGCTATTTGGGCTACAGAAATGGGGCGCGATTTATTGGGTGATAATACTCCACCAGATGAAATAAATATTATTAGTACTCAAGCTAGTTCGACTTTGAATTTTGGTTGGCCAATTTGTTATGGTCAAAATATCCATGATACAGTTTTTGATAAAAATACTTATTTTAGGAATCCTTGTCAGGAGCCATTTGAAAAAGCTAGTCAGATTGATTTACAGGCTCATTCCGCTCCTTTAGGTTTAGCTTTTACTCCTAATTCTTGGCCTACAGAATATAAAAATAATTTATTAGTAGCCTTTCATGGTTCTTGGAATCGCAGTGTGGCTACCGGGTATAAAGTAGTCCGTTTAATTTTAGATGACGCTGGTAAATCAATTAAACAAGAAGATTTTATTTCTGGCTGGTTATCTGGTTCTAGTGCTTTTGGTAGACCGGTAGATGTTATTTTTGATCAAGTTGGAAATTTATATATTAGTGATGATAAGGCGGGTGTTATCTATAAAGTTTTTTATAAATAAAATAAAAATATATGACTAAAAACAAAATAGCTATTATTGGAGCTGGTATGGTGGGTAGTACTACGGCCTATAGTTTAATTGCAGCTAGAATTGCTGAAGAAATTGCTTTAATTGATATCAATAAAAAGTTATGCAAATCACAAGTCATGGATATGCAACATTCAGTACCTTTTTGGGGATATTCTAAAGTGAAAGTTGGTACATATTCTGATTTAAAAGATAGTCGCATTGTAATAGTTACTTGTGGCGCCGCTCAAAAACCAGGAGAAACTCGTTTAGATCTTTTAAAAAAGAATTCCATTATTATTAAGGAATTAATGCCACAAATTTTTAAACACAATCCTAATATTATTGTGATTATTGTGACAAATCCAGTAGACATCCTGACTAATATTGCTATTAAGATGTTTCCTGGTAAGAAACAACAAATTTTTGGTTCTGGTACAATTTTAGATACCGCTCGTTTGCGTTTTTTATTAGGTGAAAGAATGTCCGTTAATCCTAGTAGTTTACATGCTTATATAGTTGGTGAACACGGTGATAGCGAGGTACCATTATGGAGCACTGTAATGATTGGTAATACTCCATTAGATAGATTCGTAAAATTATCAGTTAAGGAAAAAGATCATATTTTTAATAACGCTAAAAACGCTGCTTACGCTATTATTGAGGGGAAACAAGCCACTTATTATGCTATTGCCGCTGGGATTGTTAGATTGGTAGAAGCAATTTTATTTAATAAAAAAACTGTGTTTACAGTTTCTCATTTAGTAAATAATAAATTTGGTATTAAAAATGTTTCATTGAGTTTACCGGTAGTAATTGGTGCTAAAGGAATTTTACGTGATATTGATGTTGATGTCTCAGCCACTGAAAAAAAGTTATTACAACAATCAGCTAAAAAATTACAGCAAGTAGAAAAAGATTTAAAATAAGTTATTGTAATATTAGACTTCTCATTGAAATACTTTTGTAAACTAGGCCATCTATAAAGCTGGTTAGTTTTTCGTTGTTTTCTTGTAAGCCTAAAAAATAAAGAAACGGTAAATAATGGTCAGGAGTTGGAATGGCTAAATTATATTCTTTTCCTAACGATTTAAAATCGACCAGTTGATTATAGTCTGGTTTGTTTAACAATTTCCAAACAAGATTATCAAAATCAGTAGCCCAAGAATAAGGTTTATTATCTTCAAAACTCATTAGGCCGAGATTGTGAACGATATTTCCACTACAAATAATCATAACTCCTTGTTGGCGTAGAGGTTTCAAAGCTTGGCCTAACAGATAGTGAAATTCAGCTGGCTGGTTATAGTTGATGCTTAATTGTACTGTTGGTATATTGGCTTCCGGAAATATATTTTTAAGAGGAACCCAAGCGCCATGATCAATGCCCCAACTATTATCATATTCAATAGTTGTTAAGGGCACTAATAACTCCTTAACTGTTTTAGCTAGTTCTGGCGAACCTGTAACTGGATAGTTAACTTCATATAATTCATCAGGGAAGCCATAAAAATCATAAATTTGCTTAGGTTTTTCGCTATCAGAAACAGCCGTTTTATCAGTATACCAATGAGCTGAAATACATAAAATAGCTTTAGGCCGAGGTAATGTTTTGCCAAGTTCTTGCCAAGCTTGTGTGTAAATATTGTCTTCAATAGCATTCATGGGGCTACCATGGCCAATAAAGATGGCTGGCATAATTGATTTTGACATATAAAATAATAAGCTAGATGAATCTTTCTTTCTATTTATTATATTCTTAACTAAAGTTATTGCCAACTTTTTTCTTTAATTCCTCAGTAATTTTAATAGCTTTGTTGTATTGTCCGTTTCTGGCTGCTGTTCTGGCTGTTATAAAATTATTAAAAGTAGATTCATCAATAATTTCTCCTACTTTATTATTTTGGCCCACAATTTTTTGCCAAGCCTGATAATCGCTTTTTTCGAAAGTATTTAAGATTTTTTCTTGTTTTTCTTGGGAATATTTAGTTATTTTTTTATTATTCACATCTAAATTTAATTCTGAATCAGAACCTAGGACAGCTAGAGAGCTGTTTATTACCCCAGCTGAAAAGATGATTGTCAAAATGGCTATATTAATCGCTACTCTTTGGTATTTTCTCATATATTTGTGATTTTATTGTATATATAGTAATACGTTATATAATACCATTTCTTCAGTTATTATAATATTAGTAAAAATACTGTATTATGTATTTTGCTGTAGTATAGTATACTTAAGGTAATAATATTAAATTTATGAAATTAGTCATTTTAAATGGCAGCACTTGTTCCGGTAAAAGTACCATTTTAAAAAATATCATGAAGCAACAAGATAATTTTTTTCAATTATCTTACGACTCCGTTAAATGGTTATTTTCTGGTTATCAGGCCAGTAAACATTATCAGGATGTTGTGAATGTTTTATTGGCAGTAACTAGCACAGTTTTAAAAATGAAATATAATATTGTAACCGATTCAGTTTTATTTAATGAATATAGACAACAATTAGTTGCTTTAGCCAAAGAAGTTGGCTGTGATATTTTGGAAATAAACTTAGAGGCTGATTTCGAAGTTTTAGCTACCAGATTTGATGAACGAGTAACTAGCGCTTTAGCTAATCCTAATAGTAGAATTTCTAATACTTCTAAAGATAGATTTAAAGAACTTTTTGATATTTTTAATCAAGAAAAAAATCCAGAAGCCATTACTTTTAGAACCGACAATCAAAGCGTTGAAGAGGTTACTAGTAGTATTATGAAACTTTTAGTTTAGTTTTTATGAAAGATAATGTTTTATTATTTCCTGGTTGGATGCAAGATAGTTGTTTATATGGTGATTATAATTGTTTTAATCTTTGGGATAAAAAATATATTGAACCAAGTAAAACTAGTGTAAAATACTTATTAGGTCACAGCATGGGTTCTTATCCAGCTTTACTTAGCTGGCAGAAAAATCCTGATGCGACTGTAATTTTATTTAACCCCTTAATTAATAGAATAGGTCCGATTAAAATAATATATAAATTTATAGTTATGATGTTTGTTTCTCCAGGCTCTATCAAAGCTTGGAAAGGTAGTGTAAAGTGGAAATATCTCTTGATTGCTATAAAGAATGCCATATTGTTTAGAAAAATAGATATTCTAAAAATTATTAAAGAAATACCGAGAGGTAAATTAATAATAATTAAAGGTAAAGATGATAAATATTTTTGTGACGTAGCCGCAGTTGTTACTTTATGTAATTCCAAAATAGGATTTATTGAGTTAGCAGACACAAATCATTTCTGGTCACCCCAAGTTGATAATTTAGTAGAACAACTTATTAAATAAAAAAATATATGAAAATAAAATATCCAAGATTAGTATTAGGCGCCTTTATCCTTAATGATCAAGGAGAGCTATTTTTAAGAACTACACCTAGCCAGGGTAATAAGTTTACCTGCGTTAATGGGGCCCTGGAATGGGGTAGAACGATTGAAAAAGCTCTAGCTAAGAATGTTAGAGATAAAACTAATTTAGAGCTGGATTCTTGCAAGTTAATTAGCTTAACTGATGGTTTGAATATTGAAATATCCGGTGAAAGAGAATTGGTGAATATGGTTTTTGCTGATTATATCGTGACTGTTAAAAGTAATCATAAATTTAAGTCTGATAGTGATAGGGAATGCAAATGGCTGTTACCCAGTGAATGGTTAAAAATGGATAAAGAGGCTTTTGCTCCTTATATTTACGAAATTATAGAGAAATTAGTTTAACACTTATCAAAATAGTATAATTGACAAAAATATAGCCATCGTGCTATATTTTTTTGTTACTTTAACAATTAAATAACTAAAAATAGGAGAATTTATTCATGGACACAGAAAAAGTCAAAGACGCTAAAAGGTTTTATAATACTAATATAGTTTATGAGACCAAGAGAGAGCTAATTAATTTGGGTTATGTTTCTACTTACAAATTACCAGCTCAACTCGACAAAGAAAAGTTAATCGAAGAGGCTAAAATTAGTTTCAATACCGTGGCTCTTTATGTCGGTGGTTATATAACCCCTTTCGTTAAACAAAGTTTTTTGAATTTCTTTATTTTAAAAAACTTGAAACGGCAACCAACCATCGAGATAATTATTAAAGCCGAGGGGGATGATTTTATTGATAAGCTGCTTAAGTTTTTAAGTGCTCATCAAAAAGTTAATTTTGAAATCATACCTATGTCTGGTTTGAGGACTAGTATTAGCGAGACTGATAAAATTAATTTTTTATCTCTCCGCCTTGGTGACGCTGGTTTAGGGGTTCGTAATGAAAATATTTTAAAATCACAAGATGTAGAATATATTTTCGAAATCTGTGATTACTCAATCAACGATTTCTATAAGTTTAGAAATTTTGGTAATAAATCATTAGTGGAACTAAGACAATGTTTTGCTGCCCATGGTTTAGTGTTTGGAGAAGTGCCTCAAGACTTGATTGATAAAGCTAGAGGGCTTCGTATTAAAAAGTTACAACGTTAATTAAAAAAAAGGAGGATTAAGAAATGATTAATTTGGAAGAAAAGAAAGAAGAAATTATTGAAACGGCTACCTTTTGGTTTAGGACCTTAATGGATTTATCGAATGACATTCGAAAAGATGTAAAGGACAGAACTGGTATTTCCGTTTATATCAGAGAGCCAGGTAAAAGAAATTCTTTGCATTTTTCTATCGGAGAACCATCTACCGATGCTCAAGATTTTGCGGTAGAAAAAGCTGTCAGGTCTTATGTACTTGGTCACGTGTCATCTCAAAACAGTGAAGATCCGGAAAAACTACAGTTTGCTGGTAGTCTTACCTTGGAAATTGATGGTACTATAATTCAGGTTTCCGTGTCGGGACTACAAGCATTTGAAGATGTTTTTATGGCGATTCAAATTTTATCTCGCATTTCTGGGACATATACCTATTCCGTGTGTCTACGTATTGCAGAGGAAGGCGGTGAGTTGCCAAAGTTTAACCATTGGTATGAAAATCAACTACTTCAATCATGAGAAAAATATGCCACCAGAGCCAATTAAAATTAAGTTTGGTTCGACAAAAAGGTATTAATCCTGATGAGTTGGTAAAAAAGTATGGCATTCGCTTTGTTTGCAAATTAATTAATTATCTAACTAAAGAGAAGGGTGTTAAGTATCTAACGCGTTCAGCTATTTACCCGCAAATCAAAAAATTTGATTGGCGTAATGAAGAACAAATTGAACAGTATTTTGATTTTTTAGAGGATGCTGGTTTTAAAATTAAAACTAAACCAGAAGATTTCATTGACGAGGATACTGGTCAGATAGTAACCTTGCAAAGAAGATATTTTTATTACTTAAAAAAATAAGTAAGATATTTTGCCCCTCTCACACAATGTGAGAGGGGCTTTTTTTATATAGAAAAAAGACTGCCTTGGTGACAGTCTCTTTTGTTTTGCATTCTACATGGCCTTTATAATACTAGTTATGTATTCGCCTAATTGTTCCGATGTTTTTTTGGCTCTTTCGACATTAATTTCATGTGAATGAGTCTCAAAAGACGAATTAGTAACAAAGCCAAGCCCTAAAAATTCAGCATCATAGACCGCAGCAATACAAGCTTCTGGCAGCATACTCATGCCAACCACTTTAGCGCCGCTAGCGGCTAGTAAAGCTTTGTCATACTGACGTCCTTCAAAAAAAGGTCCACGTACCATGACGTGTGCCACTTCTTTGATTTCTAATTCGCTTACCTGTTGTTTAGCAATAAAACTTAATCGGTCACTAATCATGTCTTCAGGGGAATAAAATTCATTCGCCCATAGAGGCATCTCGGGGGCATATAAAGTGACAAAACCTCTGACGATAGCGATAGTACCAACTTTAATAAACTGATGTAAGCTGCCAACTGCGCTAGTCACTATTATTTGTTTAACGCCCAGCTGAAACAACATTTCAGTCTGTAGACGAACCATCCTGGGAATGTTAGGATCGCAAGGAGCTTCGTTCATATGGACTCGTCCCCTTAGAGCTAAAACATGTCTGCCGGCAATCTTGCCAACTAACAATTTGCGAGCATGTCCATCAATGTGTTCCAACCCGTTAAATCCGGGAATGTGTTCAAAAGGGATTTCGGTTGCCTCTTCGTCTTTAATTACATCCCACCCAGTGCCTAAAACTAGGCCGATAGGAGTGACTGATTCATTAAGCCAGGGGCATAGACTTCGGATGAAATTAGCGGCTTTAATAGCCTCTCTTTGTCGTGGGTTCATGATTTGATATTTTTTTTGGTTAAGGAACTAAATTTGTTTAACTGTTAATATTAGTGATTAATAGTGGTAAAGTCAAGTTTATTTCTTTGCTATTTAATAGCCCCGTTGCTATACTTTAACCCTATGAATTATCGAAAATATAGGGTTAGCAGGCTTTGGCTTCACATTATTTCCATGCCTTTTATTTGGTTGCCATTACCATTTTTGATAATTTTCGATTTAACCTGTAGCTTGTATCAGCTTATTTGTTTTCCTATTTATAAAATTAAATTTGTTAAACGATCGGAATATATTTTAATTATGGATCGTAATAAATTGGCCTATTTAAACACGATTGAAAAAATAGGTTGTATGTATTGCGGTTATACTAATGGAGTTTTACTCTATTTAAAAGAAGTGGCAGGGCTGACGGAGAAATATTGGTGCGGTGTGATGCATGAAGATAAGCCAAATTTTAAAGTACAGAGCAATCAAATCAAACAAGATTTTGCAAAATTTGGAGATAAACAAGATTTTCAAGAAAAATATAGCGAGAACAATTAGTGTATATTTTAAAGATCCTCTTAATTAGGATCTTTTCTTTTTAAGATTAATTTATGTTAATATTAAGTCATATAAAGTTACTATTAATTATATGCCAATTGAATACGAGGCTACATTTTTAGATGTAGATAAAGATGTTGTGAGGGTAAAATTACAAGCGGTTGGAGCCACTTTAATTAAGCCAGAATTTTTACAAAAAAGAGTAGTTTTTAATTTGCCAAGTGGGCACGAAATTAATGGTGGCTGGTTAAGGGTTAGAGATGAAGGCGATAAAATTACGATGAGTTTAAAGATAGTCGATGGCGATAAAATAGAAAATCAAAAAGAGGTTTGTTTAAAAGTAGATAATTTTGAGACGGCTATTAATTTTTTAGAATCAATTGGTTGTAATCGCAAAGCCTATCAAGAAAGCAGGCGCGAACTCTGGGAATTAAATGGCGCAGAAGTAACTATTGATGAGTGGCCTTTTTTAGAACCATATGTTGAAGTAGAAGCTAAAACGGAGGAAGTGGTTAGAGCGGTTAGTGAACTTTTAGGTTTTGATTATAGTAAAGCCATGTTTTGTTCGGCTGACACTATTTATAGTTTAAAATATGGTGTGCCATTAGATGATATTAATAACAAAACTAGTAAAATAGTTTTTGATATGAATAATCCTTTTGTAAAATAATTAGATATTAAAAAATCACCTTTTAGATAAAGGTGGTTTTTTTAAAAGATGTGGGGATTCTTCACAACTTTTGTTTAATCGTTATCTTGTCTTAGATCATTTCTAAGATCTTTTAAAAATTTGTTAACCGTTTTATGGCTATTATTTTTCTGGTTTTCTTTTTCGTGTTTATTGTTTTTTGTATATTTTGGGTTAACAACTGGTGTTGTTATAGAAACAATAGTCGAGGTGGCCGAATTGTTACCAGCCTTATCATAAGCAACAATAGCATATTGATAAGTGGTTGAAGCGGTTACAGAATTATCATTAAAGACTAATTCATGAGTATTAGCAATTAAGATATTATTTCTAAAAATCTTATAGCCAGTTACCGCGATATTATCTATAGCTTTTGTCCATGATAACTTAACTTTGTTATAACTTTTGATTTTAACCATTAAATTTGTTGGTGCTGCAGGACTAATAGCATCAGTAGTCGTTGCTAAATCGCCAATCAAACCAATGTTTAAAGTATTAGTCTCTAGATTGCCAGTGCTGAAGGGGATATTAAGCTTTATACCGCATAAGTTTTTAGCAATTACAGCTCCAACTGGATGAGCACTAAGGTAGCTGGTTAAATCGTAAATTTTATCTTTATTTACTACCCAGCAACTAGTTAAGGTGTTATGAGTACTGACTTCAGCTAACGTGTAATTAGTAGAAGCTTGAACGTTTGGTATGGCTGCTAGTAATGATAATCCACCAATTACTGGCAACATTGTCATGATTAAATACTTTTTCATAAAATTTTTAATTATTAATATAAGCGCTTATATTAGTAATTTTAATTAATTATCAACGTTTATCTATAATATAGTACAAGCGTTTTAGATATTTGTTACAGACAATATGATTAAGTTAGATTTTTTAGGAGTATAATATAATTATTAGCAGAAAAGTAGCATAATTCTCAAAATGTAACATTTTAAGCTCTCAGTTGTATAATATTGTGTCGCGAATATGTCTAAAAATAACCAAAGTTTTATTAGCTACTATAATCAGTTTAAAGATAAAATTTTTAATTATTTATTTTACAGAACTGGTTTTGACAGAGAATTGGCGGAAGATTTAACTTCCGAGGTTTTTATTAAGGCTTTTAAGAGTTTTAATAGCTTTGATAAAGATAAGCAATTTCAATCCTGGATTTTTACTATTACTAAAAATCACCTAATTAATCATTATAAAGCTGATAAAAAAAATATCCCTATTGAGGATGTGGAGCAAACTTTAAGTATTTTGCCTGAAGATATTGGTCAGGCCTTAGAAATTAAAAGTATCATTGGTATTATTGAAAAAATGGATAGTAGCGATAAAGAGCCCCTACTCATGCGTTATGTTAGCGATTTAACCAATCAGGAAATTGCTCAAATATTAGATAAAGATGAAGGAGCTATTAGAACTCAAATAAGTCGTAGTTTAGCTAAGTTAAGAACACTTTTAAACTCTTAATATATGGACAATTTAGAAAAAAAATTAATAAATATCCCTAAGCATAAGCTAGGACTTAAAGCTGATTTAAAGATTAAAGCACGTCTTTATAAAATGATTATTTTAGAAAAAGTAAATAATTTTTCTCAGTTATTTGTTTTTAAAAATCTTTTTTTAAACAGAGTTATGGTTGTTGCTCTAATGATTTTTGTAATTTTAGGGAGTACGACGTTTTATGCTTATGGCAGTGAAAAAGTTACCTTGGGAGATAAGCTCTATCCGCTTAAATTAACTTTAGAGAATATAAAAAATAATTTAACTCCATCTAGTGTATCAAAAGTTAAAAATTATAATAATCTATCAACTCGTCGCTTAGAAGAGGCTTTGATATTAAGTAATAAACAGAAGGAGGCCGATAATAATATTACCAAAACTATAGATAGGGCAGTGGAAAATGTTGGTAAATCAGTGGCCGCTGTTAAAAAAATATATAATTCAGAAAAATCAGAGAAAGCGACTACCAAAATTAAGGAAAATAGTAGCAATAATCTAAGAGTTCTAGAAAAGATTGAAAAAAATATCAACCATCAAGAGCACCAAGAGCTTCTAAAAAAGATAGATGAGGCCAAAGACTCTATTAATAAGTATAACAATTCTTTCGATAATGAAGATGATAATAAGTCACGTAAGCCAAAAGATAAAAAGGATAAATAGATAATAGCCTTAATAATAACAGACTACCCCATAGTCTGTTATTTTTTAATAATTTTTATCTATGTTATGATTACTATTAGTAGTATTATTTTAAGAAATATATGATTTATAGTGAATATTTAGAAACTGTAAAAACCTGCCCATTTTGTGACTGTAAAGACAGAATTTTTGTTGATAAAGGACATGCTTTTTTAACGTACGCCAAAGCTCCTTATCACCGAGACCACTTATTGGTTATCCCTAAGCGTCACGTTACTTCCTTTTTTGAACTTAACGAGGAAGAAAGAATAGCTATTAATGAACTAATCAGGATTGGCTCGGAGGTATTAAAAAAACTAGAATATACCAATTTTTCCATTTTGGTTCGTGAAGGGGATTCTATTAATAAAAGTATTCCTCATTTACATTGTCACTTAATTCCTAATGATCGTATTGGTGATTTAGATCATAATGGTGAACCTCGTCAAATTTTGTCGCCAGAAGACATAGCCATTCTTTCTAAAAGAATATTAAATATAATTTAATTTATGATAAAAGCTATTATTTTTGATTATGATGGTGTAATAGTTGATTCTTTTGCGGGAGTATTTTTAGTTTATCAAAAAATTTGTGATTATTTTGGCGTAGCTTGCCCTGAAGATATTGAAGAATTTAGAAAAACCTACGGCTATAATTATTTAGAATGTTTAACTAATTTAGGTGTAGCTGAAAAAGATTTTGATAAAGCTCAGGCCATTTATCAAGAAGAAATAGTTAAAATTAATCATAGTATATTCGCCAATATTGCTGAAGTAATTATAGAATTAAGCAGTAAATATAAACTTTACTTAGTTTCTGCTTCCCATAGTCATGAAGTATTACCTAAAATAGAAAGATTTGGTTTAAGTGAATATTTTGAGCAAATCTATTGTGGAACTGATGAAAAAAAACGGAAGAATGAAATGATGACAGAGGTTATAGCTAGTAACAATTATTTGCCAACAGAAGTTATCTCTATTGGTGATAGAGCTATTGATTATGCAGCTTCTAAGCAAGCAGGGATTGAAGATGAAAATATTATTTTAGTTACTTATGGTTGGGGTTTGGATGTAAAATTAGTAGCAGAAGCTAATATCGTAAATAGTCCTCTTGAGATTTTAAATTTATTAAAAAGTTATGAGTAAGCTGGAGGCAGAAATTTTAAATAATCCAGAAAAGACAGAACTTAAGGACACTGAAAAAGAAGTGGCTAATTTTGAAAGTAAAAATCAATTAAGTGATGAGGATAAATTTCTTAAATCTTTTGACGTAGCACCTAGCCAAAGATTAGACATGAGGGATTTTATTGATAGTCTAAAAAATTTAGATCATTCTTTGTATCATTCCATTTCAGCTAGCGAAAAATTTACACCTAATTTTTTAAGGAGTGAATATGTTAGGGATCTGGTTCAGAAAAAAGCTTACAACGAGGCAGTTGTTCAAAAGAATTCATTTGGACCAGAAAAATTCGCTAAAGCGATTAATATCTTTGGTATAGATGAAAGTTTTTTTAAGCAAGATGATTTTGCTAAATTAAAACAAGATAATTGGTTAGATAGATTAAAAAATGGCGGAAAAATTGATGATAGAAATAACTATGATGCTAGTAATAATTGGGGTAACGAACCCAGTGCTGAGGAGTTAGCTTTAGCAGTTAAAGAGGAGGAGATTAACTATGGCAATTTTAAGGAATCAGGGCTAGATATTAATTCCCCGGAAGTAAAAACTGCCGCCCTAAAAGGTATTTCTTATTTAGCTATTAATTCTGATTTCTTATTTAGCATGGCTCATGAAAAGGCCACAGTTGATGATTATAAAGAATATTTTAAAATTACCGACTCAGAGTTACAAGAAACTATAATTAATGCCTTAAAAGATAAGGGGTTTAGTGATACAAAAATAAATGATAATTTACGTAAAAAATATTCTTTTGTAGATGATTTTTTAAAGTCAGATGAAGCTTTATTACTAGTTAAACAAGAAGTTGAAAAAGGTTTAGTTAATTCTAATAGCGTTCAGGGGGTAATGCAGTATTTTTCTCTAACCGATTCCGATTTGGATCAGCCGAAAATTAAAGAGCAACAAAAAGAACAGGCAGTTAATTCCTTACTTAAAGGATTACAGGATGTTGAAAATGGTAGAAATAGCTTTTTATTTTATGATATGGAGCGGGCTGCTAAATTTTTGTCAAAAGAAGAATGGCAAGATATTTTTAGTAAATACGATAACGAGAATTTAGTAAGTGCCATAGCTTATGGTTTGCAATATAGTTGGAAATTAGAAGACAGTCTGGCTTTTTTTAGGGAAATTGGTTTACCAGAAAAAATATTTAAAGCCGGTAGTATTGAATTAATAGCTAATCAGACTGGGGATCATAATAATTTTAGAGTTGATAAGATAAAAGAACTACAATCAGCCACAGGCTTATCAGATCAAGAATTAGCCGAAGGATTTTCCATCGGAATGGTTCGGGCTCTTGATCATGGTTTGAATGAATACAAGTTAGAATCAATGAAGAGAGATATGGATATTGCTGAAATGCTTGATTCCCCAAAGCTGCAGACAGAGCTTAAGCAGTTATATTTAAAAAGAATATCTACAGCTAGTATTTCTGATTTAGAAAAACTAGATGAAAATTTTGATGTGAAATGGCAAGCGGAGGACCGTCCTGCCCGTTTTGCATCCTTAAAAACAGCTTTAACTAGTAATTATACTTTATCATCTTTTACGTCACGTAAAAAAATGAAAGAATTTGTTGATCATAATCACCCAGGAACACATAAGCTATTTTTCTTGGCTGACCCTGAAATTAAGCAGGCTGTTAGTAAGATGTTAGAACAAGTTCCTTTTAGTGGTAGTTATATAACCTATGAAAGTGATATCATTACTAATTTATCTAATTATTTTAATGTCTCTAAAGATGATATTGTAGAGCAAATCAAGGCCAAAATTGATAATGGTCGCTTTGTTCATGAGCGTACAGATTCTGGTAGTTTTAAAAAATATGTTCCGGAAATAGATTTACGTCAAGAAAATGATAAATGTTTACAAAACTACGGGGAAAGAATAATCGATAAGGCCTTAGAACATAAAAATTGGCCAACTATTAAAGCTATCCAGAATTATAATAATCCTGAATCGAGCCAAATAATTTATAACTTTTTGACCGAACAAGAAGCTAATTTAATTGATGAGAATAAATCTCCAGAAATTAGAAAATATGCTGTTGAGGCGTTAGCTAATTTATCTAAAGGCATTGAATATTTAGAGGTAAACTATTTTTCCGATTTAGTTAAAATATATACCAATACTGACGCCGCCAGTCTATTAGATTTATTTAAAAGACGCAATAGTCTTTTACCTGTTTTGGAAGATAAAGACAAGGAGGCTATGTTTGATTGTTTAATTAGTAATAGCTCTAAATTAGATAATGTTATTTCAACTATTATTAGTAAGGATGTAATTACTGATTTAACTGCCGATCAAGCTAATAAAGTTTTTGAGAGTGGTAATTTTAGAGGTGCTATGGTGGGATTAGCGGGAGCTGAGGCTAATCAAAAAAATATACCAGCTTATTTGTATGATGAACTCTATTCCAAATTAATTAATAAGCAGGATGAGAAAATAAAACATAAATCAACTGATGATTTTACTAGCAGTATTAATGAGCTGTTAAAAATAGGTAATAAAGATAGCAATCTTATCAATTTAATACAAAATAAATCTTTGTTGGATGAATTAGCTAGTAATCCTGGGGCTATTGATAAGGTTAAACAGATAACTGAGTCGTTGTCTGGTCCGCTATTAATTAATCAATGGTCCTTCATTTATAATCAATTAAAGGATTCTTCAGCTGAAGATTTTGAAAGAAAAATAAATATAATTAATAGACTTGATCCTCATTTAAGTTCTTGGTGGTTGAGTCAAATTCCCTTTAATGATTTATTTTCTAGATTAGAAGCTAGTACAGCAGAACAACAAGAAACTTTTTTTGAAACAGTTAACTTAGCTAAGTTACCAGTTACCGATTTTACTGAAAAAAATTGGTTACAAAATTTAGTGCGTTACGTCAGTGTAGCTGAAGATTATAATGTCGTTCGACTTAATGCTAGCGATAAAGAAACTGTTACAAAGGAATTTTCTGGTTCGTATAGAGACGTGGTATTAACTAAAATTGAAGAACAACTTACAACATTTTTACAAAACGATGCCTCTAACTCTATGCCACTGGAATTAGTCATGACTAGTAAAGTGATTGATGAGGCTGGCGGAGCTGGTAATTTAAAATATGTTGAAGCTTTAGGCGGTATTATTCTGAAATTAAAAAATACTTTTGAAAATAAAAAAGTAACAATCAAAACTAAAAGTGAGATTAGTTCTTTGCTTTTAAAACAGGATGAAAGAATGAATAAGGAAAAATGGCTACAAGACGATAAAGCGGAGTTCCGTAATTTATCTAGCGATATTATAGAGGCGGCCCCTAGTTTATATACTGCTTTTGGGCCTCTGCTAGATCAGTTGAACCCTAAAGAAGTTAAAATTTTTTTGAATGAAAATTTACCTCTTTACCAAGCTAGATTAGTAACTATTCAAGAAATAAAAGGTGACGACAATACTCATTATAATCCTCGTGACTTAGTATTAATTAGAGATGGTATAAAAAAACTAGCTGCTGATTTAAATAGTGGTTCAGAAAATAGGGACACTTATCTTAAAAATGATAAATTAAGATTAATCGAAGAAATTAAAACTGATTTTAAGAGTCGTTTTAATATTGAAAAGGTTCCAGATCAATTTAGTAACGGAAACTTACGGTCCATTCAAAATACTATTAGGTATTTAGGAAATATTAGTGGACGCTCCATGTCTCATGAAGCCATTATTTCTTTTTACTTAGGCTTAAAACTAAACGGAGATTGGGATAAATTTAGACAGGGTCAGGATATTAAGTTAGAGGAATATTTGTCTGGTAAACAGCTGCAAACCCTTCGTCCTATTATAGAGAAAAAGAACCAGTCTTATAATTTACCACTTGAAGTAGCTGGCATTGCTCCTGAAAAAGCCCAAAAATTCCAGGAATTATTACAAGCCGAAGTTAGTAACAGCATGGTAGGAAACATTGCTACCATTGACGTTAAATTAGATACTTTAAAAAGAAGTTTAAAAGAATTAGCTGATCCAGATATCTATGAAAAAAATACCGAGAAAGAAGTCATGAAGTTATTATTAACAGACGGTAAATTAGTTAATGCGACTTTAGCTAAAATATTTGGCAGCTTATCTGGCAAAAATATAGAGTTATCTGATCAAGAAAATTTAATGAAAACCAGATTAGAACTTATTTATCAGGTTGGTGACTGGAATCAAAATCAAGTTGAACTTATTCAACAAGAAATTCAACCACTTAGTTCAGTATCTAATGTTATTAACAAACTAGAAGAGGAAAATGTCGACCAAAATATTGAGGATCTTCATAAAAAAATTGATCCATCCGGTGAAATTGTGGAAATTTTTAATAGCTTAGGAGAAGATTTTAAACCAGAGTCGGGCGCTTTAGCACTGTCTAGGGATTTATCATATTTAGAAAATCTAATGGTGAAAAATGGTGATAAATTAAGTGCTGAAGATCAGGAAAAAGCTAAAAATTATTTAGATTCCGTAAAGGGTAAAATGATAGAACTCGAATCTACTATGAGTAGAGTTAAGGATTATTTTGTTAAGATGTCTAAGAGTAAACATTTGGAAAAACATACTCTACTTAAAAATCGTTTAGCAGAAATTGAAAAAGTCATTAATTCCGATCAAGATAATTCGATGATAATTTCTCATTTAACCAAAGATTTAGATTCGGTGATTGAAAATATGCGCCAGTGTTTAGGTTGTTTACGTAAAGAAATAAATAATGACACCAATCTTTCTTTTGGTGATTATAATAAATTCTTTATGTTTAATCAGTCTAATAAGGAAAAGGGCAGCGTGGCTGATGAAATTGTTTTTTTCTTACCAGTTAAAAATAATAACGGACAAACCGAAATGTCTTTTGTGATGGATAGAGTTTATGGTTCTAGTACCCCAGATTATTTAGTTTCTAATATAGCTACATTATTTAAAAAATATCAATCTATTAAGAAAGAAATGCCAGAAGCTAAAATATCTATTACTGTTTCCGACGCCGCCTTATCTAGCGTAGGTTTTAACCATGAGCTGCTAGTTGGTAAACTTAAAGAGGTTTTACCGGACGCCCGTTTAACAGAAAGAACAAAAGAATTAGTAGCTAATATTGCTGAATCAGCTTTGAGTGATAATTATGTAGAGTTTAGTGACGGAGGGGCTAGATCTTTTGGTGATAAACCATTTTCTGGAACCGTTATCTATTAATTTTTACTATTTTAACTAAGATGAGCTCCTTATTTAGGGGCTCTTTTTTGAATAAATAAAAATATTTTGCGTATTAATTATTAGTGGTTTTATTTTTTTTATATTTAATATTTTTTAATGTATGTTTAAAAGGATTTCAGCTTTATTTATTTTATTATTAGCCCCCTTTTTATTAACTGCGTGTAGCTCGGCAACTACTACTGGCAGTAAAACTGAAGACACTAATTCTAAAAATGAGATGCCAAGACGGCCTGATTTTGGGCAACCAGAAGCTAAGCCAGACGTAAATGGTGTGGTTAAGTCTATTACTGGTAATGAAGTAGTTGTTTTAAAGGTGGAAATGGGGCAGGGGTTTAGAAATGCTAGTTCTACACCAGATGGTGCTCCAGATAAGGCAACTACTTTAAGTCTAGGAACTACTTCTGGTGGTCCTGGCGCTGGCGGCGGTCCTGGTATGGGGCAAAGAAGACAAGGTGGGGAAGCTAGCGCGGAAGATAGAGCTCAGATGCTGGCTAAAATAAAAGAAATGAGTACTGGTGAGGAAAAAATTATTATCCCAGTTGGTATTAAAATGCTTAAAAGATCAAATGAGGCAGGATCAAGAGAAATGGTCGAAGCCACTTTAAGTGATATAACTAGTGATAAGACTTTAATGATTTGGCTCAACAAAGATGTTACTGATAAA
>JBAQCS010000022.1:0-10323 GCA_049294415.1 Patescibacteria group bacterium
AGTAATTAACAAATATAAGCCACATTTTTACCATTATATAATAGAAAAAACGAGCCTTTTAGCTCGTTTTTTCTTAAGTGGGTGCCCAGAGAGAATTGAACTCTCGATAACAGGACCACAACCTGCTGTGTTACCACTACACCATGGGCACCATACCAATATCTTAAATAATCTGATTACTTTGTTTCTTCTTCGGAATCATCAGCTTCTTCGTCATGACAACCTTTGTCACAATGATTACAATCACAACCACCAAAACCAAATAAAGAGTCCATGGCTGCTAATTGTTCTTCTGTTAATTCTTCTTCTTTTTCGTTATTTTCCATAAAAATGAAAATTAATTTATACGTACACCCGGGGGGAATCGAACCCTCGTGGCCAGCTTAGAAGGCTGGTGTTCTATCCATTGAACTACGGGTGCATAAATAATGACCAGTCAAAATCTTTCTAGATTCTACAAGATATCTTAAGTTAAGTCAATCTAATTAAAATCTCTTTGTCGCCAAGCCTCAAATATTAAAATAGCGGCTGAAACAGAGACATTTAAAGAATCTATACCACTTTTCATGGGGATTTTAACCAGTTTATCGGCTCCCTCTAACCAATTTTTACTTAAACCATCGGCTTCAGTGCCCAAGACTATAGCTGATCCCTGTTTAAAATTAATGTCCGTATGTTTTTTTTCTCCACCCAGGGCCGTAGCATATGATTTAATATTATTGGCTTGCAAAAAATCTACTGTTTCCTGAAAATTAGCTACAATAACTGGCATTTTAAAAAGTAATCCTTGGCTAGCTCTAATAATATTAGGATTATAAATATCGGTTTGTTCATCATTAATTATAATAGCGTCTACCCCAGCAGCATAAGAACTTCTAATAATAGCCCCTAAATTACCGGGTTTTTCAACCGCCTCTAAAATAACTAGTAATGGATTGTCCTTTATTTTTAATTCTGTGAGATTTATTTTTTTATCATGAGCCACTGCTAAACAGCCATCTGGTTTTTCCTTATAACAAATCTTTTTAAAAATTTCAGCTGTTACTAAAGTAGTTTTAATATTAAATTGAGCTTCACAAAGTTCTGGACAAATAAAAAACTCTTCAATAATTATGCCGCCTTTAATAGCTTCTTGGCACTCTCTTAAGCCATCAATTATAAATAAACCAGACTTTTTACGTTCCCGGCTTTTTTCTATTAATTTTATGATTTGTTTAACGTGAGTGTTTTGCTCACTAGAAATTATTTCCATAATGTGCTTATATGTGAACTGCTTTTATGTTATACTTTATAGAAATAAATGTAAACTTATGCCTATTCCTCAATTAAAATTAAAAAAGACTTGGGAACAAAAACCAGTCAAAAACAAATTAACCCAAAAGCTTTGGCACTATCGACAAAAGATTTTAGCTATCTTGGTTATTTTAGGTGCTTTTGCCGCTGTTATAATGTTAACGGTAGTAATTTGGGTTAGCCGAGACTTACCAAATCCTAATCAACTCATTGACCGCGAAATTGCCCAGAGCACAAAAATATATGACCGTGACGGTAAACATATCCTTTATGAGGTTCACGGCGACCAGAAGCGCACTCTCGTCACTTTAAACGAGATTCCACTCACCGCTCGACAAGCTTCAATTTCAGTTGAAGATAAAAATTTTTATAAGCATGGTGGCTTTAGTGTTTGGGCAATGGCTCGAACCATGATTACTAATGTAATTTACCACAGGTCAGCAGGAGGATCTACTTTAACCCAACAATTTATCAAAAACGCTGTTTTAACAAATGAAAAAACTATAACCAGAAAAGTAAAAGAATTAATTTTAGCTCAAAGAATTGAAAAGAAGTTCTCTAAAGATGAAATTTTACAGATGTATTTAAATGAAATTCCTTACGGTTCTAATGCTTATGGTATTGAAGCAGCTAGTTTAAAATATTTTGGCAAAAGTGTTAGAGACACTACTTTAGCCGAACAAGCTTTGCTAGCAGCTCTACCTCAATCACCTTCTAGATATTCCCCTTATGGTCCAAATTTAGAATTATTATTAGGCCGTAAAGATTATGTTTTAGATTTAATGACTGAACAAAATTATATTTCTAAAGAACAGCGCGATGAAGCTAAAAAACAAAAATTAGTTTTTCAAAAACCAGAAACAAGTATTACTGCGCCTCACTTTGTGATGTATATTAAAAGTTTATTGTCAGAAAAGTATGGCGAAAAAACTATCGAACAGGGTGGTTTAAAAATATATACCACTATTGATTATAACTATCAGAAAATTGCTGATGAGGTTATAAAAGAAAAGACTACTAAATATCAAGAAAAATATAATGCTAATAATGCGGCACTAGTAGCTATTAATCCAAAAAATGGACAGGTCTTAGCTATGGTTGGTTCTCGTGATTATTTTGATGACAGTATTGCTGGTCAAGTTAATGTGGCTACTAGTTTAAGACAACCAGGATCATCAATGAAACCAATTGTTTATGCTTCTCTATTTGAAAAAGGTTATACACCAGATACTATTTTATATGATGTGGTTACTAATTTTTCTACTGACCCAGGTAATTCTTATATTCCTCATAACTATAATTTATTAGAATATGGTCCAGTTTCTATTCGTAAAGCACTAGCTGGTTCTTTAAATATTCCGGCCGTTAAAGCAATTTATTTAACTGGCATTAAAGATGTTATTGAATTAGCCCAAAGCATGGGTTATTCATCTCTAACTAATCCAGATAATTACGGCTTGTCTTTAGTACTTGGTGGTGGTGAAATAAAATTATTAGAACACACCAATGCTTATAGTGCTTTTGCTCGTGACGGACAAGTTAGTCCTATTACAGTTATTTTAAAAGTAGAGGACAAAGATGGAAATATTTTAGAAGAATATAAAGATAGCAGTAAAAAAGTTTTAACTTCAAAAACTGCTCGTTATATAAATAGTATTTTATCCGATAATGCCTCCAGATCATTTATTTTTGGAGAAAAAAATTCTTTAGTTCTAGGTGACAGACCGGCGGCAGCTAAAACTGGTACCACTAATGATTATCACGACGCCTGGACAATTGGTTATACACCATCACTTGTTACTGGTGTTTGGGTTGGCAATACTGATAATAAAGAAATGAAACGAGGATCAGACGGCAGTGTGCTAGCCGCCCCTATCTGGAAATCTTTTATGTCTGGCGTTCTAGCCGGCACTCCTGTTGAAAATTTTAAAGAACCAGAAACAACTAAAACCGGTAAAGCTGTAATAGATGGAATTTTACCATCACTTGGAAAAGTAAAAATTGATACTCGCAATAATGGCTTAGCTAGCATTAATACACCTGAAGAATTTATTGGTTATAAACAAATCTTTGATAATCACTCAATTCTATTTTATGTTGACAGGTCAGATCCTCTAGGACCAATTCCAACTAATCCAGAAAATGATCCTCAATTTAAATTATGGGAAGAACCAATTTTAAAGTGGGCAGAAAAAAATCAGCAATCAGTTTCTACTAGCACCGAAATATTTCCAGACTGGATAGATTCTAAGGCCACCTCCACAGACTTAACCTCAACTACCACCGAAACAGTTTCCACTACAACTTCTCAATAAAAACAAAAAACTGCCAACTAATAATTGGCAGTTTTTTTATTTCAAAAATTTTTATTGTCTAATTGGCATAACCACATAAAGATAACTATCTTCTTTCTCGGAGGTTAAAATACATGGCGTATTACCACTAACCATTTTCATTTTTACTTTGTCGCTATCAATATTATTTAAACCATCAATTAAATATCGATAGTTAATCGCCACCTCATTATCAATACCAGTTATTTCAGCATCTAAATCAACGCGGCTTTCTCCGCTTTGACCAGAGGAAGCTGAAATAATAATTTTATTATCCTTAAATTCTAGGTTGATATCATTAATACCTATTTTAGAAAAAATAGAGGCCGCTTTAACAGCGCGAAGTAAATCACTTTTATTAGCCACCACTTCTGTTTTATTTTTATCGGGGATAATTTGTTTATAGTCTGGATATTGTCCGTTAATAAGGCGAGAAACTAAATCAACTGAATCAATAGTAAATAATATTTGATTATCGGAAATAGAAATTTTAACCGCCCCGTCTTGTTCAAACGCTAAATCCTCACTATTATAACTACTTAAAATTCTAAGTAATTCTTGAACAGTTCTAGCTGGCACTATTAATTTTTGATCAATAAATTCTGAGCTAGCTTTAACATCCACATATCGTTCAGCTAATCTATAACTATCAGTGGCCACCATAATTAAGCGGTTATCATTAAAATCAAATAATACACCAGACAACTCTATTCTGTTTTCACTATTAGAAACAGCGAAGACCACACTGTTAAGTGCTTTTTTTAAATCACTAACACCACAAGAATAATAATTGCTTTGATCAACAGTTGGAATAAGTGGAAACTCTTTAGCTGATTCTCCTCTAATTTTGGTTTTATAGTTTTCACACTCAATTTTTAACTCATCATTAATATCTTCTATCTCCACATTTTCACTGGGGAGTAAATTTACATAGTCAGTAATAATTTTAGCATCAACTGTGAACTCACCTTCTTCCTCAACTTTTCCACGTAACTTGTGGATAATTCCTATTTCTAAATTAGTACTAATAAGTTCTACTGAATTCTTATGAGCTTTAATTAGAATATTATTAAGGATTGGTAAATTAATATTTTTGCCTGTTCCGTGACTGACTATGGATAATCCTTTTTTTAGGTTTTCCTGAACGCTGATTAATTTCATACTGTTTATTTAATATATATATTTATATAGATAATAATAATAACAAGGGGGTGGATAAAATTTGGAAATATTTTTTTTAAACTAATAATTAATAAGATAATGACTTTTTACTTGTTAATTAATGCTTAACTTCTTGTTACTAAAAAGGGTGTTAAAAGTTGATAAAAAATTTGGGTGTTTTTTTGTTAACAATCGATTAAGAAACTATGCACCGAGTAATTAACAATCAAAGGTAACTTATCAACTACTTGTTCACTACTTATTAACAGTTATTATTGTAAGCTGTTTAATAATTGTTTAATTGATTCCACTTCTTGCTTAACTTTTTCATTTTCTCTTTCTTTAATTTCTTTATTTATTTTATTATAAGCATGCATAGCAGTGGTATGATCTCTTCCACCTAATTCGCTGCCAATGGTTGGGTATGAAGTTTTTAATTCTTCTCTCATTAGATAAATTGAGATCTGTCTTGGCCAGACTAATTCTTTTTTACGACTAGTACCAGTTAATTCTTTTAATTCAATATCATAGAATTTACAAACAGCTTCCATTATTTCTTTGGGTGAAGTTGCTTTGGTTTGAACATTAGCCACAAAGTCAGATAAAATACTTTTAACGCTGGCGCGGGTTACGGGGATATTTTTTATTTGGTGAACAGCAATTATTTTATTAAGTATACCCTCTAATTCTCTGATGTTATTTTGAATAGTTTCAGCCAACATAATTAATATTTCTTGGCTTAGTGGAAAGTTTTTTTCGAGTGCTCGTTGTTCTAAAATAGCCACTTTAGTTTCAGTATCAGGTTTTCCGACATCAGCTACCATGCCTGATTCAAAGCGAGAAATAAGTCTAGCTTCAATAGCTGGCATATTTTTAGGTGCTCTATCGGAAGTTAAAACAATTTGCTTGTCACCTTGTTGTAATTCATTAAAAGTATGAAAAAATTCTTGTTGAGTTCCATCTTTTCCTCCCATGAATTGAACGTCGTCGATTAAAAATAAATCAACATTACGATACATATTTTTAAACTCTTTAGCCTTACCGGTATGAACAGCCTGAACATAATTATTAGTAAATTTTTCGGAAGTAGTATAAAGAATTCTGTCGGTCTTTTTAGAAACCTCATTACCAATGGCTTGTAATAAATGGGTTTTTCCTAACCCTACTCCACCATATATAAATAAAGGATTATAAGCTTTGCCTAAATTATTAACCACAGCTCGACAAGCGGCATAAGCTAACTCGTTGTTTTTTCCTACAATAAAGTTTTCAAAAACGTAACGGGGATTTAAACCAAACTTATTATAATTATCACGATGATGATTTTTATCAGCACCAGCAGCTTCAATTTTTATTTCTTCTTTGTTAATAGTTGGAGAAATTGGTTTTTCGGTTATAGCTGGTTGTATTCCATTTTTACGAAGTTCTATTTTATAAATAATATTATTTATTTTTTGTCCGCTAACATTTTCTAAAGCACTAACAATATTTTTATGATATTTTTCTTCTAACCATTTTTTAACAAAAGCGTTAGGCACACAAATAATCACTTGACCATTTTCAAATGACGAAATAAAGGTTTCTTTAAACCAGGTAATAAAATTAGCTCTCGATAAATTAATTTCGATTTCTCCTAAAGCAGATTGCCAAATTTGTTCGTGGGGCATAAATTTTTAATTACCCCCTAAGTATATTAAATAATAAGCTATCTAACAAGGAAGAAACTGTTTATAAGGTGTTAGTAAACTGTTAATAACTATATCTTATTAAGAAGGCCTTGTTTATTGACCTTTGAAAATAAAAGTGTTAATCTGTATTTGAATTAATTTTAAAAAATCTAAAAGTTAGTCTTATGCCAAAGAGAACATATCAACCTAATAAAAAGCGTGCTGCCGCAAAACACGGCTTTTTGCACAGAATGGAAACCCAAGATGGTCGCGCAGTACTCAAAAGAAGACGCGATAAGGGCAGAGAAGTTTTATCTAAATAGTAATTTTCTAATTTAAATGTTGGAGAAAGGCCTTCGCCTAACTAAAAATAAAGAGTTTGACTCGGTTTTTAAAGAAGGAAAATCTGGTTATGGTCGTCTACTAGGAATTAAAATCAAAAAAAACGATCTACAACATAATCGCTACGGCTTGTTATTAAGCACCAAGGTTAGTAAATTGGCCACAATTAGAAATAAATATAAGAGAAGAATTAAAGCTATTTTACTGGAAGAAAATAAGGAATTAAAACAGGGCTTCGACGTGGTTATAATAGTTTTTCCTCTAATATTAAACAAAAATTATTTAGAAATAAAAAGCGAAATAAAAAATACTCTTATTAAATTAAAGTTCTATATTTAAATATGGAACTTTAATTGTATCTATGAATAGTCCTTATAATTTTTTAGATCGAATAGTAATTTGGTTAATTAGACTTTATCAAAAAACACTATCTTTAGATCATGGGCCGCTAAAACATTATCACCCTAATGGTTTTTGTCGTTTCTATCCAACCTGTTCGGAATATGGTGTAGAAGCAATTCAAAAGTATGGTATAATAAAGGGCGGAATAAAAACTATTTGGAGAATAATGCGTTGCAACCCCTGGAATAAGGGAGGAAATGATCCGGTTGTTTAATTAAAATAATAATAATTTTTTATAACTTATGTATCACCTTTATCAAATAATTGCCTATCAACCAATCTTGAATGTTTTAGTTTTTTTGTATAATCATACTTTAGATTTAGGTATTTCCATTATTTTACTAACAATTATTATTAAATTGTTTTTATGGCCACTATCCCGTAAGGCTATCAAGTCTCAAAAGGAAATGCAGGAAATACAGCCAAAACTAGATGCTTTAAAAAAACAGTATGCTGATAACAAGGCTGAACTTGGTAAGGCTACCATGGATCTTTATAAAGAGCATAAAATAAACCCTCTATCTTCTTGTTTACCAATGCTGATCCAATTACCTTTTCTTTTTGCTGTGTTTAGAGTTTTAAGAGTTGGTATGAGTGAGGATTTAGCTTTAGTTTATTCATTTTTGGCAAAACCAACCAATTTTCAAGCCCTTTCCTTTGGTTTTATGGATTTAAGTAAACCAAATATTTATCTAGCAGTTTTAGCTGGCGCAGCTCAGTTTATACAAGCTAAAATGATGTTAGCTAAAAATAATAAAACAGCTGACAATAAAGTAGCTTCTGATGATATGTCGGCCATTATGAATAAGCAGATGGTTTATATTTTTCCCGTAGTGACTGTTGTTTTCGGCTTTTCTCTACCAGGAGGTTTAACATTATATTGGTTCATGTTTACATTTTTCACTATTGTTCAACAATATTTAGTATTAAAGACCAGTAAAAAAACAGATAATGTTATTGAAGGTGAAATTATAAAATAAAAAATAAAAAAAAGTATATCAAAAAACAGGACTAAATATCCTGTTTTTTTATTAATCAAAGCTACGATCTTTGCCCACAATTACATTTAATTTACCCGGTATAATACTTATTTCGGCGGGAGTTTTTATTTCAACTACATCATCTAATATTAAACTATTCTTTTTACTACTAATTTTAAGTTTTTCAGCTGATATAAAACTAAAATCTTTACTCTTATTTTTAATATAAATATCTAACTTGCCATCAATAGGATTTATTTTTAAATTTTTATCATCATCCTGGGAACTTTTTAAATTATAAATACTAATTAAGCCTTTTTCTTGCGGCTCTAAAATATAATCATTAATTTCTAAAACGGTGTCCTGCCCCTCTATTACGGCCTTATTCAAGAAATAATAGTTATTAACTAGTCCAATATCTATTTTTTTGACACGTCTGGCCAGTAGAGTGTTACAAGCTTCTTCTTCCTTCTTAATTCCTAAAGAATTGGCAATAGAGTTATCATCACCAATAGGAATAATAGAAAATAAAATGTTTTTTTGAAAAAAACCGTATAATTCGTTATCTATAATAGATCCAATTATTTTATTAACCGTTTGATTATTACCAACAGCTACTATTGTTTTAGCCCCATTTTTAATTTCATTCTGAATTACATCCCTAACATTTTTAATACTACCAAGTCTGATAATTTTTCCATTTAATCCTAAATCAGTTAAACGAATTTCTACCCGATTTAAAACCCGGTTAAACTTACTTTTATTTAAAAAGTCGTCATATATATAAATATTCATATTTTTGCACTATTAGCGCCTTTATTTATATATATTATTATTCTTCATCAGTTTCAACATCTTCAACCTCTTCTTGGGAAGATGTATTGGCTGTTTTTGATCTATTTTTATCAGAACCACTTACCTTTAGAAGTTGACCATTAATAACAGCCCCTTTTTCTATAGATATTTCTGAATAAATAACATCGCCAAAAATTTTAGCAGCAGAACCAACAGCTAAATAATCGTGGATTTTTAAATTTCCCTTTATTTCCCCGTTAATTGTTGCCTGGCTAGCCTCAATATTAGCCACTATTCTAGCTTTCTCACCAACAAATAAATCAGCCTCAGTTTTAATAGAACCCTCTAGGTGCCCTTCAATAACAATGTTTCCTTGCCCAACGAAATTCCCTTTTACTTTAATAGAGGCTCCAATAATTGTTTCAGCGTCTTTAAACTTTTCAGTTTTGTTGTCTTTGTTAAACATAATGTTTGGTGGCCTAATTTATAAAATTAAAATAGGCTGTAAAATAAGAGTAAATCTACCACTTAATTGTAGTTTATGATTTTTGCTTTGTCAAAGATTTGACTTAAAATGATAAAGAAAATATAGTTATATAGTTAGCGTTCGTCCCCGTAGTTTAATGGATAAAACAAGAATCTCCTAAGTTCTAGATCCAGGTTCGATTCCTGGCGAGGACACACAACTAAGTTAATAGATGGATTAAAATAAATGTTTGACTAATTATATAAATTGGCTATTATATATTTAGTAATATTTTAAATTGATTGTTCTTTAAGGAACATGAAATATATGGGCCATTAGCTCAGTTGGCTAGAGTGCTTCCATGGCATGGAAGAGGTCAAGGGTTCAAGTCCCTTATGGTCCACAATAATTAACTATAAAGAATACTCCTGTTTGGGGGTATTTTTTTTATTTAGTAAATAGGCAAGTCAACAATAATCTGGACTTATCTAAAAAATACCAACTAAAACAATAGTCTAATTTTTAATATAATAAAAATGTTCTTCGAGGAACACAATAGATGGCTAAAGCGGGCAACTTATCTTTTTTTCTAATTTTAGTTCCTTGAGGAACGTTTGTACACAGTTAACGAATGTTTTTTAGCTATTATTAATAATATTATTAAATATTAGCCAAAATAGTTTAATAACAGCTATGTGGAAAAGGTGTTAGTAATTTGCCTCTTATTTGAAAAAAAGCTATAATAAACAAATAATATAATAAAAAATATGTTTGACACTATTATTATAGGATCTGGCCCAGCCGGCTTAACGGCGGCTATTTATGCCACTAGACGAGAAATGAAAACTCTGGTTATTGGCAAAGAATTGGGCGGTCAAATTATT
>JBAQCS010000023.1:0-9638 GCA_049294415.1 Patescibacteria group bacterium
CTTCATTTGTATGGTTCCGATAAATTAGCCTCAATCTTTGTTCCGGAGATTCTGGAAGCCGTTGCATTTTGGCTTAAAACCGGTGAATTAAATGACTTCGCGAAAAGCGTAGTTGAAAACTGTTAAAAATAAAATGTGTATAGTTATGGCCTCCTTGTTAATTCAACAAGGAGGCCTTTTTATTTTATTAAATATTTATTAAAAAAGTTTGTTAGCCGCTTCATTGAATTTATATACACAAGGAGTATGATAAAATCATAAGATTAGTAAATATAATATATGAGAAAAATTGGTTTTTGTCATGGAGATTTATTTAAAATTCATGACGTTCACACAAAAGAAAATATAGAAATATTAAAAGCTTGCGGTAGTAATGCCATTGAAATTAATTGTCATCATGTCGGGGAAATTGGAAAGATAAGAACTATCATTCCTTTTATTAAAAACTTTGAATATGTTTCAATACATACCCCGGGTAATATTAGATATGGTGATAATTTAGAAACTAGGACCTTATTATCAACGTTGGAGAATTTATATTCTAGTGTTGGTGCCAAGCTTATAGTTGTTCACCCAGATCTAGTTGATAATTGGGATGTATTTAACGACTATAAAATTAATTGGGCTATTGAAAATATGGATTCTAGAAAAGAGTCTTTTAAGGATATGGATAGCTTAAAGAATTTTTTTGTAAATTACCCTTCCTGGAATCTCGTTTTAGATGTTGGACATTGTAATGATAATGATAAATCCATGTTGTTGGCTGAAAATATTATTTCAGAATTAAATGATAAAATTAAAGAAATCCATTTAAGTGGTTATCTGGTTTTTCATGATCCATTATATAGAACTAAACAAACAGAAATAATTGATTGTTGTAAAAAACTCGAAGTTCCTATTATAATCGAAAGTATATTCGAAGTGTCCGATGGAATAGAGGGGGTAAAAAAAGAATTTAATTATGTTGTAAAAAATTTAAAATAACCCCCTTAGTGGTTATTTTTGTTTTATTAGTAATCACCGTAGACTGATTGACATATTTATTATTTTTGATAATATTAACTCAAATTTAGAAACAATGTGGCACAGCATAAAAAATAATTTTTTATGTGGCAGGTCCGAATCCTGTAAATTGGCTTAAAGATAGATTAATAATGTGCTGAATAGGCGGGAGATTATGAATTTGAGGCGCCAGTCTCAATGGAGTCGTCCAGATAGATACCGTCCTTATTAATCGAAGGGGCTTTATAATTTATCGGTTTTTACTGAGGTTTGAAAAGCAGTTCAATGAGTTCTAAATTTTTGAGGGTTAAGCAATTAACCCTCTTTTTTTATACTATTTAATATAAAAGTAAATTATTTTCAAAAAATGGTATAATTAAAATATTATTAAATTATATGAAAATAGTAAAAAATATTGATGAATATATTTTAAGCTTCCCAGTAGATGTCCAAAAAAAGTTGAATGACATCAGAGGATTAGTTAAAAAAATTATTCCCCAAGCAAGCGAGGCTATAAAATATGGTATGCCAACCTTTGTATTAAATGGTAATTTATTACATTTTGCAGCCTTTAAAAAACACATTGGGTTATATCCAACCCCAAGTGCTGTTATAAAATTTAAGAAAGAATTATCTAAATATTCAACATCTAAAGGGACTATTCAATTTTCGCTTAACGAACCATTGCCGATAAATTTAATAACAAAAATTATTAAATTTAGAGTAGTAGAAAATTTAAATAAAAAAATAAAATAAAAAAATCTCGCTAGTAAGCGAGATTTTTTAAACTCAATTTAATGTTTTATTTATACCACTCGGTGATTATTTCTAATGCTTTTTGTTCGGCTATTTTCAAGTTTTCTTCAACGCGATTTTGACTGGCTAGTCCCTGAGCTATTACTATTTGAGATTCAAAACCCATAAAACCTAATAAGACTTGAGTTTGGCTGGTAACAAAATCCCAGGCCTTGGTGCCCAACTCTTCATTATATCTACCGCCAGAGCTAGACAAGACTAAAGCCTTTTTACCTTTTAATAGTCCAATATAACCAGAATCATTCATATCCCAAGTCTCACCCTTTAATAAGATGGAATCAAAATAAGCCTTAACGGCAGCTGGCATAGAAAAATTATGCATAGGAAAAGCCAGAATTAAAATGTCAGCTGTTTTTAATTGGCTGGTCATTCTATCCATTTTTTCTAAAGTTTTTAATTCTTCAGAATCTAACGCTACACCCATATAATTTCTTTTGTAATAAGCGTTTAGACTGTCGGCTAGGAAAAAATCTGGTAAGTTTTTAACTAGATCTAGATGTTCTACTTCTCCGGTTATTTGAGGTTTAATGTTTTCTAGTATTTTTTTAGTGTTGGAAGCTTCTTCTCTCGGGAAAAAGCTTACGATTAAAGTTTTCATAATATTTTAGTTAATTATTAATTTTTTAGAGTGTTTGTTGACTTGGTTTATTATAGGGGGTATACTATATATTGTAAAGTAGTTACAAAAAGTATAGTATAAATATATGATTAAAGACAAAAGCAAACACACTGGCTGTCCAGTGGAGAAAACTATTAGAATTATTGGCAAAAAATATGCTGTTTTAATAATTCGCGATCTTCTATCTGGTAAAAAACGTTTTGGAGAGCTGCTCAAATCTATTTCTGGTATTAGCCCCAGAACTTTATCGGCTAGATTAGATGAACTGGAAAAAGATAAAATTATTAATAAAAAGATTTTTCCAGTAGTGCCTCTACACGTTGAATATTCTTTAACTAATGGCGGTGAAGAGCTTCACACTATTATTGATCAAATGAATAAATGGGGCACCAAATTTAAAAATAGTAGTTGTTAAACAATCTTTTGACGGTCGTTAGTTAGTGCTATAATTAATAATATTTAATAATAAACAAAGTCTATGAATACTTTAATAGTTTATGCTCACCCAACACATACAGGACATCATGGTTATTTTCTAGATCAATTAATATCAGTTTTGGATAATAAAAATATTGATTACGAAGTTTTAGATTTATATAATTTAAACTACGACCCAATTTTAAAAGCTGAAGAATTAGGTTCCAGAACCACCCATAAAATAAATGAGACAACCCTAGATTATCAAGAAAAAGTAAAAAATGCTGATAAATTAATTTTTATATATCCAACTTGGTGGCAAGGAATGCCAGCAATTTTAAAAGGTTTTTTTGATAGAGTTTTTGCTTCTGGTTTTGCTTTTATCTATAAAGGCGGTTTGCCTGTTGCTTTACTCAAAGGTAAAAAAGCGGCGGTTTTTTCGGCTACTGGCGGACCAAAAGTAATTAATAAATTTTTACTTAGCGAAAGAGGAATGAAAGTTATTACTAAAAATATTTTAGGCTTTTGCGGTATTAAGGCTAAAGGATTTTCTATTGGTTCAGCTAGAGAGTTAAACGATAATCATAAAAAACAAATTATTACCGTGGCTAGTTCCATGGTTTCTTATTTGTATAAATAAATGAAAAAAATAATTTTAAGTTTAACCATTTTATTATTACTCGTTTTTCCTTTTTTTAATGTTCTGGCTCAAGATGAAGAAAAACCTAAATCGGCTGAAGCTCAAGTTCTTAAGGTTTTAGAAGAAAAAGAAACAATTAGAGAAAACGGATCAAAATCTATTCAACAAAATTTAGAATTAGGAATTTTAACTGGACCATTTAAAGGACAGACTAAAATTTATACTGGTATTTCCGGAATTGATGTAGTTTCCTCTAATGTCTATAAAGCCAACGATAAAGTACTGGTAAGCTATAATCGCGGCGAAGGCGGAGAATATGATTTTTATGTTACGGATTACGTTCGTAATAATAGTTTATTTTGGTTAGCCTTAATTTTTGTAATAATTGTTTTAGTAGTTGGTGGTTTTAAGGGCTTTATGGCGCTATTATCTTTGGTTATTAGTTTTTTTGCTATTGTTAAAGTCTTAATTCCTTTGGTTTTTGCTGGGTATAACCCGTTAATTATTGGAGTTTTTATTTCCTTAATTATTCTTTTAGCTCTAATTTATTTAACTGAAGGGTGGAATAAAAAATCACATATTTCAGTTATTAGTATAGGGTTTTCTCTGTTAATAACAGCTAGCTTGTCGATTTTATTTGGTTATCTTAGCCGCCTGTCTGGTACGGCCCAAGAGGAAATAGTATTTTTAATTGATGCTATTAAAGTGCCTATCAATTTTCATTATTTATTACTCGCCTCTATTATTATTGGTACATTGGGTGTTTTGGATGATATCGTGGTTGGTCAGGTAGAAGCGGTTGAACAAATTAAGATAGCTAATCCAAATCTTAAAAATAAAGAGGTTTTTAAAATGGCTATGTCAGTGGGCAGAGCTCACTTAGGGGCAATTATTAATACTTTATTTTTGGCTTATGCCGGGGCAGCCCTACCTCTTATTTTACTCTTTAGTCTTAAACAGGAACCATTTTTAACTTTTTCTCAGGTAGTTAATCATGAGGATATTGCTACAGAAATAGTTAGGACGTTAGTTGGAGCAATTAGTCTTTGTTTAGCTGCTCCAATCGCTACAATTTTAGCCGTTAAATATCTTAGAGCGAAAAAAGCACAAAAATAAGGATTGTGTTATAATTATATTATGAGCAAGAGATATAAAACAGCTGAAAAAATCTTCTTTTTGTTAGTGCTTTTAGATGTGCTCTTTATCTTGTTGGTGCCATTTTTAAATATTAGAATTGCCGGATTATCTGATGAAAGCTCAGAATTTATTTTTATTACCACTCTGTTCTTTTTAATGATTGTTATTTACAGATTTTACGCCAAAGAGTTGAAGCGCAATCAAACATATCAAGAGGGGCTAGAAGAAAGACTAAGAGAAACTTTCAAATATATTGGGTCGGTTAATTTACAAATAGAAGAAATGAAAAAAGTTTTTTCTGATGTAAAATATCCAGAAAATAAAAAAGACTTACACGCCTTATTTATTAATATGTCGGAGCGAATCTTAGGGATGGTTAGCGCTGATTGGGTGTTACTTAGGATTGTTGATATTAATAATAATACCACCCTACACGAACATTTTATTGTTAGAGGTAATAAACAAGTAGATAGAATTAGAGTTGATAATAAATGTTTAGCTGATAAAACTTGTTTGGTTGATAATCAAACAATTATTAAATCAACATTAGAAAATTTTAATATTAAAGCTTTTTGCGTCTTACCAAATATTACTACTAAAGATCAGGAATTTATGATTGGCTCGATTGCTAATCAGCTGGAAATGATGTTTGTTGTTTTTAATTCTTTATATTATAAAAAGAAGAATAAATAATTTTAAAAAATATGCCAACTAAAAAAACACAACAAGAAGAAACTCCAAAGTCCGAACAATTTAAAGTTTATGGACATGAGTTACTTAAAAAGGTAAAAGAATTAATTAAAAAAGGTAATATCCAAAGGATTATTATCAAGGACGAAAAGGGTAAGGTTATGATGGAAATCCCTATGACCTTTGCCGCTGTAGCAGCTGTCGCAGCGCCATTGCTTGCTGCTATCGGAGCTTTAGCTGCTTTAATGAATAAATGTACTCTAGAGGTTATTAAGAAAAAATAAGCTGTTATAAAAAAAGACCTACTGTAACAAGTAGGTCTTTTTTATTTATTTTATTTTTCTAATAATTCGTGATTTATAATTTTTAATACCTCATCTCTTTTTTCAGTCATTACTTCAGGAGTAATAGCCTCTAGATTTAAGCGCATTTTATTTTCAGTATTAGAGGCTCGAACATTAAACCAAAAATCTGGATAAATAACACTGATGCCATCAAAATAATTTATTTCCAAGGCGTCGTGATATTTTTCTTCAATCATTTTGAAAGTTGTAGTCTTATCATCAACTGGACTATTTATTTCGCCAGAGAAAGAATATCTTTCATATTGTTTAATATGGTCGGATATTTTGCCGTCTATTTTGGAAAAATAATTTAACAATTTAACGATAATAATATTAGGCATTTCAAAACAACCGATTGGTAAATTAAGATAGAAATGCCCCGATGATTCGCCAGCAAAAAATAAATTTTCTTCAATCATTTGAGCCTTAATCAAAGAGTGTCCTACCCTAGTTAAAACTGGAATTCCGCCATTTTCTAAAATTAAATCTTGGGTTATTTTTCCAGGTCTAACATCATAACCTATTTTAGAGCCAGGTTTATCACTCAAAAATATTTGAGCCAGTAACCCGCGGATAATAGCTGGATTAATAGTTTTACCGCTATCGTCAATAAAGAAAATTCTATCACCATCACCATCAATAGCTATTCCTAAGTCAGCCTTTTTTTCTATAACCGCTGTCTGTAATTGTTTTAAATTCTCTTCTTTTAATGGATCTGATTCATGAGCCGGGAAAGTGCCGTCAAAGGGAAAATTTAAAGGTATAAGCATAATTGGTAAATGCTTAGCTAGCTCTAAAATATATTGAGCACCCATACCGTTGGCCGTATCTACTACTACTTTTAGTTCTCTAATACCAGTTAAATCAACATATTGTAAATCGTGATTTAATTGTTCGGTAGCAATGTTATTAATATTTTTTATTTCACCTCTAGTGGCCATAGCAGGTAGTGTGCCGGCGGCAATAAAGTCTCTCATGGCATTTAAACCAGTATCGCCACTAACTGGAATAGCGTGTTCTCTGACAATTTTAAAGCCATTCCACTCTCCAGGATTATGTGAGGCAGAAACCATAATACCACCATCTAATTCATACTTAGCTACTGAAAAATAAAAAGCTGGTGAAGAAATTAAACCAAAATCTACCACATTAGCTCCAGCTGAAGTTAGGCCTTCAATTAATTTTTCTTTTAATTCAATGGATGACAACCGCATATCCATACCAATACCAATATTTAATTTTTTGTCTGGAGAATAGTTTTGATCGGTTTGTCTAAAGGTTATATAAGCCTGTCCTATTTGGTAAGCGGCTTCAACATCAAAATCTTGACCGTAGATACCTCTAATATCATAGGCTTTAAAAATATTAGGATTAATCATTTTATTTATTTTTTAATTATTAATAATAGTGAACCTAGTCCAACCGCTATCGCTAGTAAGGAAATAAACCAACCGATAAAAGGTATAAAAGATAATAGAGTAAAAATTGTTAAACCTAAAATAGTAATTAAATAAATATTACTATTTTTAAATTTAGCTAACTTGAAGATTAAGTTGCCTAAATAATTAGAACTAAAAATTAGAGATAATAAAATAGCTGACAAATAACTAGCTAGAATTATAAGACCTAAAGGAATACCAACAATAGTTAACATTAATAATATTGTAACTAGTGGTGTTAAAAATAAAACAGCTAAACCAATCAGTAATGATTGCCACCATTTGTCGCTAATTTTACTCACCACGTCTTCTACTGATTTTTTATTTAAGCTAATTAAAACAACAGCAATTAAAATCAAAGATGATAATTTATAAAAAATCATCCACAGCCAGTTATTATTATGAGTATTAACTTTTCGAGTTTCTTTATTTATTTGTCCTGAGACCGATGAGGTACTTTCAAGTGTTAAATCTTTAGTGGCCGTATAATTAATGTTGCCAGCCACCACAGCTTCTTTAGTAATAATTAAATTACTGTTATTAGAGGAGGTACTATCATCGATAGTTAAATTAATATTACGACCAACTTTGCCAGAAACAGAAGCGGCGCTAATTAAGCCGTGTAGATTACCATCAATGTTGCCGTCAAAATTACCATTAACGCCAGCTACTAACACATCCCATTTTACAGCTGAATTTTTGGTAAATTTAATATCATTACCTAAAACATTAACATTATGACCAATCACACCATTAATAGTAATTTGAGGTCCAGCTAGGCGGGCATTACCTTTTATTTCGCCGTTAATCTCAATATTCTGGCCAAAAGCAATAATATCACCCGCAACCGTGCCATTAATCACTATTTTTTGGCACAAAGCGATAATATCGCCATTAACCGTGCCATCAATGGTCATTTCTTGGCAGTTAGCGTAAATATTACCATCAGCAATCTCCTCTTTGTTTAAATGAATAGAATTATCAACTTTGACTTCGAAAGCATAGGCAGCGCCCATTGGTAATAATAAAGAAAATAAGAGGGTGGCGAGTAGAATTGGTCTTTTCATAGCATTGATAAATTAGTGATTTTAGTATATCTTATAATAACGAACAATTAGATTATAACCCAAAAAAATGCGTGAAGCAATAATAGATTTACTGAAAAATTGGCATAAACAGGTGAAAACTAGGGATGATTTATCTGAGGCCAAGCGACGTATTTCGACTAAATATAAGATATCGTCTTTACTTAATTCTCAAATACTTGATGTCTATCGTGAATTAACTGATAAAGGACAATTACCCCGTGGTTTTGATAAAAATCTTTGGGATTTTTTGTTACGTAAACGATCAATTAGAACTTTATCGGGCATTGCGCCCGTAGCAGTTTTAACTAAACCTTACCCCTGTCCTGGTAATTGTGCTTACTGTCCAAATATTCCTAATGTACCCGTTAGCTATTTACCTAATGAGCCAGCTGTTATGCGCGCTCTGGCTTGTAGTTTTGATCCTTATAAACAAACTGTGTTACGTTTGAACTCTTTAGAAAATAATGGTCATCGTCCTAATAAAATTGAATTAATTGTGATTGGTGGTACTTGGAGTTATTTACCTGATCGTTATCAATATTGGTATATTCTAAATTGTTTTAGAGCGGCTAATGATTTTGCTAAATTACAACAAGACAAAACTATTAAATCGCAGTTGGAGAGCGCCGATAATTCTAAGGCTCAAATTTTAAAATCAATTTTAGGAAAACTTAAAACCCCTTATCCTAAAAACTTGTCTTTAGCTGATTTAAAAAAATCTTTAAAAGCTGAACAGACCAAAAATGAAAAAACGGAATATAAAATTATTGGCATAACTCTAGAGACTAGACCGGATTATATTAATGAGAAAGAGTTGTGGCAAATGAGAGAACTAGGCTGTACCCGCGTAGAAATTGGTGTTCAAGCACCGGACGATGAGATTTTAAAGCTTAATAAACGTGGTCACAATGTGGCTGAAATAGCTCGCGCTACTGCCGAATTACGTGATTTTGGATTTAAGGTGACTTATCATATTATGCCGGCTTTACCAGGTTCAACACCTAAACGCGATTTGGAAATGTTTAAAATGTTGTTTACTGATGAGCGTTTTCAACCCGACCAAATTAAGTTTTATCCAACCGTGGTAACTGAAGGTAGTTTATTATATCGTTGGTGGAAGGCTGGGAAATATCAACCATATTCAGATGAAGAATTAGAACAATTAATTATTGACTGTAAGGCCGTAGTTCCTAAATATGTTCGTATTATAAGACTGATTCGTGACATTCCGGGTGAATCAATTTTAGCTGGTAATAAAATAACTAATTTACGTCAGGTCATGCAGCAGAAAGGTGTAAAATGTAATTGTATTCGTTGCCGCGAATCCAAAGAAATTTCTTACGTTAAAGATTTCAAAATAAATATTGAAGAATATGCGGCAGCAGATGGTATAGAATATTTTATTAGCGCTGATAGTTCCGATGATAAAACTTTATATGGTTTTTG
>JBAQCS010000024.1:0-6276 GCA_049294415.1 Patescibacteria group bacterium
CATTAATAGATCGCGTAGCTCACTCAATTCTGTAACTGACGGCTCGCTATTAAATATTATTTTTAACGGTTTAAAATTTGATGTCACTGGAGTTGGTTTTTCTACAATTGGAGCACTGGTTTTAGGTGTAAAAGTTGAGTTATTATTTTGATATTTTTTTCGCCAGTTGTTTGCTCCGCCACCATTCTCCTTAACACTCATCATCTTTCTTTTAAATTCATCAATCGATAACTGGGGATCATTAGAATCAAGTAAAGATACGTGATTAAGAAGTATTTTAACATCCTGGTCTTTTTCCGAAACACTACCTACGCCAATAATAGCACGTCCCTCCTGCCATACAATTAGAGTTTCTTTGAGTAAACGTGGAAAAATTAAAAGTTCTACCGATGATAAGGCGTCTTCCATTTTTACAAACAACATCGACTCATTCTTTTTAGTAATAATCTTTTTAATAGAACTAATTACCCCAGATACCACCACTGAATCGGATCCTTTGTGCCTATTTAATTCAATAATCGGAATGGCATAGGTACCTAAATATGGCTTATAAATATTAAAGGGATGTTCACTGATATATAAACCTAATAATTCTTTCTCCCAAGACAATTTTTCAGCTTGAGGCACATCAGGATAATCATCTAAGGTGATTTTAGGAGCTACAGCTACGTCAGACACACCAAAAAATAAATTAATTTGTTTACTGTCTTTACTTTTACTGATTTCCTTATTAAAGCTTAATAGTTTTTCACAGTTAGAAAGTAGTTGTCCGCGCTCACCCCAGCGGTCCAAAGCACCACACTTAATTAAACTCTCCAATGATTTCTTATTTAAATCTTTATCAGATACTCTCTCTAAAAAATCAAATAAATCTTGGTAAGGACCATTTTCTTTGCGTTCATGAATAATTACTTCCACAATATGTTCTCCTACGTTCTTAACAGCATTAAGTCCAAAACGAATAGTATCCACTTTTTCATTTTCAGCTACTATTCTTTGCTCAGCTGTACCAGTTGTAACTACTGTAAAAGAATCGAAAGATTCATTAACATCTGGGGCCATAATCTTGATTCCCATATTACGGCACTCATCAATTTCAATGGCAATACGATCAGTGTCATGCTGGTCAGCTGTTAATAAAGCCGCCATAAACTCAACTGGCCAATGAGCTTTAAGATAAGCTGTCTGATAACCAATTAAGGCATAACAAGCCGCGTGAGAACGATTAAACCCGTAACCAGCGAAAGGCTCGATAAATGAAAAAATCTTTTCAGCTAATTCCTTGTGAATACCATTCTTAACACAACCATCAACAAACTTCTCTTTTTGTTCAGCAAGTAGCGAAACAATTTTTTTACCCATGGCTTTTCTAAGCACATCAGCTTGACCCATAGTAAAGCCAGCCAAGTCACGAGCAATTTGCATAACCTGCTCTTGGTAAATAGCCACGCCATAAGTCTTAGCCAAAATAGGTTCTAGTTTAGGGTGTAAATAGGCTACTTTTTTCTCACCATGCTTACCAGTAATATAATCAGGAATCCATTCCATTGGACCTGGGCGATATAAGGCTACCATCGCAATAATATCTTCAAATTCGGTTGGTTTTAAATCACGCAAATATCTCTTCATTCCTGAAGATTCAAATTGAAAAACACCGGTCGTTTCGCCGCGTTGAAACAATTCATAGGCCGGCTTGTCATCCATTGGTATATCATCGATATTAATCTTTAGGCCTCTGGTGTTCTTAATAATTTTTAAAGCGGCTTCAATAATAGTTAAGTTTTTCAAACCTAAAAAGTCCATCTTAAGTAAACCTAAGTCTTCAATTGGATGAGCTGAATACTGAGACACAACCGTCTTATCAGAAGAAGAGGCATATTGAATTGGTGTATAGTCTGTTAAAGGATTTTTGGTAATTAAAACGCCGCAAGCGTGAGTAGAATGGTGACGAGCCACGCCCTCTAAACGTAAAGCGTAATCTAAAATCTTTTTAGCGTCAGGATTTTTATTATATTTTTCTTTAAGTTCTGGAACAGTTTTAATAGCTTCATCCAATTTAGTAAACATTGGAATATCTTTGGACAAGCTATCACAGAAATCATAAGGAATATTTAAAACTCTGCCGACATCACGAACAGCCGCTTTAGCTGCCATGGTACCAAAAGTAATAATCTGAGAAACATGATCTTCACCATATTTTTTAGTTACATAATCCAGCACATCATTACGGCGCACATCAGAAAAGTCCATATCAATATCAGGCATGGAAATACGTTCTGGATTTAAAAAACGCTCAAAGAGTAAATCGTATTTTAGAGGATCTAAGTTGGTAATACCTGTTAAATAACATACCAAAGAACCAGCCGCACTACCACGACCAGGACCTACCACAATACCATTATCTTTAGACCAGTTAACAAAGTCAGAAACAATTAAAAAGTAAGAAGGCCAACCCATCTTTTCTACTACTGACAATTCATAGTTCATGCGGTCATAAATGACCTTGGCCTGTTCACTATTTTTATCCAGATCCTTATAGCGTTTCTTGATTCCTTCTTCAGCTAAAAATTTAAGATAAGAATTGCCATCATAACCATCTGGTACTTCAAAATGAGGTAGTTGTACATTACCTAAATCAATTTCCACGTCACACATGTCAGCAATCTTTAAAGTATTCTCAATTGCTTCCGGTATGTGTTTAAAAGCTTCTATCATGTCAGCATTAGATCTCATAGAATAATCTCCAAGACCTACCATCGACATTCTATCGGTATCATCAATTTTTTTCTTATTCTGCAAACAAAGTAAAATATCTTGAGCTGTAGCGTCTTCTTTCTTAAAGTAATGAATATCATTAGTGGCAATCAGAGGCACGCCAGTTTCTTTTGATAATTCAATTAGAGCATTATTAACTCTTTCTTGACCAGGTAATTCTTTATGATCCATCATCTCCAAATAAAAATTACCCTGACCGAATAAATCATTATATTCCAAAATTCTCTTCTTTGCTCCGACTAAATCACTAGCTAAAATATATTGGGCTATTTCACCACCTAAACAGGCCGTTGAAGCTATTAAACCTTCATGATGTTGTTGCAATAATTCCCAATCAATACGAGGTTTATAATAAAAACCCTCTAAGTGGGCAGCTGAAATAAGCTTAATTAAATTCTTATAACCAGTATTATTCTTAGCTAACAATAATAAGTGATAATTCTTAGCATCGTTACGATTTAACTTGTCATGTCGGCTTTTAGGAGCCAAATAAGTTTCTACGCCGATAATTGGTTTAATACCGGCTTTCTGACATTTCTGATAAAATTCAATCACACCATACATCGTGCCATGATCAGTAATGGCTACCGCTGGAGAACCTTGTTCTTTAGCATATTTAACTAACTCGTCGATCTTGGTTAGACCGTCAAGTAATGAGTAATGGGTGTGGTTGTGGAGATGGACAAAAGACATACAAAACTTAGGTTTTCTTTAGACTATTTATATAAATAACTATAACAATTTTAAAGTTAATCTTCAATCTAGACAAATAACAAAAAAAGGGTCATAGCATGACTCTTTTTAAGGCTTTTTAACCAATTTTAATTAGTAATTTTATCAATAATAGTCTGTAATTCTCCGTCACTATAAAAATCAATGATTATCTTACCACCCTTACCTTGTCTTTTAACTATAGCTTTAGTTCCAAGAGCTGCCTCCAGCTTTCTTTCCTTCTCTTCATCGGCATAATCTTTAACTCTAGCTTCTTTAGTTCCGCCCAATCTTTTAATTTCACGATCAGTTTCAGCTACCGTCATGTTATTTCTAACAATCTTTCTAAAAACATTAATCTGTTTAGCTTCACTGTCCAGTCCTAATAAATATTTAGCATGGGCTTCACTAATTTTTTTCTCAGCCAAAGCAATCTTAATTTCGTCTGGCAAGGATAATAAACGTAAACAATTAGTAACGGTTGATCTAGCTTTACCAACTCTCTTAGCCGCTTCTTCTTGGGAAATATTAAATTCATCAATCAGTTTCTGATAGGCCCAAGCGGTTTCGAGTGGATTAAGATTTTCTCTTTGCAAATTCTCAATAATAGCAAACTCTAATTTTTTCTGCTCACTAGCTTCACGAACAATAACCGGCACTTCTTTAAGTCCTAAAGCTTTAGCGCTACGTAAACGTCTTTCACCAGCAATCAGTTCATAATCATTACCTTTTTTAGTAACAATTAAAGGTTGGATAATTCCGTGTTCACGAATTGATTCTATTAATTCATTTAAATGGGTTTCAGAAAAATGCTGACGAGGCTGCCAAGGATTAATAGCAATACGACTAGGCGCTATGCGCATAATGCGATCTTCATCATTAACTAAGAGAGCTGTGCCTGTTTCTGACAAAGCACTAGCTGGAACCGCACTAATTGTTTTTTTAGGGATGAGCGAATCAAGTCCCCGGCCTAGACCATGTGGCATAATAAGATAAATTATTTTTCAAGTGTTATATCTAAAGAAATGACTTCATTAGCAAGTGCTTCATAAGCTTTGCCACCAGACGACTTAGCATCATATTGTAAAATACTGCGACCATAACTTGGTGCTTCGGCTAATCTAACGCTACGTGGAATAACTGAGTCAAAAACGCGTCCCGGAAAATACTTTTTAAGTTCTTCCATAACTGAGCCTGATAACTTATTGCGTTTATCAAACATAGTAACAACAGTACCCATGATTTTTAACTCTGGTTTTAAATTTTCCTGAATTAAAGTAATAGTAGATAGTAACTGTCCTAAACCTTCCAGAGCATAATATTCACTCTGAGTAGGAATTAAAATTTCATCAGCTGCCACTAAACTATTAATGGTCAACAGTCCTAAAGAAGGCGGACCATCAACAATAATATAATCATAATCACCCTTAACTTGATTGAGTAATTCCGCTAAACGAAATTCGCGGTTTTCCATGGAAACAAGTTCAATGCCAGCACCAGCGAGTCCCACAGTAGCAGGAGCAACATTATAACCTTTCTGTAAAGTTCTTTTAATAACCTCAAAGATATTCTTTTCGCCAATTAAAGCTTCATAGATACCAAATTCGAGTTTACTATGCTCAATACCTAAGCCAGAACTAGCGTTAGCTTGAGGGTCAAGGTCAACTAAAAGAACCTGCTTACCCAAATGGGCCAAGAAGGCTCCTAAATTAACGGAGGTAGTTGTTTTACCAACTCCACCTTTCTGATTAACGACGGCAATAATTTTTCCCATATTTCTATTTAGATTATAACCGAAAAACAACCAGCTAACAAGTGTTTGACAATTAGCTTTTATATATTATAATAAGGGGGTTAGCCGCGATGTCGGAACTGGTAGACGATCACGACTCAAACTCGTGCGAGAGCAATCTCATGAGGGTTCGATTCCCTCTCGCGGCACTCATAAAAAGGAACTTGGATTTTTTCTAGGTTCTTTTTTTATTTATCAAAACATTGACTTTATCAACATATAATGGTAATTTTAAGTCCAAGTCCAGAACTGAACGGGACTATAAATCCAGGTGAGGAAAACAAAAAAAGTTATTTAAAAATGAAAAAATTTCTTCAAAGTCTTCAATGCATTCAGGATGAATGTATTGATGAAGTTAAAAAATCTAAGGCCAGCCAATTACCGGGCACTGTTGCCGGGGTAACCATTCATTCAGTTGGCCAACACGTTTCTCGTGAAGAATGGGAACAGATGCGTAAAAACATCAGTGAACATTCGAAAGAATGGCGAAAATTTAGTAATGATCCTAATAAGATTGTTTTGGAAAAGAACTTTTTTATTAATTGCCTTAACTTCATGCAAGCCTTCTATGTCTTTAGGCCAATTGATGATTACGGTAATACCTATATTCAAGTTAGCGATTCTTTTTTTAACTCTAAACCAAAAAGTTCCGCACCCAATCTTTTAGCTGTTTTTTTGATACTAGCCTGTGCCTTAATCTTGGCCAGTGTCTATTATAGTCCATGGCTCGTCATCCCTGGTATATTTTTTATACCTATAGCGATATGGGCCGAAAGACAAAGGGTTAAAAAACAAAAAATTAAGGAGAGTGACTGGCAAAAATCTTTTACCAATCGTCCAGGTGCTATTTTACCGCCAGCTGTATTTTCTAAAAAGTATTCTAAATTTGCAAACCTAGTATTTGCTAAGCAAAAAGGTGCCGTTATTCATAAAAACACCAGGGCATCGGTCGTAAAAATTGATTTAACTTCGTCACCATTTTTTAGTGACTACAAAGC
>JBAQCS010000025.1:0-33844 GCA_049294415.1 Patescibacteria group bacterium
GCCTGGCTCATTTCCTCTTGGCTAGCTTCAGCTTTTTCCATTTCAGCAATCATCTTACCCATAGCTACGTCATAGCGTTCACCACCAGCTCCAGGAATGCGACCAGCTAACTTAGCGGATTGCAAAGCATCAGAGCCCTCATAAACAGCTGCCTCATTAGTAGCACCAGCGCTATGCATTATTTCATGTTGAGTACTATTATATTCATTGCGACGTCTTTCTGAATCATTAGCACCCTTGTAAACCATGTCAGTATTTTTTAAAGATAAATTGCTAACATCACCAGACATTAAACGACCCTTAGCTGTATTTAATTGAGCAATCTTATCAGCATTAACTGTAGCATCTGGTACTGATTGTAAAGCTTTTATTTCATTATCGATTAAGCCGGACATAGCTGATGAAACTGCTTTAAGTTGATCACCACTAGCCTCATTAATAGCGGCTTCATTTTTTAATTTAAAATTAGCAGGTAGTCTATCGTTAAGTTTTGCAAAACTTACACCCATAATATCTTTGCCATCTTCATGCTTCACGGCATTATTAGCAAAGGTATCATATCTAAGATTACCAGTTCCTGGTTTATGATCCATTAAACTATCATCGTAATTCTTGTACTGTCTAGTAGTAGTGTATTTGGATGGATCTTCGCCGGCATTAACTAACTCTGCCTTTAATTTACCTAAAGTAGTTGCACTGATAGAAGCTCCTCCTCCTTCATAAGCAGAAATAGCTTTAGCCATTTCTACCAACTTAGTAGATTCGGTATTTGGAGATTGAATTTCGGCAATCAAATTAGCTAGAGCAGCATCAGCATCTCCGCCCCCTTTATTTAAAGTATCAAATCTGTTCTTCCAAGTTTTACTAAGACCTGAGCTAGAATAAATATTACCAGCCTTACCGGAAGTAGCTAAAGTATCAGAGTTAGCAGCCGCGTTTTTAACCCAAGCTTTAGCATCATTTTGATCTTTGTTCATGTCTTTCCAAACTGCTTTAGTAGAGGAGAAACGATCCATGAAACTAGTATTAGCTATGATCTTTTTATTTTTATCATAAGTATTCTTATCTAACGCATCTAAAGCTGCTTTTTTAGAACTTAAAGAACTAAGTACGGCTGGGTCGGAAATTTTCTTTTTAGATTCATCGTATTTATCAACATTGTCAGCCTTTAAAACAAAATCTCTTTTCATTTTAAGTTCCTTCTTTTGCTCGGGACTTAAAACAGTACCAGCTCTTTGAGCTGTTTCTAAGGAAGTAGCGTCCTTATCATAATCATCGTATTTTTTTACAAAATTTTCGTTACTATCATAATCACCCTTAGCTTTATCATATTCACCTTTAACACCATCATAGTCTTTAACATATTTTGCAGCCTCACCTTTAGCCTTGCTACCAAAATAACCAGCAAATCCTGCTGCTATAGCAGCGGGGATAGCTACTGGTAAAGCGGCAACACCAGCACCAAAGGCGGCCACGGTTCCAATTCCAGCTCCAATACCAGCTCCTCTAACCACGTTGGACATATTTTGAAAACCTTGACTACTTACTATATCCTCACCGGCTGCAGCGGTTTTTTCGCCCATGCCAAGTTTAGTTAAATATTTAGAGGCTGCTGCTTTACGATTCTTTTTAGCTGTAGCCTGTAAATCATCACCCCAACCTTTAGCTAATTTACCAGCCCAAGTACTTCTCTTATCTCCATCTACCCCCATTTTTTTACCTATATATCTATCACCTTGGGAAACAAGTCCTAAAGCACCTCTGCCAGCTAACTTACCAGTGCCTCTAGCTAAACTCTTGGTACCGCTAATGGCCATAGCCTTACCTTTATTGATAGCAGCCATACCCTTGCCTAAAACAGAACCAGTTTCACCGCCGACTTCTTGGGCAATTTTCATACCGCCCAGTAACATACCAATGGCAATAATAAACTTTGAAAAACCAGCCACACTACCGGCTTTGGAATCAATTGCTTCTGCTTCAGTAGCAGTTTCAGCTGCCATATACACAGCTGTCTCAGCCTGATTATTTGCTTCATTAGTAACGGTAATAGGATTAGTGCCTGTTTGCAAAGCTGCAAATGATAACCATAAAAAGAAAGCGAGTACTGGACCAACTATTAAATTACTAGTCCATTTAGACCACCATTGACCAGCATATTGTTGTCCTTTGCCAGGAACAGCTTGTAAGAAAAAAGCGGCTGGAGACAAAACAATATAAATCCACATCATCACGATACGCATAACCAACATGGCTAGCATGGAAGCTACTACAACAGTGGCAATTAAAACATAAATCAAGCCAAAAATATAAGCTGAAACAGTAGAAGATAAACTTGGAGCAGTGCCTCCTTGGCCATATCTTAAAATATCAGAGATACCTAACATATCAATAATATTTCCAGAACCAATTTCTTTAAAAGCATTAACAAAAGTTAACATGACTACATTAGCCACATCGATCATTAAGCCACAAAATAATTTAGAAAAATTAATCAACACGGCGGCCATGATTAACTTAGGTAAATTCTTCTTAGCACTATATTCTTCTTGACCTAAGATAGTAGCAAAAGCAATCACCAGTAAAACAACCACAAAGAACATATTACAAACATCACGAACTACTACCCAGCCTTTAGTTACAGCTTCAGCGTGAATAAAGTCACTATAAGAAGCTACTACAATCAAAGCGTTAACCAGAAGAATTAAAATTTTTGTGACACCGCTAATAAAAATACCAATAATGCCACCAACTATATTATTAGCCCAATCAGCGGCAAAGGCGTAACTACCAAACAAAAAAATCGTTACTAAAAGTAACGAAATAAAAATCGTATTTTTTAAATTAACGTATTTTTTAAAATTTATTTTTTTCATTTAAGAAAAATTTATATTAAAACAGATCGAAAAAACTTGAAAACGATGATTGAATTAACTGATATAAGGTATCAAAGGGGTGAGCTAAAGCCTGGGCAATAAAAGCAACTAATGAAAGCAACGCAACAAGAACAAATAAACAACCGAGATTTAAACAACCACAACCGATTTCTTCCGTCTTTTTAATCAAAGCTACTGAAGATTTGGTGGTATCTGATTTTCCTAATGCTTTTCTAGCTTCAGCTGGAATCCATTCTTCACCTAAATCACAGAAGGCCCAAGGACCTAAAGCTTTATTTAAGAAAGCATGAATATCAATCCAAAATAAAGTTAAGCCCCAACTAGGAATGAGGTATTCCCAGGCTGCCTGAAGTAATTTATCAGTAGCCCGGCGCATGGGATTAGAACTTTGACTAACAGCATTAGCCTCTTTACTAGCTTCAGCGCTTTTCTCGCTAACCATTTGCTGTTGTTTTAACTCACGTAAACTCTGCCCTGCTCCTTCATTTCCATCTTCTGTACCTCTTCTAGCAGCTCGAAAATCACCAGCCATTTCCGACTCATCAAACTCATCATTCTCTTCATTTTCAGCATCAGATCGTGCTAATAATTCTTCATCAACTGCCATAAAAACTTAAAAATATTTCATTGTTATTATACCATAAACTATTAAATTTTTTAACAGTTTTTATACCATAATTTTACTACAATTTAGTGATAATGGCAAAGCAATTTTTTAACTAAATAAAAAGGCACTGCTAGAAGCTGTGAAGCTGTAGAGCAGTGCCTAATTAAAGCTTAAAATAATTTATTTCAAACTACCGAAAGCATCAAAAGCTTCCCAATTATCAGCAATTCTAATTCCTAAATTTTTAACAGCTGTATCACTTAAGTAATAGTGATAGAACTCGTGAGGAACACTCTTATTTGGTTTGTTGTCAGCGTTAGTAACTATTTGAACTCCACCAGAGGCATCGCTCCAATCAATAATGATTTGACGAAGTGGTTGCTGTTCACCATCTACTTCGGAATTAAAACTTAACTTATACAAACCACTCTTATTAATTGTGACTTGAGAGCCACTCATAGGAACGGCTACCAGCTTACCTGTTTCCTGAACTTGTTCCATCTTAATACTAGAAATAAGTGGTTTTACAATACAGAAAGAAGCTGGATGAGTAGTTGGTCTAATATTATTAGCACAGAGAGCAGTAGGAGCGCTCCAAGAAGAAGCTGGGTTAGGCATACTGCTATAAGTTCCATTATCAGTTGAGAATGAATAACCAGCATATTTTTTAATAAACAACTTACTCAAAACATTAATACTATCCTGAGCGACTAATGGTTTTCTCCATAAAAGAGTACACTCTCCACCACCGGCCGCAGCACAACTTTGTTTATTTATATTACTGTTATTTGTATAAATACAGAAAATATTAGGATTTAAATTACATTGTCCAATACTCTTACAACCAGCCCCTAAACAACCATATGGTCTACCAGCAAAGACGGTTTCCTGATTTTTAGTAGAATATTGATTACGTAAATTAATAGCTGGGCTGTTAATTAAACTAAAATCATTAGGGAAAATTGCAGCACCGAAAGGAACATCTTCACGGTTGCGACCATAAGCAAAAATAGGTTTGTTGTTAACAAGTGGTGGTGGGTTATCTATAGATTCTTCAACCCTAGAAAGATCACTCGCTCTAACATCAGTATTAGTATTGTAAGAACTAGGATCATACTTATAAGGATGACTGACAAGAGGAGCATCAACTGGATCATAAGGAACCAGTCCTTCTTTAAAAGTAGCCTTACAATCCCAAGCTTTGCTTAAAGTTTTTTCACCAGTTATAGCAACTAATTTATTAGGATTAGGAACACAATAATAAGAAGTGTGGAAGGTGTAAGTTCTTAAATCAAGATCATTGCCCTCTATATCGGCGCCACCGATAGCTAAATAATTATCAGATCCACAAATTTCTTTACTAGACTTAGTGTCTAAGCAGATACAAGAATCTGTTAATGTCATCTTTGCAATAGTTTTACAATCAATAAACTCTGGCTTAGTAGCTCCGCTAAGTTTAGTGGCGGTAATTTGTCCGGTAACACCATCCGCACAAGCACTATCGCTTCCTCTCTTAGAACAACCAGTCATAGTATGAACAACTCCAGTTATTTTCTTTAAATTATCTTTAAAGTAATTAATATTTGGAGGGGTCTCTGAGGTGGCACTAATAAAATAATTAGGAGTACTAGTCGGGAATGATGAGTTACGGCTAACTCTATCAACCCAAGCCATATTATTACTTTCTGTATCAACTAATTGGGTGAAGGCGTTACAAGTCAAACGATAAACCTTATCTGGGTCAGCATTATAAGGATAAAGTAACTGATTTTCATTAGCTGGAGGATTATTATAATCCCAAATAGCTACCGCTGGGTCACTATTTCTCTCTTCATCTATATCTTCGCAAGTACTTCGATCACAACCGCCTTTACTCTCATAAAGAAAACCGCTAGCAAATGGAGCCCAAGCACTATCGATATAATTTATATTGCAACCAGACTCTTCTCCGGGGAAACTACTAAAAACTTTTTTATTTTGAAAAACTTGAGAGGAATTACCATTTGGCAAACAGTAAATTCGTTCATGGTTCCAATTTATATGATAATTAGTGGCCCAAGCCATGTAATTAGTACAATCGCCACAGAAGTTTAAGCAATCAGCATCACTTAATTTATTGCCACATCCGCTGGAATCACTATCTACATACCCTCTACCACCGCTAGCTGACTCATCAACATAAGTATCAACTCTCTTAGCTACAATTTTCTTCATTAATTGGAAATTACCATTAGCCTCTGAACAATAATAGAGTGGGAATTTACCTTTATAACCTAAATCGGCTTGAGTGCTTCTGGTAACTGGGGCTATTTTATCTACTGGATACCACATCAAACATGATTTAGTATTAAGTGGATCGTATTGTAAACAATAACCAAATAAGCCGTCTTTAATAACATTATTATTAGCTGACAAACAAGTTAAAGCGTCAGTACCAGGATATAAACGACAATCCTTAGCGACATATTGATCAGGTGCAATTTGTAAGACTGGTTCAATATTAATATCATCAAAATAAACGTAAGAATTTTGAGGCTTAGCAATATTAGAATCTGAAGTTAAATAAATTTTAATCTTCTTCAATTCCTTAGTATTTCCAGCTCTAAACTTTAATACTTTTCTCTCCCAGCCATTATTAGTTTTACTAATAGAGCTAGCTATAAAAGTATCCTTATCATCAGTGATAATTAATTTGGCTTGATCTGCTGAACCAGTAGTATTAACTAAATAATTTATATAGTAATCTTGATTACCATAAACATTAACATAGGCTCCTTCAGATAAAGGAGAAATCATATAATAACTTAAAACCTTAGTATAACCTTTACCGTGAGCAGGATAACTAATATTAGTTGGGGAACCATTTGGCTCTAAAACTAAACTGTCCTTTAGGAATTTTTCATCGCAAGGTTTATTGTCTGCCCTCTTACAAGATAAGATAGTGTTACTATTTTCAAAATCAAAGTGAGCGTCAGCATTTTGTCCGACCTCCTTCATTGAACCTAAATAATAATTATTTAATAAGGCATAACCTGTAGCATTCTTATTAATTAAAGTATTCCAATTAGAAGCAGAATTATTAGAACCAATGTCAATTTTTCTTACTTCTTGAGTGTCAGCTAAAATGCTGCCACACTCATTATTGTCATTTAACTTATCGCATTCTCCCATTTCATAACAAGTTCTTTCTTTAGTAACTGGATCTTCAACATAGGAAGTACAAGCTAACCAGCGAGAACAAACGCGATCTGGTCTAACTTTAATAACTTGATTAGCTGAACAATTAGAGCCAGCACAAGGTTGAGCAGCTACACCTTCTGAAGTAGCAGCATTAAAGATTAATTTATTTAATTTACCAGTATTAATCGTACGGCTATTAAATAATACACAACCATTTTCAGTATTAACTACACCGTTACAAGTCTTGAGGTCTAGGTTAGTACCAATCTTATAATTAATAATAACTTCTTTTAAAGTAGTGCCATTTGAGAAACCTGACACATTAACTCTCGAATTAACACCAGTATGGAAAATAACAGCAGCTGAAGCTGAGCCATTAACAGTAGATACGGCTGCACTTAAATTATTATCGGCACCTAAAATTCTAACTGTACCAGCTGTAGCGCCATCAGATGAACTGAAGCCGCTTAAAGTAGCAGAGCCACTTAAAACGTATAAAGAATTTGGCTTAATCTTATATGGTTCAGATGGATTAATAGTAGATAAAACATTATTCATGTAACCACTAACTGGATCAATAAACTCACTACAACCGGCAGCCGCTGGTTCACATAAACCGACTTTATTACTTGGAGTAGGAATTGCCCCGCCGGCACCACCTAAACCAATGGTCTTAAAGTAAGTAACATCACAAGGATAATCATTATTATCATTAACGCATTTCTTATTAGTTCCACATTCGGTATCAGTCTTACAAATACCACCATTCTTTTCAGTGTCAGTAATCTTACCATCATTATTATTATCACAACGTTTAACTACTGCTTTATACCAAGCATTAGAACGATAAACGCAAACGTTGCTACCTGGGTTTTTGAAGTAAGCTGTTAACTTCTGATCATTATAAGACCAAGCTTCACAATTTACTTCACTAGTCTGACATAAAGTAGAATCGTATTTATCTGGTAAATTTTTCTTATAAGCATCCACCCAATTAACAGATGTAGCGGTGGCTTGTGAGTAGGCAAAACGAGTACAGCCTGCATCCTCACCTAAACAAGCTTTAGTTGGGTCATAAACGGCATAAGTCATCTTATGTCCTGGTACGTTCAAGCAACCAGCAGCCCCAGCCGTACAAGGCTTATTTCTATCATCAGCTAAATTAATAGTACGAGCAAATGGGTTAGTAGAATTATTGGTTTCAATCATTTGTTCACAACCCACTGCTGAGTCTTGGCATAATTCACTGAAACGATGTAAATAATGTTGATCACCTACTCTATCAGTATACAAAGAACAGCCTAAGTTATAATTTGGACCTTGATAGACTCCAAAAATATCATAATAACAAGAATCAGGAATTTGACTGGTGCCCTTAATTAAATAGAAACGATCAGTGATTTCATTAATAATAAAATTATCAATAAAGACTGGTCCACTAATTTTAATTCTTAATTTTTCGGTCTTAATATCATGAGCAATCGGGGTAACATTAATTTCATACAAATTCCAACTGTTACCACCTTTAATAGCTAAAGTGCCTGATTTATCTAAATCACTAGCATTAAATATAGCTTTTTCTGAATCAGAGTTTTCAAAATAAGCATTTAAATTAGTTTGACCAGCTGCTTTAGCCATAAACTTAATGACGTAAGCTGAACCCTTTTGAACTAAATTTTGAGCATCAATTTCTAACTCACCGCCACTATAAGCTAAGGAGTGACCATCTTTAGCAGTAGATTCCAAACTAAGACTAACTGTTCCGTTCTTAGCTACAAAAGGATCAGTCGTAGCTTCAAAACTATAACTATTAATACGGCGTAATCTTTCGCCACCGTTACCATTATATTCACGGCAACCAAGTTCAGCGGCCGAACAAGTAGTGCCTTCATCTGGAATAGAACTATATAAACAAGCATTATATTTGTTATCCCATTTACCGCCATTCTTACAAACATAACAAACTCCCTGACTAGCATCCCAATGCTTAGTCTGGTTATTAACATCACTGTTAGTACAAGCAGCGGCATCTAAATTTTTATCAATATTCTTTTCGTTCAAACGATAAGTATGACAATTGTCGGAACAAGAGAAAGTATTAGATATTAAACCGTAAGTAATAGAACCATTCTTATTATAGAATTCACGACAATTAGGATTATATTTTGGATCAGTAGTTGGTAAGTAATAAATTTCTTTAGTACAAGCTGAAGCTAAAGTAGGATCAACTAAAGCTGGATTACCAATATCATCTTTCTTAAGTGATAAAGCTTTTAATTGATAACCAGCGCCACTAGTACCCTCCCAAGAATAGAAATCTCCACAACGAGTAGTATCTGGTTTAATACATTGTCTAATATAAGTATAGTAGTCTTGCTTTTCGCCACCCTGGCTAATTTCATCTAAGTTAGTGAAACTAGCACAACCAGCGCTTTGAGCGCTACAAGTTTTAGTATTAGCTGGAATTAAATTGTCAGCCGAAGCTGTAAAGAAGTAAGCGTCACGAGCAATGTAAGTATCATAATTAGCACATTCTCTCTGACAGTAATCAGCTGTATTAGCTTTAGCAGCTACTACAAAACCATCTTTAGCAGATTTAAAACTATTACAACCAACTTCTTCTTTATTACACTTTCTAGCAAAATTATTACAGATTGTTGGAGCACCAGCTTTTAATCTATAATCATTAGTACCTGTGCCAACACTGGCATAACAAGCGCTCTCCAAATAAGCTGGAATAATCTTTTCAGTTTGTACATTAGCTCCGTATTTAGAATAACCGTTTGAAACGTCATTAGGAGTTAACTGAATATTTTTAACGTAAAGTTTAACAGTTCCGCCTTCTCCAATAACTGAGAATTTCAAATCATTAATATCCGCCACGCCGTTAATAGCTGAAACTGTTAATGTCTGCCAGCTCTTAGTGGTAGTAGTTTCTTTTTTAAGATTATCTTCACTAAAGGATAAAGTGGCTTTTGTTCCTTCATCTAAATAAACCTGAGCTGATAACGTATATGACCAACCAGGAATAACTGCTATACCTTTTGGTAATAAATTATTGGTAGCATCAGAATAAACTTTAACTGAACCAGAACCTTCTAATAATAAAGCTTTAGCGTTATCAGATGTAACGATACTAGCTTTAGCAGCGGTTACTGGCCATTTAAGATTATTAGCAGCTAAACTATCGCCAACACTATTAGCAGAAAAATCTGAATTTAAAACATAATTAACATTATTCCAACCTGGCTTACCGCGAAGTAAGGTTGTACAACCTTCATCACGAGCATTACAACTAGCTACTTGATTATTAAAGTAGATGGAATATTTGTCATCCCAAGTTACTTGATTGTTAGCTGCATTATAAGAACCGCCGTAAACATATTGCTTACAGCCAGCGTTATTAGAATTACAAGTACTATAATCAAGGGTGTTTTCTAAGGAAGAAACATTTTGATTATTACTATTGTTAGTGAAGGTCTGACAAGTATTATAAACTGGGCTGCAGGAATCACTGTTAAAATTCCAAGTTCTTTTTTCTTCATTACAATAACCGTAAACTTCGCAAGAACCATCATTTTTTTCTTTGACACAAGTTTGTTCGTCGGCGCAATAATCATTACTTCTAGAAATAGCTACTGATGATAAACCATTGGCATCAACACTCTTATAGCTACTTAAAATTTGGCCACCTGAACCTTGTTTACGACAAACACCCAGCGGAGTTTTAAGTACCCAATTAGGATCAACTAGACCTTCGCACCAAGATTGAGTCTTATCTCCAAAAATAGAACTAAATTTATTAAATTTATCACTAGGACTAAAACAAGCCACCAAATCCATCATGGTTGCTTGATAATTATTTTTAGTAGCCACCGTAATAGCTTGTTCCCAGCCAACAGGAACAACGCGGAATTTTCTTAAAATTGAGAAGCTGCGTAAAGTGTAAGTATTTTCTAATTTATCATTACTAGAAATTAACCAATCACCATGCAAATAACCTTTATCCAAAGCTTCGGCTACAGTTAATTTTTCAGAAACAGCTTGTGAAAAATTATCATCAATCACACAATTGTTAGGACCAGGATTATCTTTATCCTGACAAGTTGCTAATTCTGATAAAACACTATAATTACTCTTAACATCAAAACGAGGTTTAATAACAGAAGATAATTTTTCTTTAATTGTTGCTTCGCCATAATCAAGTACGGTAGTAAAAAGATCTTGAGGGCGGCTATAGTTATAAGGAGCGCTAGTGCCCTCTCCTTTAGCTAGCTCTCTTTGGGCTCTTTGAAAAGCTTCTAGAGCTAATTGGTTAAGGAAAATATTAGCCGAAGAAATCCAAGGATCATTACCTTGATCAACAAAAGCAGCATCTAACTTAGCTTGAGCTGAAGCTAATTGAGCTTCTGTTTGTCCGGGATAAGTTTCAGCTTTGCCAGCTGGATTTCTAACATCTAACCAACCTTGTTTAACAATTTGTTCTGTTTTAGTAATATCTTCTGTTTCAGATTTTTTCTGTGCTGTTCTGTTAAATAATTCTAAAGTTACACCTAATTCGCTGCCACCAGGCTCAACGCTTGATAATACACCTTTAAGAAAATCACCTGATTTCATGGCTGCATATTTCTCATAAGCAGAAGCATAATTTTGAGATAATTCACTTAAAGTACAATTAGGGGCGGTTGGTCTTTGTTGTTGAACTAAACCTAAACCAATTCTAGCTGTAATATTTGGATCAGCTGGTTTGCATAAATCAATTTGCCACTGTTCACCTAAACTATCAATAAAATCACCAGCAGCCGCATCACCTAAATTTCTAACATATGTTTCTAGGCCTTCAGTTACAAATAAAGGCTTCTGACCTTCGCCAGCAGTGGCTGCATATTGAGCAGCATCATAAGCAATTCTATTTAAAGTAGTACGCAGTGCAGCATTAAAAGCTTTTTGTCCGGCCTTAGCAAACAATTCTTTGGTTTTGTCCCAAATGTCTGTGACAGTATCTCTAATTGTTTTAGGGATATCCGCAATTGTTTCAACTGGAATAGCTCTAGCTGTTTTTATATTGCCAACAAAAAAAGCCAGTATCATCACGAAGACAATTAAACCGGCTTTAAATTTCGGCTGAGCATTTTTAAACCACATACTTTTTTTCATATGTTATTTTTTTATTGACTTATGGTTGAAGTGGACTGACTTTGGGTTTTGAGAACCTCAGCGTAACTGGCCATTAGGTCAGCATCGCTAATTTTACTAAGATCTTCGGAGCTAGCACCATTTTGAATAAGCAAAGCTCGAAGTGACGCAGCGTCACTAGATCCGCTTAAAGCCTTTAGCAACAAGGATTGATCAACTTCTTCTGGGGTTTGAACATTAACAGTAGTAGAAGTAGCGGCAGTATTATTGGTTGAGCTACTAAGACTACAATCAGTTCCCTCAGGACAAAGTGGTTCTTTATCTTGACCATCATTTATACCATCACCATCTGTATCTTCAATAAAGGGAGATGTTTGATAATTATTTGTTTCTTCAAAATCAGATAAACCATCATGATCAGTATCTCTATTATTTTCTGAGGCGATAGTAGCCTCCTTTTTAGCGGCTGCTATAGATTTTTCATCGGGAGTAGGATTGAATGGTTTATTAATTCTAGAATTGAATTGCCAAAACCAAGTTACTAAAATAACAGCAGCAACTGCCGATAATAAAATAACTGCCGTTTTTTTAGAACGAGGCAGGTTAGCAAAAGACTGACCCTGGGGTTTGTCACTCATAAGCATTTTCGTTTGAATTTTACGCTCTCATTATAACACGACAGGTCCTGCTGCCGCAAATAATTTTTGCCATTGTTCTACACTTAAATCTTCAGCGCGAGTACGAGCATCTAAACCGACCGATGTAATAATTTTTTCAGCTTCACTATTTTCAATTCGCAGTCCAGCTGCTAAATTATTTTTAAGCATTTTTCTTTTAGCACTAAAACCAATCTTAGCCATTCTAAAAAATGCCTTCTCGTTAGAACGTGTAATGCCACCATGATTTTCATCCTTTAAAATAAGGCGAACAACAGCACTGTCCACTTTTGGTTCTGGCCAAAAATTACCAGCTTTTACTTCACGAATAATTTCCACGTCACCAAAAAATTGTACCGACAAAGCTAACATGCTCATATCGCCTGGTTTAGCAGCCAGACGTTCGGCTACTTCTTTTTGTAACATTAAAACTAAAGACTGAGGACGATTATTATGATTTAAAAAAGTTCTTAAAAAAATAGAAGTAATATTGTAAGGAAGATTAGCTACAACTTTATAATTTGGCTCTAAAACTTCTGGATTAAATTTTAAAATATCTTGATTTACTATTTCAACATTTTCTACATCTTGCGAATCAAGACCGATTTGCAAAAAACTAGCTAACTTATCATCAAGTTCAACGGCAATAACTTTTTTAGCTAGCTTAGCTAGCTTAGCTGTTAAAAAACCTAAGCCAGGACCAACTTCTAAAATTGTATCTTTAGAGTTTACTCCAGCAGCACTTACTATTTCATCATAAATTTTTTCATTAATTAAAAAATTCTGACCCTTAGAGCGGCTGGGCTTTATTTCATATATCTTACAAATTTCTATTGTTTTTTGAGCTAAGTCCATTTTAATTCTGAATTATTTTATAACAATGCTTAACAACTTTCCCTTAACATAAATAGTCTTGACAAATTTTACATATTTTAATCATTTTTCCATCTTTTATGGTGATTATTTGTAAATTTTTACCCAAAACTTATTAGTTTATTTTACCTCAGCTCTGCTGTTTTAGCAATCATTTAACAGCCTATCTTTTCTATACTAAAAAACCGCCGACACATCAGTATCGGCGGTGTAATTCTAAATAACCAGGTTGACGGCTCGTCCAGTAATATAGATAAACTTTTTCGGTTCCTGACCTGAAAGATATCTTTGAACGATTTCATCTTTCAAAACTAATTCTTTAAGAGAATCTTCCTTGATATCTCTTAACACGCTTATTTTGGAACGATACTTTCCATTAATCTGAATTGATAATGTAATATTATCTTCTTTATTAAGATCAACTTCAGCTTGAGGCCAAGAAGAAGCGTGCACAGATCCTTCTGTTTTCAACATTGACCAAATTTCTTCAGCCATATGCGGAGCAAAAGGAGCAAGTAAAGCAATATAAGATTTGAAATCAGAGATAGCGACATTACTTTTCTGGATTTCGTTCAAGCAAATCATCATACTGGAAACTGCCGTGTTAAATCTAAATGTCTCAATGTCATTACCTACCTTTAATACCGAGGCATTAATAGATGAAATAGCAGTAGGATCGGACTTTAAAACATTTGATTCAATAACATTTTCGGCTAAACGCCACACTCTCTCCAAGAAACGTCGGCAACCAACTAAACCATCATCATTCCATGGAATTGGTTTTTCAAATGGACCAATAAACATTTCGTAAAGACGAAAAGCATCAGCACCGACTTCTTTAACTACATCTTCAGGATTACGGCTATTTCCTTTTCTCTTAGAAATTTTGGAGCCATCGGCCGCTAAAATATAGCCAAGGAATTCCAATCTTTCAAAAGGTTCAGGAAAATCAACCATACCAGCATCCTGCATCATCTTATGCCAAAAACGGGCGTAAATAAGATGAGCAACTGCATGATCAGCTCCAGCGTAAACATTTACTGGCCCCCAATATTTAGATGACTCTTTAGAAAAAGGTGTCATCTCATTAGATGGGTCCATATAACGCAACCAATACCAGGAAGAACCAGCCCATTGCGGCATTGTATTGGTTTCTCTGCAAGCAGGAATCCATTCTTCGCCACGTGATTCATTAGATACTTCACCAGTCTTAGTGTTTATAAATGTATTTACCCATTCATCAATACCAGCTAATGGCCCTTCTAAAGTGCCAGTGGCCTGATATGACTCTACTTGAGGCAAACGCATGGCGCTTAAAAATTCTGGCAACACTGGAATGGCAAAATATTCAGCTGATTCATCAGAATAAAATACTGGTTCTTTTGGCAACCATTCTCCAACAGGGCTTTTAGCTATCAATTCGTAATTATCTCTGCCTTTAACCCAAATAATTGGAAATGGCTCACCCCAAAATCTCTGTCTAGAAAAAACCCAATCACGGATCTTAAATCTTTTTTGAGATTTAGCGTTAACCATATTAGAAACTTTTTTACGAGCTTCCTCTATAGTATTTCCATTCAAAGAATCAGCATTAATCATTTTATCATCCTCAACTACAATAATTACTGGCAAATTTAAAACCTTAGCAATCTCGGCATCACGTTCATCGTGAGCCGGAACAGCCATAATTGCACCAGTTCCGTAAGAAGATAAAACATAATCAGCAATTACAATTGGTATTTGCGTATTGCTGAATGAATTAGTAGCAGTAACGCCTTCTATAATTACACCAGTCTTTTCATTAGACAATTGTCTATCCAGATCGGTTTTTTGACTACTTATTTCAATATAGTTTTCTACTTGAGATAAGTTAGTAGCGGAGGCCATAATCTTTTTAGCAATTTCGCTATCTGGAGCTAATACTAAAAAAGTGGCACCAGGAAGGGTTTCTACTCTAGTCGTAAAAACTGGAATATTAACGCCAGCGGTAGTAGTGAATTCAAATTCATAACCTTCACTTCTACCAATCCAGTTACGTTGAGCAGTTTTCACTCTTTCCGGCCAATGAGGCAATAATTCAAGATCATCAACTAAGCGATCAGCATACTGAGTAATAGCTAAAATCCATTGACGCATTGGTTGTTGAAAAACAGGGTAACCACCACGTTCACTCTTACCATCTACAATGTCTTCATTAGCTAAAACAGTACCTAATTCTGGACACCAGTTCACAGCCACAGTTTTATTCTGCGCTAAGCCTCTTCTGAAAAATTCCAAAAAGATTCTTTGCGTGTGAATATAGTATTTTGGGTCGGTTGTATTAATCTCACGAGACCAATCATAACCAAGACCCAACATTGTTAATTGCAATTTAAATTTCTCTATATTGCGATTAACAGTAACGGTTGGATATTCCTTGTTTAAAATAGCCGTTTCTTCAGCTGGTAGACCAAAAGCGTCCCAACCCATAGGGTGTAAAACGTTAAATCCACTCATTCTTTTAAAACGACTGTAAACATCAGTGGCTACATAGCCTCTAGGGTGACCAACGTGCATGGAGCTACCGGATGGGTATGGAAACATATCCACCACAAAACATCTTGGCGCAGAAGAATTGTCATCAGCACGATAAATGTGCGAATTTTCCCATTTTTCTTGCCATTTTTTTTCGAATTTTTCTGGTTCAAATTTCATATTTATATGCTTTTATTTAAGTTATTAAAGATCTTTTTAATTCTATTAATTTAATCATAATTAGCGATTAAAGTCAAGATGATAATAGTTCTATGACTAATTAAAAACTGCTAAGACTAAATAAAATTAAAAGATCTCTTATTTATTTTGACCATCATACAAAGGATCAGTCTCACTAAAAAAACCATCAATTCCGGCGGCCTGATTATTAATATAGGCGATTACCTTACAATGTCCTTTGTTTTCGTGAATTCTTTTGGCTAGAGCTTTTATTTTAGGACTATTAATTAAATCCGTAAAGCGGTTTTCCTTTAAATTTCCAAAAGTTAATTCTTTCAAAAGAGGCTCTCCTTTTAAGCCGTAAGCAAAAGCATCAGCAATAAGATTACCGGTACTAGTAATATCAATGGTCGATTTCAAAAAAGTACAAGGATCATCCCATTTTTCTGGAAATAAATATTTCAAAGCACACATTATATTCACGCTCGGACCAGACATTTCTTTCTCTAACTCATAATATTTATTAATAATAGAACGATATTCATCAGGACTAAATCTTTCTGCTTGAGTCTTAAAACCGCGGCCGACTGGAAAAGTTCTCATTAAATATAATTTATCTACTCCGGCTTGTTTTAAAGTGGAATAAAGAGCAGTAATTACTTCTGGACTTTTATTAGTATTAGAAATAGGAATAAGTGCCTGAGTAATAACTTTTTTAGCACGACATTCTGCTACGATTTTCTTAAAAGCTTGTAAATTTGAATCATTGTAACCTGGTTGCTGGTGATTTTCATCATTAAAATCAGTATTATCAAAAGTAAAATCTAATTGACCAATATATTCTAAATAATCTTCTATGTGACCAGCTCTCATACCCACGCCAGTGGCTGTTATGCCAATATTTTCTTTACCAAACATTTTAGAGGCTAACTGAACAACTTTTAAATTTTCAAGGTTCAATAAAAAATCTCCACCAGAAAAACCAATTTCTATGTTTGCTCCTTGTAAATTATTTAAAATTTTTATTTTATCCTCCAAAGTTAAAGATAGCCCGTGCTTAACTAAAATATCCTGTCCTTGCTGATAGATATTTTTGTTATCATTAATAGCTACCGGCTCTGTATAGTTAAAATTGTTAGAAGTAATGGAAATGTTATTTTTGTCTTTTGTGACACAATAAGCATCAACGCAACAATAATCGCAATTCCACTCGCAAATTCTATCTAGCGTCCAAATTATTCCTATTTTTCCTTCAAACATAAAATTAGTAATAATAACTATATATATATCAAATTTTCTTAATTATATAGTATTTTTTATAAAAATAAAAGATATTCCCAGCTTAATCTTGCCAAGATTTAGAAATTTGAGGACCTTTACTATTTTGGTATTTACCATGGTATAACTCTATCTTCCCAAAAGGCACCCAAAAACTAACTTGGGCTATCAACATATTTGGATATAAACGCACTGGTAAAGTGGCATATAATTGAAAAGTCGTCATACCGTGAGAGCCTATATCAATTAAATCAGCCGTAACATGTACGAATAAACCCATTCTAGCGGTACCTGATTTTCCATGGATTAAAGGAACATAAAAATCACTTCCTATCCTTTCATTAGAATGGCCTAAAACAAAATCTCCCGCCTTTAAAACTATTCCCTCTTTTGGAATTTTTATTTCTTCATAAGCTGATTTTATTGTAGGGTCTATCACTTTAGAAGTATATCTAATAATCGTATCTCCTAACGATAAATCATAAGAATTGGTAGTAGCTCTGCTCTTATGAAATGGTGAAATTTCAATTTTATTATTTTTAACTTCTTCAATTATTTTTTTACCAGTAAGTATCATAATTTTTAATCAAACGATAAATAAGATTCTTGTGGGTGATTTAAAAAACCATATTTTCCATTATACTCTTGCACTACTCCTAAATTTTTCCAAAAAGAAACTTGGCCGATTACCATTCCTGGATATAACTTAATAGGAAGCACAGCTACAATTTCTAAGGTCCATTTATGCTTAGAAGTGGTGTGACCTAAATTAGCAGCACACTGCAAAAAAAGACCACATCTTCCCACTGAACTTCTCCCAATTAATGACATGGCATACTTGGGACTACCGATTACTTCTTTGGTAGTTGCTAAATACATTTGTTTAGATTTCAAAACATATCCATCTTTAGGAATTTTTATCGTCTTAAAAATAGATCGCTTACCATCAAATCTATCAAAAACTTTTAGAGTTGAACCGAGTCGATAATTATAGCTATTAGGATTAACCTGTTCACTAGAAAAAGGTTTAATAATAATATTACCAGCGGCCACTTCCTCTTTAATTTTACTGCCAGTTAAAATCATATCCTTAAAACAATTCTACAAAACGATTAGGATAAATTGATTTTCTATATCTTAAAACTAGAACACTATACATTTGAAAAGGACGCAGGTCATTAGACATTTTTTTAACATCATAAAGTCTATTGTACATAGCTTTGTATAAATCTTGATCATTAATTTTTAACATCTTGCAAGCGCGATCTATAGTACATTTACAATAATAATGGAGCTCTTCTTCTGTTTCTGGAATTAAATCATTTCTTTCTTCAAAAACAATTTCTAAATTATTATATAACTTCATAATTTCTTTATACGAAACGCTAGTTGGCGTAATACCAAAAACTTTTTTGGCTCTTTCTATAAGTGGTTTAGGAATTGTTTTAGTTACATAAAACGGTGAAGCTAAAAGATATCCGCCATCCTTCATCATGCCTATACAATTATCTAACATTTTATGAGGATCAGGAAAAAAACCAAGAGAAGCTCCAACTACAATATGACTAAATGGTTTTTTTGTTTTGTACTTGTAGCCATCTATTGCTTGATAAGAAAAATTTATACCAGCAGCATATTTTTTTTGATTATAAACCGCCATCTTTATAGATTTTTCTGAAAGATCAAAACCCTCTCCGCTACATCCGGATAATAAAGCTAACTCACGTGAAGAAAAACCAGTTGTACAGGCCACTTCTAATAATCTAGATTTTTTATTTAAACCAGAAAAATTAGCCCATTTTGACAAGGTATTATAAGAGCCGGGAAGAACATTCCACTGGTTAATAAAACCAACAAAATCGGTGTAACTCAAATCTTTGATTTCTTTAGCTGTCATAAGCTTATATTTTTATTTATTAAACTAACAATTTTATAATAATTATTTTTATGTATATAATCATTCATTTTTTTATCAGCCCAATCTTGCTTTTTGCCAGATTCTGTCATTCTAAAAATATATTTTTTATAATCGTTTAAAAGTTTTATATCAAATTTTACTTGATTAATTTTTTTTTCTAAATAAAAAATAAGTGATTCGATTACCTCTGGTTTTATGTCTATTATACTCCAATTTATATTTCTTATATATGAACAATTTCCATTTTCAAACTCACAAATAGCATAAACTAGCTCACAATCAACTTTTCTAATAGACGCTTTAGTAGTACTACTAATTTTATTTTTATTAGTCATTAAAGAACTTTCGATAACTGCCCTAACGCACGTAATGTCTGATAATTTTTTATTAATATTTTTCCCAAACAAAACTTCGAAGTTATTTTGACAGCCCTTAAGCGTTCCAATACATGATTCAATTCCAAAACCAAATTCATAGCCAATTATTTTGCCATCTTTAGTTATTTCTACGAAATTTCCTAACTCACGTGATTCATTTTCTAATTTAATAAAAAAAGTAACCCCTCTGCCCTTAACTCCATCAAAACCGTAATTCCATTTATAGAATTTACCATCAAACTTATCACAAACTAATTCATATTTTTCAGACCAACTACCAACTAAATCTGACGTTAATTTATTACTATGGATTATGATTTTATTATTAGGTACTCCTAAAATATTTTTTAAGTACTCGGAAATTTCTTCTTGAATTTTACTTAATTTAACATCTGGATGAACTAAAATACTAACCATGCGAAAGAATGAAGTAAACGGGCCGTCAAAATTATCACTTACAATATTACGCAACCTAATACAAGGTTGATAAACAACAAATCCTGGTGACTGATAGGATTTAGTAAAAAATGTTTTTAAAGGAACAATGGTAGCATTAGTAAAAGCGATTGTTTTGTCACGAGTTGGCATTATCGGTTCTGAGTCGCACAAAATATAACCTTTTGATGTAAAATATTTTAAAAACCCTTTATAAATTTGTTCTACTTCACTAAAGCTAATCATATTTTTTAAATCGCTAAGCTCTTAAAAAAATAAATACTAAAGCTGAAAATTATACACTGATTGTACAAGATTTTTTATATTTTAACCAATTATAGACAATTAAAAAAAGTTATTACATTTTAAATAACCCTTTTTAGCTAATAATGAAATAAATATCAACAGGTTATCAACAGGTAGTGGATAAACCTAAAGTTCAACCCCTACTGGACAATGATCTGAACCCAATATTTTGTCTAATATATAAGATTTTTTTACTTTTTTAAGCATTTTTTTGGAAGTGCAAAAATAATCAATTCTCCACCCAATATTACGATTTCTAGCAAACGATTGATAACTCCACCAAGAATACTGGATTTTATCACCATTCAAGGCTCTAAAAGTATCAATAAAGCCATCCTTTAAAAACTCATCCATCCAAGCACATTCTTCGATAGTATAGCCGGCACTACCCACATTTTCTTTAGGGCGAGCCAAATCAATAGCCTGATGAGCCACATTAAAATCACCACAAATTATTACTGGCTTTTTCTTTTCTAGCTTCTTTAGATGAGCTTGTAAATCAGCGTTAAATTCTAACTTATAGTTTAAACGAGACAATTCGCGATTAGAATTAGGAAAATAACAGTTAACTAGATAAAAATTAGTAAATTCAGCTATTTGAGTTCGTCCTTCATCATCAAAACGATCTTGTCCAAAACCATTTTGAACTTTGGCCTTATCTTCTAAACCTTCTCTAACCAAGATAGCTGTACCGCTATACCCAGGTCTTTTAGCACAATTCCAATATTCAATATAACCAGGGAAATCTAATTTAGCGTCGTCTTTACTGCTTTCTGAAATTTTTACCTCCTGCAAACACAAAATATCCGGTTTTTCACTGACTAAAAAATCTAAGAAATTTTTCTTCATCACCGCCCTAATTCCATTTACATTCCAAGAGATAATCTTCATAGTTTTTTTTCGGTAAATTATGTATAATAAAAGTATAAAGAAAAAGAGTAAAACATTCAATTATGCCGCTTGATTTAGCTAACATGAATTTAGAAGAAAGGGCCAAATATTTGGAACTTAAGGAGCGCTATAAAAAGAAACTACTACCTTGGTATAAAAGATGGTGGGGGGTAGTTATTTTAGTTATCTTGGCTCTTGTTTTATTATTAGCAGCTATTAGTAGTTTTTATATTTTAGATAAAGTTAAAGAAATAAAGACTGAAACTACTTCCACTCAAACTGTTGACATGACCGCAGCTGCTAAATCAGCTGTTAACGGTATTGGTACTAATTATTCTTTAGGGCCAAAAGACGCACCTTTAACTATTATTGAATTTTCAGACTTCGCCTGCCCTTTTTGTCAAAAAGCTCACGGTATTTTAAAAGATATCAACAAAAAATATCCTAAACAGGTTAGAATTGTTTTTAGAGATATGCCTCTACATTCTAACTCCACGGAATTAGCCTTAGCTGCCAGATGTGTTGGCGAACAAGGTAAATTCTGGGAAATACATGATTTACTGTTTGAAAATCAAACTAGCTTAACTGCTACTGGAGCCGAACTTACAACTCTACTCGAGAGTTTAGTTGGCACACTAGGGATTAATCAAGAAGCCTATATTAAATGTTACTCTGACAAAAAATATTTATCAGACATTGGCACTGATTTTGGTGATGGCACCGCCTTACAATTAGTGGGAACTCCGACTTGGTTTCTAAATTATAAAAGAATATCTGGTTATATTCCTGAAGAAGATTTTTTAGCTATTGTTGAGGGTTTATTAAATACCAAATAAAAATGAAAAATCATTGCTTACAAATTAGAGTTCATGGTCGTGGTGGACAAGGAGTTGTTACTGCGGCCGAGTTAATTGCTCTAGCTGCTTTTTATGATAATAAAGAGTCACAAGCTTTTCCTTTTTTCGGTGTAGAAAGAAGCGGCGCGCCGATTATGGCTTTTGCCAGAATCTCTAATAATATAATTAAAACTAGGGAACGTGTTTACTTCCCTGACTTTTTAATTATTCAAGATGCTACTCTACTAGACGAAGATGATATTTTAAATGGTAGCCATAGCTCCACTAAAATACTAGTGAACTCTACTGAAGACACTCAAGCTATTTGGAATAAATTAAAAGAGGCTTGCAAAAGGAATAAACAAAAATTAGTTATCAAGCCAGAAAATATTTTTGCCTGTCGAGCTACTGAAATTGCCATGGAAATAATTGGCAAGAATATTGTAAATACTGTTATCTTAGGTGCTCTCGCTAAAAATAGTGATTTATTTTCTATCTCAGCTCTTAAAAAAGCTGTGACTGAAAAATTTGCTGACAAAGGAAAAGCTATTTTACAAAAAAATATTACCGCGATTTTAAAAATATATGAAAACAAATAGTTTACCATCATCTTCACATAATAATAAGACTGGCACTTGGCGCGTCTTTAAGCCTGTAACTGATTATAATATTTGTATCGGTTGTTCATTATGCGCTAAATTTTGTCCTGACGCCTGCATAGATATGGAAGTAAAAAAAGACTTTGGCAATAAATTAAAACCTGTAACTGATTATGATTATTGTAAAGGTTGCGGTTTATGCGCTAAAGAATGTCCAGTCAAGGCTATAAAAATGGAAAAAGATTATTAATATGAATAATAAAAAACAATTCTTGGAGGGGTCGCGCGCCATTGCACTAACTATTAAAGCACTTAAACCAGCCGTAGTCAGTGCTTATCCTATTACACCACAAACTCATATTGTGGAGGATTTAGCTAAATTTAAATCCGATGAAAAAGTTTCCTATGAATACGTTTTAGCTGAGAGCGAATTTGCTGCCGCTTCTATTGTATTAGGAGCTAGTGCCACTGGTGCTAGGACTTATAGCGCTACTAGTTCTCAAGGTTTATTACTCATGACTGAGGTCCTTTATAATATTTCTGGTATGAGATTACCAGTAGTAATGACTGTAGCTAATCGCGCTATTTCCGCTCCAATTAATATTTGGAATGACCACTCTGATATTATGGCCGTTCGCGATATAGGGGCTATTATGTTTTTTGCTGAAACTCACCAAGAAGCTATTAATCAACATATTTTAGCTTATAAACTGGCAGAGCACTTGAGTTTACCAGCTTTAATTAACGTGGATGGCTTTATCTTAACTCACTCTTATGAATCCTGTGAGATTCCAGCGACTAATCTAATTACTAAATTTTTACCACCTTATCAAGCTAAAAAAGGAGAATTTTTAGATCCTAAAAATCCAATTACCATGGGTACTTTTGTTAGTCCACAATATTATTCAACTTTTAGAAATAAATTACAGCAAGATTTACTGGGTAGTTTAAAATTAATTAATAAAGAATATTTGGCTTGGAAAAAAATATTTAAAACTGATAAGCCAGACAAAAAAATTATTATAGATAATGGTTGGTTTGAATATTATGGTAAAAAAAATGCCAAAACCATTATAGCGGCCATGGGTTCTATGTGCGGAACCATCAAAGAAGCAATTGATGAGGTGGGTGGTGACGTGGCTGTTTTAAAAATTCGTTGTTTTAGACCTTTCCCCGGCGAGGAAATTCGTCGCGCTGTTAAAAACGCTAAAAAAATTATTATTTTAGAAAAAGCTTTAAGTCTAGGGGCTCAAGCTCCTTTGTTTAGTGACTTAGCTAGCGCTTTATACGGCGAAAAAATAAAGTTGGTCTCACATGTTATCGGATTAGGTGGTGAAGATATAACTGAAAAACAAATAATTAAAATTATTAAGGCTTAATATGAAAAATTTTAAAAAAATTTGGCTAGCTAGTTTTTTAAGTATATATCTACTGGCTGGTTTATTATTATTTGTTCCTACTCCATCTTATGCAGAGGATAGCATTTTTGATGTTGATACTAATGTTAATTTCACACCTCAAATTAGTATTCCAGATTCTGAATTTAAAACCACGGAAAAAGTAGCGGTGGGAACTACTGGGATAAACGAACAAGGCAACAGGGTTGTAAGTAGTGATTTACTAGCTAAATATATTAATGCTTTCTATAAATGGGGTTTAAGTATTGCTTCAGTAATTTCAGTACTTACCTTAATGGCGGCTGGCATTATGTGGATAGTATCACGTGGTGATAGTGGCATGATCAATAAAGCTAAAAGTTTAATGGCCGGCAGCTTAACTGGCATAGCCTTACTAGTTAGTGCTTGGTTTATTTTAAATACTATTAATCCTAATTTAACAAGATTACCAGCTATTGAATTAGAAACTGTCAGTTATAAAGAAATAACTAATGATTTTATACAAAATGAATCTGATTTGCCAGCTGACACTGAAATAAAATATAAATGTTTAGGTGCCGACATGACCTGTTTAGACACTGTTCCGCCTTCTACACAATTAGACCTATCGATTTGTTACAATAAATTTGGTCGTAATTTTTCCTGCTCAGGACCAACCCCTCAAAAAGCTTGCTGTGCTATCAGTCAAACTATTACCGATCAGTTAAATAAAAAATGTGAAGGAAAAGCTGAGGGAACTCCTTGCCAGGCTACATTAACTAGCTCTCCAAACAGCGGCTGGTGTCATGATAATAAATGTGACGGCGAGAAAGTTTGTTGTCAGTGTGGAGAAGGAGATGTATTAGTTGGTCTTTATGTTTACGCTTCCTGTAGAAATGATTTGACTGTTTTACAATGCACTGAATGGTGCACTAATGGAGTAGTTGGGTCAGGAATTAAACTATATTCCGGAGGAAGCGATAATTACACTTGTAGCGGTGGTATGTATAGTTACTGCAATAAAAAATAAATATGAATAATAAACCTAAAAAATTTCTTTGTCCTGGACATAATGCTTGTGCTGGCTGTGGTGAATTATCAGCTGCTCAAGCCGTAATGCGTGGCTTAAACGAAAAAGTAATTATTGCTAACGCTACTGGCTGTCTAGAAGTAACAACCACTTCCTATCCGCAAAGTTCTTGGGGGTTACCCTGGATTCATTCTTTATTTGAAAACTCCGCAGCCGTAGCTTCAGGAATTTTAGCAGCCTTAAAGCAAAAAGGTGATAAAGAAACTAAAGTAGTAGTTCAAGCTGGTGATGGTGGTACCTATGATATAGGTATTGGTCTTATTAGTGGAATGTGGGAAAGAGGCGAAAATATTGTTTATATTTGTTTTGATACTGAAGCTTATTCTAATACTGGCATTCAATCTTCTGGTGCAACACCTTATGGTGCTTCTACCACTACTAGTCCAGATGGTCAGATTTCCATTGGTTCAACTAGTCGCAAAAAGGATATGATTGGCATCGCCTTAGCTCACGGCTTAAATTATGTAGCTCAAAGTACAGCTGGGTTCCCTGATGATATAACAAATAAAGTTAAAAAAGCTTTAGCTACTTCTGGACCATCTTATATTCAAATTCTTTCCCCTTGTATTCCTGGTTGGAAAATAAATTATGATGAGGCCGGAGAAATGGGTAAATTAGCTGCTAAAACTGGCTTATATCCCTTACTAGAATATGTTAATGGGGCTCTGTCTGGATCTAGTATAAATAGTAATTTTAAACCGACACCGGTTTTAGAATATTTAAAAGCTCAAGGCCGCTTTAAACATCTAAAAGAAGATGATATAAAAATTATTCAAGGATTAGCTGAGGCTAATATTAAAAAATACCAACTATAGCTATGAAAAAAATATCCAACATACTAATAATATTCGCCTTATCTTTTTTAATTAGTAGCCAGGCCTTAGCAGCCAGCACTCCTACTGATTGCAGTTGGAAAAAATCGGTCACTAAGGTTACTAGTTATGGCGGAGGAACCTCTCCTACGCCAATTACTACTGAAGTTTGCCCAGATGAATGGGAAACTGGCACAACCTGTACTGGATTAGCTGGGGCAGGAGAGCTTTGTTGCTGCGACCCCTCTTCAGTAGTCGCCCTGCCAACTGAAGCTAGAGTTATTATTCCTGATTTTAAATTCCAAATTAATATTCCTGGCCTAGCCCCCCTAACTACCGTTAAATGTACTGATAAATGTGCTATTCCCTGGATTTCAGAATATTTTTTTGGTGTTTATAACTATTTCCTAGGTATCGCAGCAGTTCTAGCAGTAGTAATACTAATGGCCGCTGGTTTATTATGGATTGTGTCCGGTGGTGACGCCTCTAAAATAGGACAGGCTAAAACTATGATAGCTGGTAGTATTACTGGTTTATTATTACTGGTTTCTATTAGCTTGTTATTAACTTATATTAATCCTAAATTAGCTCAACAAGGATTTGTGGAGTTAACACCCATTGATAGGAAGGTTATTGAAAGCTTAGCTGTCGGCAGAAAAAGCGGCACCGCCCAAAAATACAGTCAAAACTGTGCCACTGATGAAGAGTTAGCTAAGGGTGTTACTTTTTACGCTACTGGTTACTATAAACCAACTTATAATGCTTCTGATCCAAATTTTTGGTGCATTATTGCAATGCAATGTTCTTGTCCTAATGGTCGTGATACTTCTAAAAATTGCGACAAACTATATGGCAAAACTTTCCCGGGTTATGCCCCATGTAAACCATTTGAAGCTAACACTCCATATTGTAATCTAACATCCAATGGTACGGCCCCACAAATTGGTACTATCGCTGGACCTGATTGCGGCAATTTACCACCTAATACTAAGGTCTGTTTCAAGGGAACAACTTATACTATCACTGATAAAGGAGGAGGAATCAAAGGTAAGCGTATTGATATTTGGAGTGGTAATAGTCTACAAACTGCTATGAATCACACTGGAGTAGGAACTTTAACTAAAGGTGAATGTAAATAAAAAAAATACCCCCCTCTGCCAGTTGGCGGAGGGGGGTATTTTTTATACTAGCAACCTCTATCCATCGCTTCATTAGCTAATCTATCAGCTTCTTTATTCTGCTCGCGACGTACGTGAGTAAATTTTATTTTTTTAAATGAAAGTGATAAGTTATGAACTTTTAAAAATAATGGGGCTAGTTCAGCATTCTTCACTTTATATTCACGGTTTAATTGTTTAACTACTAACTCACTATCCAAGAAACATTCTACTTCTTTAACTTTTAATTCCTCAGCTTTTTCCAGTCCGGCAATTAAAGCTTTATATTCAGCTTGATTATTAGTAGTCTCACCTAAGTGACGAGAAATTTCAGCTACCACCTTACCGTCTACGTCATGTAAAATAGCTCCTATTCCTGCTGGACCAGGATTACCTCTGGCTCCACCATCACTATGAATAATTATTTTTTCCATATTATTAATTATGATCAGAACTTGGTTTTAAATCAACTAACCTAAGCTGTGCTTCACGGCGACCATTGAATTCATTAATATCTAAGTAATAAACAGCATCAACTAAATCTCCAATACGAACGGCTTTATATTCTTCAGCTCCCCCAAAAGAAATTGCCCAAATACCTTTAGCAAAAACTTTATCACTATCTGATAATCTAATTTTAATATGCTGACTATCTAAGCCTAAAGTCACAATTTCATCAACCCGAAGTCTATAACTAACAAATTTTGGTTGAGCATTATTTTGACCAAAAGGAGCTAGTACAGAAATTTCTTCAGCTAATTCTAAACCGACATTTTCTATATTTAACTCGGCTTCAATTTTTAATTTTGGAGATAATTCTAAGCCTTGTAACTTAGCACTAACTATTTCCATGATTTTTTCTTGAAACTTTTTCAAACGTTCTTCACTAGCTACTGAAAAACCACAAGCCATAGGATGCCCTCCGTACTTATCTAAAAACTCTGAAGCTTCAACTATACTCGCAATCAAATTAACTTCCTCAATAGAGCGTCCTGAGCCTTTAAAAGAAAATTTATCATCACCCTCACCCTCTTCGGTAATTCTGGTAATGATTAAAGTTGGGCGATAATATTTTTCACAAATTTTACCAGCCACTAGTCCGATCACACCTTCATTCCAAGCCTGGCTCTCAGTAGCAAGACCTATAATAATTGGTGGGATATTATTTTTATCAATCTGTTCTTCAACTTGAGCAATAATATTTTCAGTAATTTTTTGACGATCTAAATTGCGTTGATTAAGTTCGGCGGCCATTTCAGCGGCTACCTCTCTGTTTTCTTCAGTAAGTAGAGCAAAGGCATTATTAGCATGCCCTAATCTACTAGCAGCATTAAGACGTGGCCCTATTTGCCAGCCCACATTCCAAGCTTCCAATTTTTTATTATTATTAGACTTAGAAATTTTCATGAGCTCATTTAAACCCAATCTTCTATTTTGATTTAAAATAGTTAAACCTCTTTTAACTAATAATCTATTTTCTCCCAACAAACTAACCATATCAGCAATAGTACCAATAGCTACTAAGTCCAGGGCTTTTTCTAATACAGCTCTTTTCTGATCAAGAGGTAATTTTGATTTATAAACCAGAGCACTAGCTACTTTAAAAGCTACACCCACGCCAGCTAAATATGGCCAAGGATAAGAATCTGATTTATCAGCTGGATCAATAATTAAACATGGTGGTAAATCTTCAGCGTTGTCAGGCAAAACATGGTGATCGGTAATAATAATATCTAAACCTTTACTTTTGGCATAAATTACTTCTTCTTTATTTCTAATACCATTATCAACGGTAATAATTAAAGCCACTTCTTGAGCCACAATAGCATCAATAGCCATCTTGTTTAAACCATAGCCCTCAGTAACACGATCGGGCAAATAAACTTCGACATTACCCTTCAAGGCACGCAGTGCTTCTAGTAAAACAGTAGACGAAGTAACACCGTCAGCATCATAATCACCATAGACCACAATTTTATGACCATTTTTAATATGCTCGATAATTAAATCGGTAGCACTATCCATGTCTCTAAATAAAAAAGGGTTATAAAATCTTAAATCAGGAGTACTAGCAATATCTAGAACTTTATCAGCTGGCAAAATATCATGCCAAAAAGATTCTAAAGCTAACTGATCCGTTATCCCGCGATTATATAAAAGCTGCAAAATAATTTTAGACAAGTTAGTCTGGCTCGCCAAAAAATCATCTGGAGCTGGAGCGCATAATTTCCATTGCTTCATATTCATTGTAATTCAATTAATTAAAACCAAGCAGCGCTCATTGAAACAGCCAACATTGATAAAATTACCATAGTGGAAATTATAATCCAAATAATTTTGACTACTTTCTTTCTTTTCATAATTATCTTTTTAGTATTTTAATAAAAGTATCGGGCGGAATATCAACACTACCCTTGCCCATGGCCATCATCTTTTTCTTACCCTTCTTCTGTTGATCAAGTAATTTATTTTTACGAGTTACATCACCGCCATAAAGTTTAGCGGTCACATCTTTTCTCATCGCTGAAATACGTTCGGCTGCAATTACCTTACCACCAATAGCCGCTTGAATTTTAATCACAAACATTTTACGTGGTAAAGTATCTTTTAAAATATGAACAACCGCCCTACCTTCACGAGCTGCCTCATCACGATACACAATAGTAGATAGCGATTCCACTATTTCTTCGGCTACCATAATATCCATTTTAACTACATCAGCCAAGCGGTATTCTAAAAATTCATAATTAATAGAGGCATAACCAGCTGAAACACTTTTTATTTTATCGTAGTAATCAGTTAAGATAGCTGACATCGGAATATCATAATGCAAGATAACTCTAGCATCATCACCGTCAACCGAAATATATTCAGTATTCTTATAAATACCTCTTTTTTCTTGAGTTACCTTCATGATATTACCTAAATAAGTTTTAGGTGTAATAATATCTAACGATACGATAGGTTCTTCAATACTATTTATCTCATTAGGGTCTGGCAGTCTCTGAGGAGTGCGAATAACTTCTTCCTTACCATTCTTACGAAAAACCTTATAAGCCACGCTAGGAACAGTGACAATTAAATCTAAGTTATGTTCGCGGCGTAATCTTTCTTGAAAAATTTCTAAGTGTAATAATCCTAAAAAACCGCAGCGAAAACCAACGCCTAAGGCATCTGATTGTTCTGGTTCATAAACTAAAGAAGCGTCATTAAGTTTTAATCTTTCCATGGCATCTCGTAAATCTTGTAAGCCGTCTCCTTCTTTAGGAAAAATTCCGGCAAATACCATTGGTTTTACTTCCTTATAACCAACTAAAGATTTTACTTGAGGATGATTACCAACTGTCATTGTATCACCCACGCGACAATCACCAACTTGCTTAAAGCCGGTAACTACATAACCAATTTCGCCACGTTTCAATTCACCAGTAGAAAAATAATCAGGTTTAAAAATACCAATATCTAATACTTCACTCACAGCCTCTGTGGCTAACAATCTAATTTTGTCACCTTTCTTAATGTGACCATCAAAAACTCTAATATAAGCTACTACGCCTTTATATTCATCATATTTGGAATCAAAAATAAGAGCTCTAGGATAATCCTGACTTTCTTCGCCTACTAAAGCTTTAGGGCTGTGGCCGTGTTTAATAACGGCGTGCAAAACATCTTCTACACCAGCTCCAGTTTTACCCGAGGCACAAATAATTTCCTCTTCTTTACAACCTAATAATTTAATAATTTCAGCTTTAGTCTTGTCTATATCAGCCGCTGGTAAATCAATTTTGTTAACAACCGGAATAATAGTTAAATCTTGCTCTAAAGCTAAATATAAATTAGCTAAGGTTTGAGCTTGAATACCTTGAGTGCAGTCCACTAACAAAACAGCGGTTTCAACAGCCGCTAGTGAACGAGAAACCTCATAAGAGAAATCCACGTGCCCTGGAGTATCAATTAAGTTTAATTGATATCCTTCAAAATTCATGGTTACTGGTTGTAATTTGATAGTAATACCACGCTCGCGCTCAATATCCATACCATCTAAAATCTGATCCTTCATGCGGCGTTTATCAACCGTATTAGTGATTTCTAACATGCGGTCAGCCAAGGTAGATTTACCATGATCAATATGGGCAATTACGCAAAAATTCCTAATTTTTTCTTGATTATTCATGGTTGTTATATTACTTTATTTTAAGGCTCAGGTCAATTGCCACGAACCTCACCAGAATCATCAACTGGTAACTTTTTAAAGGGTAAACGGCGGCGAATTACGGCTAAGAAAGTTATAAGTTCTTCGCTGCCAAATAAATAACAAAGTAAGCCATAAGTTAAAACACCAAAAGTGGCTGAAACTCCTAATTGAATAAAGACTCCTAAAAAAGTTGTCATATCAATAAACGGCCAAACTACTATTTTCATTAATTGGATAACCATACCCGCTCCAACAGCCGAAGCTGAAAATTTTAAAGCTGCTAAAGATATTTTCGCAATTCCTAAATCACCAACTTTAAAGTGAAGCCAACCCCAAAGTAAAATAAAGTTCAAAATACTAGAAATAGAATAAGCTAAAGCTAGTCCAGCTACACCCATCACTCTAGACAGCAATAAACATAAAACCACATCAGCCGCGACTGTAAAAATGCCTAGATAAAATGGCGTCTTAGAATTGTGTCTGGCATAAAAAACTCTAACTAGAAGCGGAATAGAAGCTTGAGCAAATAAACTAATAGTAAAAAAAGCTAAAGTATTCATGCTTAAAATAGTATCCTGCCAATTAAAAGCACCTGTTCCTAAAATAACACGAATAATTTGGGCGCGCAGAGTAATTAAAAAAACTGTCGCTGGAATTACAAAAAATAAAATCTGCCTTAAAGTTGAAGAAAAACTAGCTTCTAATTTTTTTAAATCAAAAGCACTTTGAGATAAAGCTGGGAAAGCTGCGATAGCAAAAGAAATACCAAAAATACCAACCGGAAAAGATTGTAAATTATTGGCTAAATTAAAAATACTTAAAGAACCAGCGGCTAAACCAGAAGCGATAATAGTAGTAACTAGCAAATCAATCTGAGTGATAGCTAAGCTCATCGTGCGAGGGATCATCATTCTACCAATTCGACGAGTAGCCACATCTTTCCAATTTATTTTCCAACTATGATGATAGCCCAACATCTTTACAGCTGGAATTTGTATCACCATGTGTAAAAAAGCACCCAACACAACACCATAAGCTAGGCCATTTAACCCCCACTCTTTAGAGAAAAATAAAGCCCCCACAATAATTCCTAAATTATATAAAATTGGAGCCAGTGAATAGATAAAAAAGCGACGGAAAGATTGTAAAATACCACCCAAGACACCAGATATACCTAAAAATAGTGGTGATAGAAACATCACTCTAGTTAAATTAGCAGTGGCTAGCTGTGATTCAGCTGAAAAACCCGGGGTAATCAAACGCACTAAAGTAGGTGCAAAAATCATACCAATCGCTGATAATAACAATAAAAAAACCGATAAAATGTTAATAATATTACTAGCCAGTGACCAGGCTTCGCTATTTTCAGCTGTATTCTTAGGCTCTTTAAAATCTTTAATAAGACTACTAAAAATTGGAATAAACCCAGCCGACAGAGCCCCCAAAACTATGAGATTAAATAATAAATCCGGTATTCTAAAAGCAGCATAATAGATATCTAATTGGGAACTAGCTCCAAATTGACCAGCTAAAATTCTATCGCGTAAAATACCTAGTAATCTAGAAACCAAAGAAGAGACGGCCACTAAAATAGCCGCTACCGCAATACTATTAACTTTTTGTTTAAATAATCGTTTCCACATACTTCTTTATTCTACCTTAGAGTCTAAAATAAGCAAATTATTATAAGCCTGGCTATTATTGGGATTTATTTGGTAAGCATTTTGAAAAGAATTTTGAGCTTCTTTTAATTTGCCAAGCTTAACATACAATATTCCCAAATTAAGCCAGGCGTTATCATAATAAGGATTAATGGCCAGCTCTTTGGAATATTCACTCTCAGCTTCAGAATAGTTTTTTTGACTAACAGCAATTAAACCTAAATTATTATGAACCAATCTTTGATCACCATCTAAACGAAGGGCTTCTAAGTAATAATGTTTGGCAGCATCTAAATCCCCTTCTAAATGATACATAGCACCTAGGTTATTTTTAGCAAAAGCCGAGTTAGGCGAGCTAGAAACAGCTGACTTCCAAAAAGATAAACGATCAGAAAAATCATGAGCATGCCACATTGTTAAAACTGAAAAAAAGATAATAAAAATAGTAGCCGATAAGACATTTTTTCTATTAGACCAATTAATGTCTTTTAGCGGATAAAGTTCGGCTGCACAGATAAGTAACCCAAAAATTGGTAAATACAAGCGATGTTCAAAAAAACTAAATACTGTCTCAGGATTAGGACTTAAAAAACTAGGTAATAAAAAAATAAAAAACCACAACAAACCAAAGGCAATATTTTTATAGTTTAATTTTATTGTATAATAAACAGCGACTATAACAATTAAAATGGTAATTAAACTAAACCAAAAAGTAGAATGACTAATAGTAGGATAAACTGACAAATTAAAAGGAATAATTAGTTTTTCTAAATAAACAAATAAACCCAAAGAATTATGCCAGCCGGATAACAGCAAATCCACCAAAGAACTATGGGATAAAATAGCAACTTTTTTAAATAAAAACCAAAT
>JBAQCS010000026.1:0-14202 GCA_049294415.1 Patescibacteria group bacterium
GACTATCACTGCGACTAGACGGTTTATTATTAATATTAAATTGAGCATAACTAGAAACTACAGCATTTTTACCTAAATCATTATCAGTAAATGGTTTTAAATTTATAGAAAAATCTATAACCCCTTCAGCTCCAGGAGCCAAACTAGCTAAAGATGGAATTTGTTCTTTAGTCCAAGTAACAGATTGACTGGACACTATTCCCTTTTGTTCATTCTTAAAAGTATCAAAATCTAAAAAATCACTCTTTAAAATGGCCATAATAGCCACATCGTTAATTTGACTATCGCTTTTATTAGCATAGGTTAAAGAATAATTCAAAGTGCTACCGAAATCAGCCGAGTTATCATTTTTACTACCATTTAAAATTAAAGTTAAATTTAAATTACTATTCATCACATTTAACTTAATATTTTTTTCCAGAAAAATATATGATTCCCCATTTTCAGTTTTTTTACTAAGACGAATAATTATTTCCTGGCTATCATCGATCTTTTTATTAGCTTGATAGTAAATTGGCAATTTATAAGTTTTATCACCAGCAATCAAACCTTTAACTTTCCAAAGCAAACTGCTATTTTTTTCCACCTGTAATAGCTCCTCATTAGTATTAGCCGTACTAGAACTAACAGCTGCTAATCCGCCGCTACTAGTTAGAAGAATGTTTTCCGGAAACATGAAAGAAACTTCAAAATCATCTAAGAAGTTTTGTTTAACATTTTTAAAATAAACATCTATTTCATTATCTTCTCCCACTAGAATAGCATTAGCATATTCAAAATCAACCTCAAAACCTAAATCATCAACCATTATTGAAGACACGGCGTCTTTTTTAAACTCACTAGAAAAATCGGCTGGCTTATAACTTAAACTGGCCAAGAGCAGTGCGGCTGAATCTTTTTTAGCAATTATTTTGCCTTTTATTTCTATGTTGGATTCTTGTCCAGCAGTTAGGTCGGCTAATTTAAAAATATTTTTACTCTGGCCAGAGCCTCTGTCTACAATATCACCATTAACACTTTCGAAAATAAAGCCATCTGGATATTTAAGTTCTAATTGTAAATCCTTCAAAATATACTTGCTATTATTATGATATTTAATAGTATAAGAAAAACTTTCACCAGCTTTAATCTTTTCTGGCGATACGACATTAAGCTCTAAAGCTGTGGCATCCGCCGGTCTATTGGATAAGTAGAAAAATAAACCATAGGCAAAAGAAAAAATAATGGCAGCAACAAAAATATTTTTTAGAACCACTAAAAATACGGATTTGCCTTTAGGCTTTAAATGAATAGCTTTGGAGTCTTCATCGTCTTCGCTATATATCTCTAAAAGCTCATCGTCCACCTCTTCATCGTGCAATTCTTTTTCAACAGCTTTCTCAAACTTTCTAACCTGTCTGACGCTAGGTACTGGCCTAGCTTCAAAAACTGGTTCCGTATTATTAGTTTTTTTAGAGAGTGTCATATATGTAAATTATTTTATTGATATTAAATCAGAGAAAAATTTATCTTTATCTAAAATTTCCATACTAGCTTCATGATTATCAGAGCGCCACAATTTAGTATAAGCATCTGGAATATTTAAAGTAGTTTGAAAAGATTGATTAGTTGAACCAGGTTGTTTTTGTACTAATAATGAATATGGATAAAAATCAACATTATCAGCACTTAGCCACTTATTTAAACGGCTACTGAAATCATTTTTGCTATTTATCTGCCAAAGATTAAATGGTAAACGATAACGTAAAGTTACAACTGATGTTTCACCAGGATCAAGCATAGTCCAATTAGCAAAAACTGTCTTACCGTTTTCTTCATAAATTTTTGTACCAGTTCTTTCGTCAGTTATAGCCCTACCCTCATGTTCAGCTAAAAACTCATTATCAATCCAACCAGAATCAGGACTTTCAAAATATTTAGCATCAGGCACCGATATGCCAGAAAAAGCTAATAGGTCACTGCCGAGTGGCACGTAAACACGTAACCAATTAACATTACGCACACCAACTAATGGAGTGTTTTTAAGAGCTGTATGAGTTCTTTTAATAGTTACTGTATCAAACATGCTACCGTCATAGCCAACACTAGTTTCATGAAAAATTTCTTCCTTAATAACCTTATCAGTTTTAGCTCCAGCGATATTAGTATCAACTACCATTAAATAATTTTGAGGAGCGCTGGAGATTGCTCCATCAAAATGATATTTAGCAACGGTCTCTTGCAAATCTTCATCTTTAAAATAAAACATTATTTGCTTAGCTGCTAAATTTTTATCCGTACTACCGATAAATTTAATTAAATTATTTTTATCTAATTTTTGTGGCAAGACTTCCATCATCTTAGCCATCAAATCACCAATAATTTTTTTTGGTTTATTTTTTTCACCAACTGGTAAATGAGCTACAGCCTGAGGATTTTCCTTAACAATATTATCTCTCTCCGTGATCATTTGAACTTCCTGCCAAAAATTTTCCGAAGTAATAACTACTCCGTAATCTTTAGTTAAATCAATAGGTCCACTTATTTCTAATAAGCTCTCGATCACGCTAGGAGTAAAAGAGATAACGCCATCCACTGTTGGACCATCGCTTTTTTCATAAAACCACATTAAATTCTTCGCAGTAGTTGGAAAATCTGGCCACCAATTAGCATCCCAAAAATACCAACGAGGATTAACTAGCTGTAAAGGTTCAGGGGCTTTTATCTTATCCAGCATCCCGGCTTCAGTATCATAAGAACCGCCACCAGGCACTTCTAAACTCTTAATTTTACCTTGCTTAAAATCAACCAAAGCATAACTACCTAAAAATCCACCAGATCCTCTCATTTCAGCGTTATTTTGAAAAATAAGTAAATATCTTTTATCAGAATCAGCTCCTAAAAAAGTTCGTAAATACTGAGCCTGTTCTAGCATCACTGTTAAATTATCTGGCAATTTATCAATTTTACTAGACAAACTTATAAACTGAGATTGATATTCTGATGGTAAATTTTTAACATTAATTTTTTGCAGTTCACTTTTAAGACCTTCAGCATCTTGTAAAGCTAACTTACCATTAACTAAAAAATTATCTAACAGTTGCAACCAATTAGTTTCTTGTTGATTTTCTAGTCCGCTTAAAGATTGACTAAGTTCAGCACCTAATCTAGAAACTCTCCAACCAGCATTTAAAAAATGTTTACTCTCGGCTGCTAATTTTAACTTAGGATTATTAGATAAAGAAGCTAGCTGCAATAAAACATCACTAATTTGGGACATGTCGGCACTAGCTTGTAAAAAATCATTAGAAGCTGAAGAAAAACCAGTCTGAGCTGAATTTATATCAAGTTTAGTAACCGACGAACCAGCTAAAGCTAAATTACTAACAGCTGATTTAGTTTTGGCCAAGACTTTATTTTCTAAATCACGAAAACTAAAAACATGTAAATAAGACAATAATTTAAAAGGGGTAATAATTAATATTAAAACAACCAAAAAAACTAACAAAGACTTTAAAGGTTCTGGTACCCAAGAGCTATTATTATGTTTATATTTATTATCTTTTAAGTAAGTAGCAAAAATCTGACGACGCCAAAGCTTTAGTTGCTTCTCACTTTTTTTAAGAGCCTGGTCAAAAGAATTATGATGATAATCAATTGTTTTAGAAATATCTTTATAGGCAGATTTAATTGGTCTAATTATTTTTTTTTCTTGACGAATAATTATTTTTTTACCTAGTTTAATTTTATTTTTTATTCTCTTAGGTTCAATGGATTCGGCGGCTAAATTAAAAGAAATTTTAAAATTATCTTCACCGCGCTCAACTCTTTTTTGAAAAGATTTCAGCTCTTTGGCCATTTGCTTTTTGAAGCTAAATAAAAAATCATCAGAATTATCTGACTCTCTGTCTTTATCTGATATTATTTTTTTATCATCAAAAATCATTTTATTTTACTTAATACTTCGAGATAAGCCTGACTGGTAGTATTGGCACATTCCCACCAACTATATTTTTTGGCTTGCAAATAACCAAGTTCAATCATCTTTTGACGTTTGCTATCATCAATCAATAAGCTATCAATGGTTTTAATAGCCTCTTCTTCATTTTCTGGATCAAAATAAATAGCAGCCTCGCCTAATATTTCAGGCATACTAGCGCGATTAGAGCTAATTACTGGACAACCATGAGCCATAGCTTCTAGCGGCGGTAAACCAAAACCTTCATAAAGAGAAGGAAAAATATAAGCACGAGCACTTTCAAAAATAACTCTCAAATCAGCGTCCGGAATATAACCGGGAAAAGTAACTGAGCTGTTGTGATTAGCTGGTTGCCAAAAATTATGATGCCGCGCAAATTCCTGAACACGATTATAAAAATAATCCTCTTTACCAACCAAAACTAAACGTAAATCAGGATGACTAACTTTCAATTTACCAAAAATATTAATTAAACCTTCTAAGTTTTTATGAGGATAAGCATTACCAACATATAATAAAAATGGAGAAGAAATATTGTAGCGTGCTAGAATTTTTTCACTCTCTGGCTTCATGGAAAATAAAGAGTTTTCATTTTTATCTAAATTAGCTACCCCTTCGTAAGTTACTAATATTTTAGAAACTTTAACTTTAAATTGTTCGATCAAATCATTCTTAGTAAATTCCGAAACGGTAATAATTTTTTTAGCTCTTTTAACTGCCAAAGAAATAACCACGCGATAAGCCTTATCTTTAAACCAATAAAAAAGTGGATGGAGAGTAGTTGCTCGATAAGTAGGAAATTTAGTTAAAATTAAATCATGAATAGTAACTATAAACGGCATGGTAATAAAAACCGGTACATTAAAATGAGGAAAATGTACTAAATCAATTTTCTCTTGCCATAAACGATATGGAAATTCAATTTGTTCCGCTAAAGTATACCAACGGGATTTAATTAAAACCTTTTTAACTTTTATGCCATCACATTCAAAAGTATCATAATTCTCAATTGATAAGAATATTACAAAATGAATGTCTTCGTTTTCAGATAAAATGGTAACTACATTATCCACCACCTCTTGAGTGTAGCGTCCTAACCCTTTACCAACTGGACCATAAAAACGGGCATCAATGCCTATGATTCTATATTTTTTAGTATTCATATATTTAGGCAAAAGGTAAATCAGGCGGCAAACTACTATTAGAATTATTAGGAGTCGTATTATTTGCAACTTGATTTGTAGTTGTTTTTTGTTTAGATCCAGATTCTTCTACCCAAAACAAATCATCATTTCCCTTTTGAGTATTATCACTAAAAATATTTTCAACCTTTTCATTATTTTTAACTTCTGGCTCACCTGTTAAGCCAAATATATCTGGTGGTAAATTTTGCCCGCCGCTTTCCTCTTCAAAAATAGGCAACGAAGCTGGGGCATCAGATTTACGGCCAGGGGCCTTTTGAATAAGAGGCGCCTTAACATTAGCTTCCAGTGGAAAATGCCATAAAGTCGCCAACTCTTCAATGTTATATAATCCGGGCAAGCGACCAGACCAGGCACTACGAGCTACATAATTAGACATTAAACGATTCTTTTTACCAATTAAGCGACTATCTTTAGCAAAATAGGCAGTTTTAGTACCAGTGGTACCCATATCAGGCTTAATATTATTTAAGTCCATAGTAGCAAACTGCTTGATATAACCAGTAAAACCACTAACTACTTTACCTTTATTTAAAACGTCTTTTTTGGCAATATAAATAACTCTCATTTTCGACTGAAAACCTAATTTAGCAGCCTTAGCATGGATAGCTTCAATTTTTTTCTTTTGTGCGGGGGTAAGTTCCATCATAGACAAAGCCTTAGCCTCCTTAGCTGGCTCAATATCACCCCAAATAGCAAATAGGTATTCACTTAATTCGCCAATCCATTCTACAAATTTAGAAGCTCCACTTTGAACAACTTTAACTTTCTTTAAAATTTTATCTACCTCGGCATCACTTTTTTTAACCCAAGCAAAATCACAAGGCACTACAATGAGTTGCACCCAAAGCTGTTCGCCTTGACGCAATGAGCTACACAAATCCATGAGTGCTGCCATTGGATCCTTAAACTGAGTTTCTGACTCACCAAACTTATGTTCAAATTCTTCGTATAATTTAATCGGATAAGCAATATTAGCATGCTGAATATATTCAGCTCCCCAAATATCCCATTCCTCATCAGGAAATCGAGTGGGCATACCGCTAGTATAATCATCTACCTCGCTAATTTCGGCATCAGGGTATTGAGAGTAAACTGCTGATTCAACTAAATTACGAAAGCCTAAAGGCGTTCTAATTAAAAACTGGGTGTAACCTTCAATTGAAACTATTTCAAAACTAAAAGACTGTTGGAATAGACCATCAAACCATTCTTCAAAGAAACTAATAGAACCATGGGCGCCACCTAAATAAGTAAAAAGGTTCTCCACAGCTTTAGGTGTTTGTTCATTTCCTTTAGGAATATCTACGGCTAATATAATATTTTTTAAAGTAGCAGCATATTTGCCTTGAATATGATCCTTGTAGACCATAAGAGCGCCATTTATATAAACAACGCCTATAATCATCCAACCGATATTAACAAAAAACTGCCAAGCCATATCAAGCGGCGCGGCATTAAAAAATTGATTAAGTCTAGCAATGTCTATTACGATATCCATGCTTATATTTTATCATATTTCCTAAAAAACAAAAACGCCTCTAGCGTAAGCCGAGGCGTTAATATTTTTACAAAAATTATTTTTCCCAATCCTTTAATCCGTACATACCGCGACCAGTTAAAATATATCTACCGTCTAGGATTAATTCATTATGAACGGTGGCTGGATTAGCATTTTTCTTGTCAAATTTAATTTCATTGATCTTAGTGGCAATTTCAGTAAAATGCATTGGCTTGCCTTCATTTTTTAAAACTAAATAAATTTTATCATTAATGGTTTTTGGCTTAATTTCTTGCCAATCAGTTTTACCCCAATGACCATATTTATTTTGATCAACGCTTTTTACGGCCTGAAGTAAAGAATACAAAACTTTATTACCATTAATAATTTCTGCTTTGTCGGCAAAAGCCTCGCTTTTGAAAACTGTAGTTAAATCTGTATCAGTAGTAATAACTGTTTCTTCGCTATAAGAATTTAACTTCTTAATTAAATCTAGAATATCTTCGGTAGTTAAAGTCTTTTGAACACTTTCCACTTTAGCTACTAAATCATTAGCTAGGGCTTCTAAATTAGAAATATCTTGTCCTTTTTCTTTATAATAGGCATTAAACTTATCAGAGTCCTTAACAATATCAAAACCATCTTCTAATAACTTAGAAATTAAAAAATTGAAGTGATTGCGATAAATAGCTTTCTTATCTTCAGTTACACTATCACCTTCGTGTTTTCCAACCTCTAAACAATAAACAGTCAAAATATCCAAAAGATAATCCTTACGAAGCATACCGCCGTGTTCTTTTAATAATTGATTGATGATTAAACGTAAAGAACTTAAGAATTCTTCTAGATTCTCTAGTTTCTTAATCTTACGAATACTAGCCGCTTCGATTTGACGAACGCGTTCACGAGTTAATTTGTGCATTTGACCAATTTTTTCTAAGGTTTCACCCTTAACTCCACTCAAGCCAAAACGACGAGCTAAAATATCTCGTTCGCGCTCCAGTAAATCGGAGAATAGATTATTGACAATGCTGATAGCATTAAGGCGAGACAGCTCTTCTGACTTTTCACCTTTAACCATCTTTTCAAGGATATTATCCATATTATTACAAGAAATATAGGTAACCTATATATTATTAACTAATTCAATAAATTATTTTACAACACTGCCACTTTATCATAATAATTTATATTAGTCAATGATAAATCTGGCAAATTAACCCAAAAGTTACTTTTTGGCAATTTTTTTCTTTATTATTAGACAATTTTTCAATAAAAAGGGCTCAAATACAATGGCATAGCCCCAAAGTGGTATTAATCTTAATAAAATTAATATTTTTGACTTAAAATTTTGTGCGTGCCAGTGCTTAATAATTAAAAGGTGTTGGTTTAAAAATGACCAAGATTTAACTAATTTATTTTTATCTTTACGACTCTTAATCGAGCCTATTAGACCTTGGCTAACAGCAGAAACACTTCTATCGTGATAAATTATAGCCTGTGGCACCAAAATTGACTTATATCCTTTTAAAAACAAACGATAGGCTAAGTCGCAGTCTTCTTTATACATAAACATTTCTTCATCAAGATAGCCATTATCATCTTTAATATCCTCTAAAGCGGACATTCTAAACAAAGCGGCTGCTCCTGATGCTCCAATTATAGAGGACTTGTCAAAACTACCGTCATCAACTCTTCCCTGTCCGATATCTCTAAAAACTAGACCAGAACCAATACTCAGCCCGCAACTATCAATATAATTAGTAAATTTTTTATTGGCAAAATCCCAGCGTAATATTTTTGGAGTTACAGAAGCAATTTTTTGATCATTATTTATAGCAGCCAACATCTCTAAAATAGCATTAGGCTTAATAAAAATATCGGGGTTAATCATTAAAAAATAATCAGCCCCCCACTCTTTAGCATCACTTATCATCAAATTATAAGCTTTAGCAAAACCTAAATTAGCTCCCGACCAAATAAAACTTATATGATCTTTACTGGTAAGATTATTAAAATAATCTTTATTAGGATTATTTTCTTGTTCACTATTATCTCTAACTAAAATCTGCCACTCAACTGACTCTAAGCCATTTAATGCCTCAAGTAAGCTACCTAGAAAATCAGGTAGATATTTAATACTTGAGTCATTATAAGTAATTACACCAATGGCTAATTTCATAATTAAATAATCATTTTATCAGCTAACTTTTCCTTGGCGATATTTTGAGCGCGAAGTAAACTATCAAATGTTCCAGCATCTAACCATTCTCCGTCAACCATAGCTACTGACAATTCTCCTTTATCTAAATAGGTATTTAAAACATCAACTATTTCTAATTCTCCACGGCTACTTGGCTTAATATTTTTAGCAATACTTACTACCCTGCTATCACAAACATAAAGACCAGTCACCGCATAATTACTAATAAATTCTTGTGGTTTTTCTACTAATTGAGAAGCTTGCTTGTTCTCATCAAATTTTACCACACCAAAACGTTCTGGATCACTAACTTGCTTAGCAAAAATTTTAGCCCCGCCTTTAAAATTAATAATTTCATCAGCAAAATCATCTTCAAAAATATTATCACCCAAAATCATCGCCACATCTTCTTGGTCAATAAAATTTTCACCAATTAAAAAAGCTTGGGCTAAGCCTTCTGGCTTATCTTGAATTTCATAAGTAAATTTAACACCAAATTCTTTACCACTACCTAATAAATTTAAATAATCACCGGCTCGTTCAGGGGATACGATAATTAGTATTTCCTTAATACCAGCTTTAATTAAAGTATTAAGCGGATAATAAATCATCGGCTTATTATAAATTGGCAACAATTGTTTACTGGTTATTTTGGTTAGTGGTCTAAGTCGTGTGCCGCTACCGCCAGAGAGAATGATTCCGCGCATAATTTTATTTCTTATTTTTTAAATATTCTTGTAAGGCTTCTCGATATGACCTTAAGTGTTGGACTTTGGTATTTTGTAATACTGAAAATAATGGTCTCTTAGCTGGACGATTTAAAAAGTCACCACTAACTGGCTTAACAACAGCCTCAAAACCAGCTATTTTTTTAAGTTCTAACACAGCTTCATACCAAGTTACTGCTCCTTCATTAATTAAATGGTAGATACCGAATGGTTTTTTATCTGTGATTAACTCTTTAGTAGCCGCCGCTAAATCAGGTGTATAGGTAAAACAGCTCAATTCTTCATCTACCACTGATAATTCTGGGTTACGGCTAGCTAGATCTAGCATGATATCAAAAAAACTTTTCTTAGAATATTCGCTAGCTCCTGATGGGCCAAATAGTTTAGAAACACGGATTAAATAATAATCAGCCCCGGAATTTATCACAGTAAGTTCCCCGTCAGCTTTAGTTTGACCATAAACATTAATGGGATTAGGAACATCAGCTTCGTTAAATTCTTTTTTATCTTCATTACCGCTGAAAACATAATCCGTAGAATACTGGACTAAAACTTTATGATTATCATGACACCAAGTGGCTAATTGGCTTGGTAATTCTGTGTTAAGTTTGATGGCCAATTCTTTTTCTTCTTCTAAACTTTCACATTTATCAACCGCATTGTAAGCGGCTGCATTAATAACTAAATCTGGCTGAGCTTCATCTAATTTAACAATTAAATTCTCAGAATCTAATAAATTAACTTCATTTCTATCCCAAGCCAAGACTTCATGATCTTTAAAAGTAAGGACTAGTTGTGTGCCCAAGTTACCTTGAGCTCCTAAAATAAGTATTTTCATAGCAAATTCAGTATAACCCGTGCCTTGACTAAAATCAAGAAAAGGCATAAATTTAGAAGAATTCTTTAACAATTTAACCCTCAAAAAATATAAACGATGGAAAAAACATGGTATCAAAAGTTATCGGCGGCCTGCATTGATTATTATGCAGCTGTAGATAAAGAAAAAAGTGGCACAAAATTAGCCGAACTTCTCAACAGTTGGGGAGAGGTTAGCAAAAGTGCTTTACTGCAGGCAGCTGGAATGGAGTTCAAAGAAATTCTAAGCTGGTTAGATTCAATAGCCCCAGGATTACAAAATTCTTACGCTGGGATTCTAATAGGCGCAGCTACTAACGCGAAAGATAGATTATTAGCCGTCATGTTAGCCGGTAGTTCTAATGATGTAATTACACTCTCTACTGCAGCAGAAGTGTCTATGTTGGCGGAAATAGCAGAAAATATTATTTTAAACAATTTATCACGCGATAAAGCTCGTGCTAATTTCTTAACAGCTATTAACAATCGACCAGACATTCTGACACTGTTTGAAAGCGAAACCTTCAAAAAGTTTGGGCTCTACGATGACAACGCTCCTTTTCTAAAAAATGAAAAGTTAGATTTATTGTTAAATTGCTTTGAGACCAGCAAAGACTACAAGGATTTCAGTAATAAAATCAAAGCTGGGGAAAGATTTGTCTGGCATTTTAACAATAACGAAAAAATTGTAAAAAATGGGGTGAATTATCCAGCGCAGAATTAGCTAGCACTGAAGACTTCAACTTAATTATTGCTATTTACGACCGCGCCTCACCAAATTGGAGAAACGATTTAAATAATTTTAAATTAATTCTCCAACGCTTAGATAATAAACATTTCACGAGTTTTATTCTGAGCGTGAAAAACTATCAAAGCGAAAAAAGTTTTTATTATGATGCAGCGATGGTGGCCAGAGACTTGCTGATCAAAGAAAAACTAAAAGACGACCAGATTGATTTTCGGCAACTATATTATGAAGCCGGACTCGGTTATTCAGTTAAAGATTTTCACATCTCTAAAACCCAACGAAAAATTATTAAGGCCTATTTAAAGGCCTAACAAAAAAAGACCCCGTAAAACACGGGGTCTTTCTTTTTGTCTAAAATGATTATTTCCACTCCTGGCCTTGTCTAACTAATAATTCTTCAGCTCTTTCCGGCTCAGCCATAATTTCTAAAACTGCTTTTTCCATTCTCATAGATTGTGAGCCCTTAACCAAAATAACATCACCACTATTTATTCTATCTTGAATAAAACTACCAGCCTCTTCGGATGTATCAAAATGAAAAATAGCATCTTTTTTTAAACCAGCATCTTGAGCTCCATTAATAATATGGATTGATTTAGCCCCCACTGCTATTAAATAATCGATATTACTATCTACTAACTTTTTGCCAACTAATTCATGACCTTCTTCAGTATAAGCTCCAATTTCGGCCATATCACCTAACACAGCATATTTTTTACCATCCTCAGAAATTCTTAATTTGCCTAAAACATCCAAAGCGGCTAGGCACGCTTCAGGTGAAGAATTATAAGTATCATCAATAATAAAAGTATTTTTAATGCCTGGTAACAAATTCATGCGACCATGAGGTAAATTAAAATCTAACAAAATCTGAGCCAGTTCCACTAAATTAAATTCGAAATGTAGTCCAACGGCTACGCCAGCCAAAGCTGCGTAAACTGCTGTTTCTGATAACACATTTTTCATGAACACTGGCACTATCGAACCGTCATAACTCATCTTAAAATGGATGCCTGATAAATCATAATCGCCTTTAGAGAAATTATAAGATAAATCCTGAACCTGCAACATGGCGCCCTCCCCAAAGCCATAAGTCAGCACCTTAGCACGACTTACCTCAGCCATGTCTCTAGTATATTCATTATCATAATTGAGAATAGATAAGCCTTTATTATCAACATTCTCAATTAAAACCTGCTTTTCTTTTTTAATATTAACTACATTACCAAAATATTCTAAATGAGAGTAAGAAACAGCTGTTTCTATACCAATTTCTGGATTAATAATAGAACATAAATAAGCCATATCTCCTGGACGATCAACGCCCATTTCTAAAACTAATATTTCTGGATAATCTTTATCTCTAATTAAAATTAAAGATACAGCTTTTAAGAAAACTTTAAGCCAACCTAGTAATGATTTACCAGCCGACTCTACACCAATAATAGTTAGTGGTAAGCCTAATTCATTATTATAATTTTTAAAACTAGCTCTAACTTTAAAGCGAGTATTCAAAACTAAACAAACCGCTTCTTTAGCGCTTGTCTTGCCAATACTACCAGTAATACCAATAATGCGAGGTTGATATTTACGCAAAATTAATTTAGACAGTATCTTTAGTTTTAATTTTAGTATTCCACGCATATTAAGATTAGAGTAATATTATTTCCTGTTCTTGGGCACTTGATAATATTTCAATAAAAAATCAGCAATATCACGCCACAACGGAGCAGCTGAACCATCAGCATATTGGATTCCCTTTGGGCTGTCAATATGAGTTAACATCACAAATCTTGGATTATCTGCTGGAGCAACACCTATAAAAGTATGGTTGTAGCGATCGGTATAATAACCACCAGCTGAAGCGATTTGAGCTGTACCAGTTTTTCCTCCAACATAATAGCCCGCAATAGCCTCTTTCTTAGAGTGGCCTTTTTCAACCACATTAACTAACATAGCTAAAGCTTTACTAGCAGTTTGTTCACTAACTACTCGCTTAATCTGTCTGGCGGGAATTTCTTCTTTTCTTCCATCGGGATGAATAATTTCTTTTACTATATAAGGCTTCATCAAAACCCCTTTATTGGCTAGTGCTTGATAAGCCATTACCATTTGCAGAGGAGTTACAGACACGCCTTGCCCGAAAGAAGCAGTGGCGGCATCAATTTCTCTAACATTCTTCTTTAATAAATTATTAATATTACCAGTGGCTTCGGCCCCCAGTTCAATACCAGTTCTTTCGCCAAAACCATAACTTTTTACATAATCAGAAAATATTTTAGGACCGACTTGTTTCATGGTAAAAATTGCACCGGTGTTAAGTGAATTTTCTAACACTGAATTCATATCAACAACTCCGTGTCCGCCATGGGTTTCGAAATCAGCATTCTTAATTGGCTTTGGCCAACCATTAATCATAATATAACCAGCATCATTATAGGTTGTAGATGGCGATACCTTACCTTGATCAAGAGCAATAGACATGGTTATTGTTTTAAAAACAGAACCAGGCTCATATTGATGAGAGGTGGCTGGATTACTAAAAATTTTTATATCAGGAACGTTGCGATAATCATTAGGATTAAAATCTGGTACTGAGCACATGGCAATAATAGCTCCTGTTTTTGGTTCAACTATTATTACTGAGCCGCCCACTGCTTTAAATTTATCCACCATTTGCTTTAACTTATCGCAAGCAAAAAATTCTACGCTACGATCAATGGTTAAAACTAAATCACTACCAGGAACTGGCTTAACGTATTCCCTATCATTTACAATCATGGAATTGCCGCCGCCCTTTTCACCTTTAAGTGAACCATACTTACCAAACAATTCTTCATTAAAAAATTCCTCCAAGCCATAACGACCTTCACCATCTTCATTAGCATAGCTAACAAAGCCTAAAATATGAGAGGCGATATTATCTTCTGGGTAATAACGGAATTTACGAGTTTCAAAACTAAAACCTTTAATTTTAATTTCTTCTTCTGTTTGCTTATTAATTACC
>JBAQCS010000027.1:0-27316 GCA_049294415.1 Patescibacteria group bacterium
ATTAAATGGTACACCCAAAAAGATATCGCAACTTCTTTGATAGAGCTGACAGGATAGTTTTCCGTTAGCTACATAGAATTGAAATAAACAATGACAAGGTGGCAGTTTCATATTGTCAATTTCGGCTACATTCCAAGCCGAAACAATATGTCTTCTGGAATCAGGACTCTTTTTTAGCCGGTTAATAGCATCGGTAATTTGGTCGATTTGACGACCATCTAGTGTTGGCCAAGAGCGCCACTGTACACCATAAACCGGTCCTAATTCGCCATTTTCATCTGCCCATTCATTCCAAATTTTTACTCCGTTATCATTTAAATATTTAATATTGGAGCTACCTTGCAAGAACCAAAGCAATTCATGAATAATTGATTTAAGATGAAGCTTTTTAGTAGTCATAACAGGAAATCCTTCGCTTAAATCAAAGCGAACTTGGCGACCAAAAACACTGCGAGTGCCAGTGCCTGTACGGTCACTTTTGTCGGCACCATTTTCCATGACGTCTTTTAGTAATTCTAAGTATTTCTGCATAGCTTTAAAATTTTAAGTTACTACTGACATCTAACCGCTAATACTAGTAAAAGTCAATAGTAATTTATTTTTTTAATATTCAACTACTTTATCATCTAATAAAACAAATTCCACTCCAGCTTCTTTAAATATTTCCTTACTTCTAGCTGAAGCATGATAATCTTGCGCACAAACAACCCTTTTAATACCAGCATTAATCATCATTTTAGCGCAGGTATAACAAGGAGCCATTTTAACGTAAAGAGTGCCGCCGTCTAAAGAAATGCCAAAGCGAGCAGCTTGGCAGATAGCATTTTGTTCAGCGTGAGTAGTTCTAATACAATGTTTACTTTCTGTGCCATCTTCATGAATAATAGTATGCATTTCGTGACCAACTTCATCGCAGTGAACCGTGCCAGCTGGAGAACCAGCATAGCCAGTAGAAACGATACGACGGTCCCTAGTAACAAGCGCACCACATTGGCCCCTATCACAAGTTCCACGCTCACCAACTAAATTAGCCAAGTGGCTGAAATATTCATCCCAAGATGGTCTAGCTTTTTTTTCTTCATTCATAGAAGTAAATATTAGTTTTTGTCTATTAATTATAGGGCAGTTTGATATATTTTGAAATCTTGACAATAGGCATTTTTATCACTATTTAAGGCTCCTAATTTTTAATTGATTTTCCAAAGAAAAGGAGCTAAACTGAGAATAATTGCCATAAATTATGACTAGTGACTTAAAACAGGAATTACTTCAAAAAGGCGAGGTCAGATTACTTGTCAGAGTAACGACTAATGCTGACAAAACACAGTGGCGCGGGCTGATGGCTGACGGCGCTTTTAAAATAGCTATCGCGGCTGTCCCGGAAAAGGGTAAAGCCAATTTAGAACTTATTAAATTTCTAGCTAAAGAATTTAATGTTCTAAAAAATCAGGTAGTAATTATTAGCGGCGCTAGTGATCACACTAAATTAATTAGAATAAAATTGTAATATGGATTTATCAATTATTATCGTTTCCTGGAAAGTTAAAGATAAATTAAAAGCTAATCTGCAGGCCCTTTATGCTTCTAAGGGTAATTTTTCTTTTGAGGTTTTTGTAGTTGATAATAATTCTGGAGATGGGACAGTAGAAATGGTAAAAAATGATTTTCCTCAAGTTAAATTAATTGCTAATACTGATAATTTAGGTTTTGCCAAAGCTAATAATCAAGCACTTAGCGAAGCTAAAGGCGATTATTTGTTATTGCTTAACCCCGACATGTTAGTTAACTCTGATACTTTAATTAATTCTTTAACTTGGGCACGTCGTAATCAACAGGCTGTGGTGTCATCTTGCCAGTTAGTAACTCTGCAAGGTGAAATAATTAAACATGTTCGTAATTTTCCAACTCTGTTTGATCAATTAATGATTATTTTAAAAGTACCACACTTAATCCCAGCCGTTTTAAATAATTATTTGCAACCCAAGTTTAATTATAATCAAGAAGCTAAGGTTGATTCAGTCCGCGGTGCCTTCTTTTTGATTAACCGCCATGTGTGGCAAGAATTATCAACTAAAGACCATCCTGTTTTAGATGAACAATACTTTATTTGGTTTGAAGAAGTAGATTTTTGCCGCCAAGTCTATGCTTTGGGTGGGGAAGTCTGGTATTTTCCAGATGCTACCTGTGTTGATTATGTAGGAGCTAGTTTTGGTCAGGTGAATATTAATGTTAAGCAAGGATATTTTGAAGATTCGATGTTGAAATATTTTAAAAAATGGCATGCCGCTTGGCAATATTATCTTTTAAAGATTACTTGGCCTGTGGGTCGTTTTTTAGCTGAAAAATTCTCTAAGTAAGTATGAAAAAAGTTGGAATTGTTTTAGTAAATTATAAAGATTATGCTCGCAAGTATTTAGGTGCTTGTCGAGATTCTTTACGCACTCAAACTTATACTAATTTTCAAGTCTATTTAATTGATAACGCCTCTTCAGCTGAATCATTAGAATATTTAAAAAACTTTTATCCCGAAGCTATTGTTTTGCCACGCGTTGATGGTAATTATTGTGCGGCTAATAATTTGGGCATGACTTCAGCTCTGGCTGATGGTTGCAATTATTTAGTAGCTGCTAATATGGATACCGAGTTTGATGTTAATTGGCTACAAGAATTAGTAGTAGCACTAGATAATAACCCTCAAGCTGCTGTTGCCCAATCTTTAATTTTACTTGAGCCTCAAACTGAAGAAGAAAAGAAAGACCCCTTAATAAATACCGCTGGTAATTTAATCCACTTTTTATTTTTTGGTTTTACCAGTAATTATCGTCAAAAGAAATCGGCCTTAACAGTAGCTAATTATTCAGAGATCTCTTATGCTTCCGGCTGTTCCTTTATTATTAGACCAGATGTTTATACGGAAATAGGAGGATACAATGAAGATTATTACATGTATCACGATGATTTGGATATTAGTTTGAAGGCTAGATTAGCAGGGCATAAAGTTATTTTAGCTCTTAATTCTCAGTTGTTTCATAAATATGAATTTGAACGCAGTGTTAGAATGTTGTATTATATGGAACGCAATAGAATTTTAAGTTATTTTAGTTTTTATTCTTTTGCTTATTTAATTTTGCTGTCTCCAGTATTTTTAATTATGAGTTTAGGTATGGCTCTTTTTGCTATAAAAAGTGGCTGGTTTAAAACTAAGTTAAAGGTAGATGGTTATTTCTTAAAACCAAGTACTTGGCGTTTAATTAGTAAATATCGCCGTCAATTTAGAGCTTTAGCTAAACAACCATTTCACAAAATCAGCCAAACTTTTGTAGGGCGTATTGAATTTCAAGAAATAGATAACCCGCTTTTAAAATATTTAGTTAACCCAATTTTTAATTTTTTCTGGCAACTCGTAAAATAATATGGATTTATCAATTATCATAGTTAATTATAAGAGTAAGACTAAGCTACTTAATTGCGTAACTTCAATTAAAGAGGCTGATTTAACTGGCTTAAATTATGAAGTTATTATTGTAGAAAATTCTTCCGGGGACGATTTGTCAGACTTAGCCTCCGATTATAAAGTAATTAATAGTGAAAAGAATTTAGGCATGGGTGGTGGCAATAATTTAGGTATTAAGCATGCCCAAGGTGATTATATTTTAATCTCTAATCCTGATATTGTTTATCAAACGAATACTGTTAAAGAATTATTTTATTATTTAAAAAATAATCCTCAAATTGGCTTAATTGGCCCTAAACTTTTAAATCCAGATGGCACCTTACAGTATTCTTGTGTTCGTTTTCCCAAGATTTATATTCCAATTTTACGTCGTACTTTTGTGGGCCGTTTTTTTCCTAAATCATTAAATAATTATTTAATGAAAAATAATGACCACGAAACAGTTATGGAAGTTGATTGGTTGCTGGGTGCTTGTTTTATGTTAAAAAAACCAATTACTCCGTTATTTGATGAGAGATATTTTATGTATTTTGAGGATGTGGATTTATGTCGCCAAGTTAAAAGTGCTGGTTTGCAGGTTATCTATTATCCTTCAGTAGCCGTTATACATGACCATGTTCGAGCTAGTGCTAGTAAACCTTGGTATAAAGCTATATTTTCTGATCCTTTAGCTCGCGAACATTTGAAATCAGCTATTCGTTATTTTTATAAGTGGAGATTTAAATAAAATTATATGATAAAAATTAAAAAAGCTATTTTACCAGTAGCTGGTTTTGGAACTCGTTTTTTGCCAGCCACCAAAGCTCAGCCTAAAGAAATGTTACCAGTAGTTGATAAACCAGTTATTCAATATTTAGTAGAACAAGCCGCTGATGCTGGCATCAAAGAAGTTATCTTTGTAACTGGTCGTGGCAAAAGAGCGATTGAAGATCACTTTGATTATTCTTTTGAATTATCTAAGACGCTGGTAGAAAAAAATAAACTAGATTTGATTGCTAAAGTAGAGGCCATTGAACATTTAGCTAAATTTTCTTACGTTAGACAGAGTACTCCGCTAGGCGATGGCCATGCTATAAATTGCGCGGCTCATTTAGTGCGCGATGATGAGCCAGTTTTAATTATGTTTGGCGATACCTTATACGATGCTGAAGTTTCACCTGTCACGCAACTTATCGAAGCTTATGAAAAATATGGTCATCCAGTAGTTGGCTTATCAGAAGTGCGTCATGAAGATGTTTCTAAATTTGGCGTTATTGATGGTTCAGAGGTAGAAGAGGGAATTTATGATATTAAAAGATTTGTAGAAAAACCAGCTGTTGATAAAGCCCCATCTAATTTAGTAGCTGTTGGTTTATATATTATTACGCCAGAGATTTTTAAGATTTTAGCTACTATGAAAGGTGGTAAGAGTGGCGAAATAAGATTAGCGGATGCTTTTGATGTCTTGTTAGATAAGGGGCAATCTTTATATGGCGTAAAATTAAAAGGGGAGTGGTTAGATACTGGTGATAAATTTGGTTTTATCAAAGCTACTATTAAACTAGGCCTTAAGAATCCAGAAGTCAGTGATAATTTAGAAAAATTGATTAAAGAATTAGCTCCAAATTTATAAAATAAAAAACAGACTCGCTTAAATAGTGAGTCTGTTTTTTTATAGAGAACATTATCTTAAATTTATTTTATATAATCCACTTTGATTACCAATTAAACTATAAAAGAATAAGATTTGATTTTTATCATCTAGTTTTAAAGCTGATATATTATCAGCGCCCCAAATACCAGTTATATCATTGCGATTATCGCTCAAATCAATGATGCCAATATTTTTTAGACTGGCAAAAACTAGGTAATTATTACTATTACTCCAAGCTAAGGAATTTATTTTTTCACTTAATCTATTCATGAGCCATGACTTATCTTGTTTTAAATCATACAGATATATTTCTGCTCCAGTAGCATAGAAAATTTGATCATTATTTTTCCACTGATAAGCACTAACGCCTCTAATAATACTGATAATCTCTAATTTATTCTTAAGATTAATTAAGTAGAGCGTTTCATGGTCTTTATCTAGAATGGTTAAGTGATTATTGTTATCTTGCTCTGCTATATATTGTTTGGCTTCAAATAATAATTCAGTGGAATCAGTTAATAATCCATTGTCTAAGGAGTAAGCATTTAATTTTATTTTTTTATCATCCTTAACTATAGCTAAAATATTATTTTCATTGGTTTTATATAATAAGATAGAACCTTGATGAGCCACTGCTTTAGATAGTTTATCGGAGGTATTATAGATTGTTAAGTTACCTTTTTCTAAATAAACTATTTTATTACCTTGAATTTGAGTCTGTTCTGGTGAGCCGATAGCTGCTTGATAATCAGTAGCAGTATTATTTTCTAAATTAACTAATTTAGCAGCATCAAAAATTTGCTTATCGGTGTTAGTCCAGGTTATTTGAGTAGCTGTATTATTGTAAACAGTTTCCTCAGTTTTTAGATTAATAATCTTATTATCTTTTCTTAACCAAACATAACTATTATTTGGCGAATATTCAATTTCTTGTTGATTAGCCTCTAGAATTTTTAAAGGTAGGCTTTTTTTAAATAAAATAATATTTTCTAAAAAAGTTGTTTGAGTAGCATTCACTCGTAATTTTTTTTCATAAGGCCAGTAACCATCTAGTTCAAAAGAAACTAAATATTCTCCTGGTAGCAAATTTTTTATTTTAACAGGTGTTGTTAATTCTTTATCCTTATTAAATAAATCAGCTAAAGTAAAACCCTTTTTTTGTTCTCCAGTAATAGTAATTTTAGCTCCTTTAGGATCACTATCTAAAGCAATTGTGCCAGTTTTTTGTAGGACACGATTAAAATTTAAAGGCCACGACAGATTAAAACGATAACCAGTAGCAATTAAAGATAGGATAATAGTGATAATGACAAATAGGCCGACAAAAATACCAAAAAGCCAATCGCGGGTTTTTTTATTCATATTATTAGTCGATTCTTTTGATTTTAGCTCCAATATTTTGTAATCTTTCTTCTAATTTTTCATAACCTCTATCTATTTGATAAATATTATCAATTTCAGTTTGCCCTTTAGCAACTAGAGCGGCAATTACTAGAGCGATACCAGCTCGAAGATCAGGACTAACTAAATGTTTGCCATTTAATTTAGTTGGGCCATGAACAATAATGCGGTGAGGATCACACATATTAATATCTGCTCCCATTTGGCATAACATATCAGTCCAAACTAATCTGCCGTCATAAATAGTTTCATGTATTAGAGAGCTGCCTTTAGCTTGAGTCATTAATACTACGTAAGGGGATTGTAAATCAGTAGCAAAACCTGGATACTCATGAGTTTTGACATCACAAGCTGTAAGCTCGCCACTTTTTTTCATCTTAATCCAGTTAGCTCCAGTTTCAAAATTAACACCAATTTTTTCCAGTATTACTAATAAGGTCATGATATGTTCTGGGTTGCAGTTAGTGATGGTAATTTCTGAATTAGTAGCTGCGGCCATAATAGCAAAAGAGCCTGTTTCAATACGATCTGGAATAACCGTAAAAGTATCAGCCTTTAGGCTTTTAGAACCTTCAATAGTAATAGTCGGTGAACCAGCCCCTTTAATTTTAGCTCCTTGTTTGTTTAAATAATCAGCTAGTGCTTCAATTTCTGGTTCCATGGCGCAGTTTTTGAGAGTGGTTTTACCAGGAATAATAGCAGCCATCATTAACATACTTTCAGTAGCAGTTACGCTGACAAAAGGAAAAAAATAGTTAGCTGGGTGTAATTTAGTGGCTTTAATGTGGTAAAAATTACCATGATCTTCATGAATCTCAGCCCCGTAAGCCTTATAACCTTCTAAAAAGAGGTCAATTGGGCGTCCGCCGGCTCCAATTACGCAACCACCTGGGTGAGGGAACTTAACTTCACCAAAACGAGCTAACATTGGCCCGACAAACATAATAGAGCCTCTAAATTTATCAGCTAATTTAGGCTCTAAAGTAGTATCTTTGATTCGACTCGTGTCAATAATAGTCTTTTGTTTAGTTCTTTTAATAGTAGCCCCTAAAGACTCCAAAAGCTCTAAGGATCTATCAACATCCTCTATTTCTGGGATATTTTTGATAGTTATTGGTTGTTTGGATAATATAGCAGCTGGGATAATCTTTAAAGCCGAGTTTTTAGCCCCTTTAACAGCAATTTCCCCTGATAACTTAGCGCCGCCTTTAATTAAGAATTTAGACATAATAATCTTAGGTTAAGTTAATATCTTTACAACCACTATAATCTATTTATTGACATTTTTCAAATATTTGATAATATAAGTACATATCTTAAGCCAACCCGTACTGCGCCCCCGCGTACATTGGCTATTTTTATTCTTAAATTAGTAAAGATCCTATGAAAATTGCCATTATTAAAACCGGCGGAAAACAATATAGAGTCAAGGAAGGCCAAGTTATTAAGGTTGAAAAACTAGAAGCTGAGGCTGGAGTTAACGTAAAATTTGACACTTTATTGGTTTCTGATGTTGAAGCAAATAACTTAGAATTAGGTGCCCCATCTTTAGGAGAAAAGGTAACTGGTGAAGTTATTAAAACTGAAAAACAAGATAAAGTTACTGTTGTTAAATATAAGAGCAAAACTCGTTATAAGAAAACAGTTGGTCATCGTCAAATCATGACTTCTGTTAAAATTACTGCTATTGCTTAAATTTAAAAATCAGAAAATCTCAATAAAAAATCCGTCTCATTAGGGACGGATTTTTGTTTTAGCAAATTGGATTTTAATTTTTTTTATTAATTTGTTGGCCAAATTTGTTAAAGGTCTAATGAACCTGGCAAAACGCCTAGGATGTGGTGAGCGGGGATAGGCTTTGATTAGTCTTTCAGCTAACCATCCTAAGCCCAAAGCTAGTAAAACGGTTGATGCTATAAACATGACTAATCCTCCTATATTTAATTGTTATTTATTTTCAGTTCTATACTTTAAAGCCATCGCTAAAGTATTCTCATCAGCATACTCCAAATCGGAACCAGCTGGCAAGCCCTTAGCTAAACGGGTAATTTTTAAATTATAACCTTGTAAAATTTTATTAAGGTATAGTGTTGTGCTTTCACCTTCCAGCGTAAAATTAAGGGCAACAATAATTTCTTGAAAATTTTCTTGTTTAATTTTGCGTAACAATTTTTCAACATTTAGGTGTTCTGGTTTAACATCTTCAATAGTATTTATTAGTCCTCCTAAAATAAAATATTGTCCTTTATATTGTTTAGTGCCCTCAATAGATAATAAATCTTGAGTATTTTCTACGATACATAATGTGCCATTTTTACGATTAGCGTCAGCACAAATAGAGCAAGGATTGCTTTCAGAGATAACTAAACAACTTTCACAGACTGTAATATTATTTTTTAATTCACTTAAAGCGCGCGCCAAATTGTGAAGTTTTTCTGGTGAACTTTTGAGTAAATAAAAAACATAACGTTCAGCCGTTTTTGGGCCGACGCTGGGAAGCTCGGAAAAAGATTCTATTAAGTTAGCAATGGCGCGAGGGAAGCGCATGTAATTCTTAGCTTAAACCAGGAATGCCGCCCATGTCCTGCAATTTTTTAGCCATTAAACGTTGAGCTTTTTTAAGAGAATCGTTTAAGCAATTTTTAACATCATTTTCAGTAGCACTTTTAGAAAGACCGTCGCTAATTACCACAGACAAAACTTCCATATTACCGTTCATAGTGATTTTAACACCACCTCTTTCTTCGGTAATGGTTTCCTGCGCTAAAGCTTCTTGCATGGTTTTAGCTTGGCTTCTTAAATCTTTGATTTGTTTTAATTTACTGAACATAAGTATAAAATTAATTTATTTATTAAAATTCAACGGGCGCACTATTTTGATTTTTAGTTAGGTTGCGGAAACTAGCAGTGTTTTCATCGAAGAATAAATCAACGCGACCGGTCGGACCATTACGGTGCTTAGCAATATGAATTTCCGCTTTATATCTTTCATCCATCGGTAAGTCAGCCGGGTTATAATTTCTATCAGCCGCTTTACGATAAATAAACATTACAATATCAGCATCCTGTTCAATAGAACCAGAGTCTCTTAAGTGGGATAATTTAGGAATAGCAGGAGAAATTGCTTCGACGGCACGAGATAACTGAGCGAGAGCTAGCACTGGAACATTAAGTTCGCGAGCAATAGATTTAAGACCGCGAGAGATTTCCGCAATTTCTTGAACGCGGTTTTCGCCGTATTTACCTTTACCTTCCATTAACTGCAAGTAGTCGATAACAATTAAGCCTAAGCCTTTTTCCATTTGCAGGCGGCGGCATTTAGCACGAATTTCCATGATAGATAGTGTTCCTGAATCATCAATATAAATCTGAGCTTCAGCTAATTTACCCATAGCATCAGCAATTTTAGCGAAGTCATTATTATCTTCTTTATCGCTTAAATTACCAGTACGCATCTTCCATAAATTAACTTGAGCTTGAGCACATAACATACGATCAACTAACTGTTCCTTACTCATTTCTAATGAGAAAATACCAACGCCTACTTTATTTCTAATAGCAGCTTGGCGAGCAATGTCTAGCGCAAAGGAAGTTTTACCCACTGATGGACGAGCCGCTAAAATTAGTAAATCAGATTTTTGAAGACCGGCTAGTAGATTATCTAAATCAGTAAAACCGGTTGATAATCCGCGTAAGCCTCCGCCAGTTTTTTTATGAAGCTCATCAATTCTTTCAAAAGCATCAGTTAATAAACTGTCGATTGGTAAAAAAGCATTTTTTAAATATTTTCTAGAAACGGCAAATATTTTCTTTTCAGTGGAATCAAGCACTTCGTCAATTTCTGTTTCTTCATCATAACTTAGAGTCATGATTTCAGCAGCTGCTTGTTGTAAACGACGCAGTGTGGCTTTGCGCTGAATAATATTAGCGTAGTGCACAATATTAGCTGAAGTGGCTACAGTATTAGATAATTTAGCTAAAAAAGTACGACCACCGACGGTAGTTAGTTGCTTCTTTTCTTCTAAGCGGTTAGATAGCGTAATAATATCAATCGGCTCTTGGTTGCTATATAACTCTTTAATAGTTTCGTAAACTAATTTATGTGCCTCTTTATAAAAATCTTGTGGCAAAATATTATCAGCCACACGAATAATCGCATCCTTATCAATGAGCAGGGAACCTAATAAAGATTCCTCAGCTTCAAGGCTGTGGGGCGGTATTTTTTCTAAAGGATTTTTGTCTGATTGCATGGCCATAATAAATGTTTATTGTTTCTTTATCTTAACGTAAGGACGGACATTTTTCAAGCCTTATTTATTAACTTTTTATACACGGCTTATGCACTTTTAAGGGTTGACAATATTTGAATTAAAAAACAAAAAAACTGTCCAAAAAGGGCAGTTTTTTCATATCTATTGTGAGCCGACTGTCGGGCTCGGACCGACGACCTGCTGTTTACAAGACAGCTGCTCTACCAGCTGAGCTAAGTCGGCTTTTAAACGATAAAATCCGCAAACACGGACTTTTTGTGCGCCCAGCTGGACTCGAACCAGCGACCTTATCCTTAAAAGGGATCTGCTCTACCAACTGAGCTATAGGCGCGTCATAAAACTATTTTCCATACTAACAAATATATTTTCCTTTGACAAGGGGTAAATGGCGGATGATTATTTTATTACCAAAAAAGCCCCGAGAGGCTTTTTAGTATCTTAGGCTGGTAATATTTTTACCAGCTCTTTTAGCGTGCTTTCTTTTAGCTTGTTTAGTTTTTTTGTACATAAAAAAATATTAAAAAACCTATTAACTATTAATATTATATAAAATTTTCTATATACTGGTCAATTATTTTTTAATTTTTGTTACTTTTTGCTAATTTCAGTGTTATAATATATATAAGCTTATGACACAAGAAAAAAATCAAACAAGTGACTTGATTCTAATTAGAGAGGCCCAAGCTGGGCAATCTGAAGCCTTTGGAAAAATCTATGATCTTTATATAAAAAAGATTTACGACTTTATTTATTATAAAACGCTCCATAAAAATACAGCTGAAGATATAGTTAGCGAAGTGTTTTTAAAAGCTTGGAAAAATATTAACCAGTTTAAAGATGGTAGTTTCTCAGCTTGGTTATATGCTATCGCTCGTAATGCTATTATTGATAACTACCGTAAACAACAAGATTTAATAGATATTGATGATTGCTGGGATTTAGCCGATGGTCAAGATTTTTTAAATAAGATAGATGAAAATTTAAAAATAGAAAAAATTAAACAAGCCATGTCGAGCTTAAAAGCCAGTGATAGGGAATTAATAATTATGAGATTGTGGTTGGATATGTCGTTTAAAGATATCGCCGAACAAACAGGTAAGACAGAAGGTGCTGTGAAGATGTCTTTTGGTCGGGCACTAGTTAGTCTAAAAAATAAAATTCCTTTAGCCTTAATTATTTTATGGCCGGAATTAATAAAAATATGGAAATAAATAAAATATTAGAGGAATTATATATTTTAGAGCCGAGCTTAAAAGAATATGAGGAACAACTCATTAATCTTATTAATCAAATGTCTGAATTAAAACCAGACACTAAGTTTGATAAAGATTTTGCGGCTCGTCTGAAAAAAGAAATTTTACAAAATAATAAACAAGCTTTTAAAATAAATTTTAATTTTATGAATAAAAGAACTTATTTGCTGGCAGGATCGCTAGCAGCTGTTAGTGTCATAGTTTTATTTGCCGTTGTTGAATGGAAAATTTGGAATGTTGATAACGCTGGTGTTTATAAAACTAATTTTACTCAGAAAATAGCTACTCGTGATAAGACTCCAGTTTTTAAATTAGAGTCTGGAGCTTATGGTAGTTTAGCTAGTTTAAATAGCGGTGGTGCTACTGGTGCTGAAAGTGCTAAAGCTATTGCTCCGCAAGGTCTAGGCGGTGGTGGTGGAGATATGGCTACCACAGTCGCCAGTCCTAATGTTGGTTCCGCGGTTAGCTCTAAGATGATTGCTTGGCCAATGTATAATTTTAAGTATGTCTATAAAGGCGAAACACTAGACTTAAAAGATGCTAGCGGTAGCGTTTATCGTCGTTTAAAGGGTGATGGTTATCTAGCTGGTAATTTAGTTAATTTAATTGATAGTCATGATTTAGGAGTACTTAATTTAGGCTCTTTGGATAATTTAAAGATGACTAATTTATCCTTAGTGGAAGATAAAAATTTAGGGTTAATGGTTAATGTTGATTTTAATGATGATAGTGTTTATATGTATGAGAATTGGGAGAAGTGGAGAATGCCAGAAAGAGATGCCTGTACTGATGATGCTTGTTTTAGTCGCTTTCGCTTATCTTTGTCAGATGTTCCAAGTGATAGCGATTTAGTGACTATGGCTAATAATTTTTTAGACAAATATAGTATTAGTCGTGAAAATTATGGACAGCCAATGGTGGATAATTTATGGAGAGAAAATTACGAAAAAAATCCTGATAAGAGTAATTTGTATATCCCGGAATATGTAGTTGTAGTTTATCCTTTAATGCTTAACAACGAACCAGTATATGATCAAAGTGGTAATTACGCTGGATTACGCGTTACTATTAATTTATTGAAGAAAGCAGCCTCTGGTTTAAATGGTTTAAATCCATATCGTTATGAAGCTTCAGATTATGCTTTAGAAACTGATGCTACTCGCTTGAATAAAGTTATTGAAAATGGTGGCTGGAATCGTATCTATTATTACAATCAAGCAGAAGGAGTTAAGACTACTGAAATAGAATTAGGTACTCCTACTAAATCTTTAGTTCAGATGTGGCGTTACACTAATAATCGCAGTGAGGAATTGTTTGTTCCAGCTTTAGTCTTCCCAGTTTTAAATGCCCCAACGGAGTATTACGGACAAAAGTTTGTTACCATTCCTTTAGTTAAAGAATTAGTCGACGAATTACTAGTTGAGCCTAATCAGGGCGGTGGCGGTGGTATCATGCCTATGACAATTGAGGCTAGTTCACCGGCCAGTGGGCCAATGATGAGATAAAAAATAATTAGATAAGAAAAAAGAGGTTGCCATTACGGTAACCTCTTTGTATTTTAGCCAAATGGTGTATTATTATAAGTGTTAATTTAATAAAACTATGAAAAAAATAATTAATTTGTTTACGATTTTAATCTTTGTTGCCTTACTGGGTGGTGCTTTTTACTGGTTAGAGTGGAGACCATCTCAAATACGGATAGAATGTGCCAATAATATGCATAAAGCTACTGCTAGTGAATTGGGTTCTGATAAAATAAATGGCACCTTCGATGAGATGCTAAAATTATGTTTATATAAAAAAGGAATTAGTAAATAATTATGTTTTACCCCTTAGAATTATTATCAGAATGGTTAACCTATTCTGTTTTGCAGATAACACCTAAAACTTTATTAGCTAACACCTTAACTTTTTTTATAGCCGATGTTTTAAAAATTTTCATTTTACTGTTTGTTATTATTTTTATTGTTTCTTTTATTCGTACTTTTTTTCCAGCTAAAAGAGTTAGATTATTTTTAGCTAAAAGAAATAGATTTGTTAGTCATATATTAGCTGCTATGTTAGGAATCATTACTCCTTTTTGTTCCTGTTCAGCTGTTCCTTTATTTTTAGGTTTTGTAGAAGTGGGAGTACCACTGGGAGTCACCTTTTCTTTTTTAATTGCCTCACCGATGATTAATGAAGTGGCCTTAGTGTTACTTTTTGGATTATTTGGCTGGAAGATATCTTTATTTTATATTTTAAGCGGATTAATAATTGCTATAATTTCCGGAATAATTATTGGGCGTATGAAAGTCGAACACTTAGTAGCTGATTTTGCTTTAAAAAATAATGATCAAGAAGAGGCAAATGCTAATATTAAAATAAGTAGAAAAGCCAGGGTACTCTATTCTTATAATTACACCATTAAAATTGTTAAGAAGGTTTGGCCTTATATTTTAATTGGCGTAGGTCTTGGCGCCTGGATTCATGGTTATGTTCCAGCTGATTTTTTAGCAGCTTATGCCGGAGCAGATAAGTGGTATGCTGTGCCGCTGGCTACTTTAATCGGTATTCCATTATATTCGAACGCCGCCGGTATTATTCCTTTAATTAGTGTATTAACTGAAAAAGGCGTAGCCATGGGTACAACCTTAGCTTTTATGATGGCAGTTACCGCTTTATCTTTGCCAGAATTCATGATTTTAAAAAAGATTATGAAGATTAAGTTAATTATTATTTTTGCTTCAGTGGTAGGATTAGGAATTATTGTAACTGGTTATTTATTTAATTTTATTTTGAAATAGATTTATAATTTTATGAACGCCTCTAATATCATATATACTTTAGCAGCCCCCAAAGATGAGTTAGTTATTTTTGATTTGTTAAAAAACTTAGAAGGAGATAGATCAAATTTTGATTTAACTAGATTTTGCGTAGCTAAAGATGGTAACAAGTTGGTTGGTTGTATTAGGACGAAAGATTTTGGCAATAATTGTTTGGAGTTAGCTAGTCTAGCGGTTGATGAAGAATATAGACATCAAGGTATAGGTAGCAGCTTAGTTAAGGAGTTATTAATCAAAGAGCAGGGGCACCCAATTTTTTTATTAACATCAGCTGATAAGGAAGTATTTTACAAAAAATTTGGTTTTAATATTATTAGCCCATTAGATTTGCCAGTTGAATTTAAAAAAGAGTATGACAGAATAATTAATTTACCATTTGCTAAGAATTTACAGGTGATAGCAATGACTATTTCATAAATAAAAAATACCCAGCTTCTACTGGGTATTTTTTTATTGGTATTTTTTTAAATTTCAAAGCTTTCTCCTAATTTAGGAATAATAATTTCCAGCTCTGGTTTTCTTGCCTTGATTAAATCAGCAAAAATATTAGCGGCCTGATTTTCAGAGTGCACTAAGAAAAGTTTTTTTAATCCTTTAAGAGTTGAGATATAGTTTAATAGATTATTTTGATCAGCATGCGCACTTAATTCATCTAAACCAAGTATTTGTGCTCTAACTTCAAAAAATTCGTCAAAAATACGTACTTTTTTTTCTCCTGATTGTAATTTGCGACCTAAAGTATTTTCTGCTTGGTAGCCAGTTAGAAGAACTGTGGATTTTGGGTTACCAATGTTATTTTTGAGATGATGCAAAATTCTGCCGCCTTCTAACATGCCAGATGAAGCAATAATAATTAGCGGACCCATTTTTTGAGCTAACATCTTATACTCAGTAATTGTTTTGATGTAGTTTAATTTTTCAAAAGCAAAAGGTGATTCATTATTATTAATAAAATCCTGCCAAGTTTGTTTATCAAAATCAGCATTATGTTTTTTAAAAACTTCAGTAATACTGTTACTTAGTGGACTATCTAAATATATGGGAATGGCTGGAATTTTTCCTTCGTTATGTAACTTATGAAGAATATAAATTAGTTCTTGAGTACGGCCTAGTGCAAAGGCTGGAACGATTATTTTACTTTGATTAGCCATAGCCTCATTAATAATTTTTTCTAGAAAATCGTAGGCTACTTTGATTGGTTGGTGATTTCTATCACCATAAGTGCATTCACTAATTAAAGTTTCCACTGTTTCGGAAATATGTTCTTGATTAGGAAGAATTGGTATATTAATATTTCCTAGATCTCCTGTGTAAGCGAGTGTTCTGTCCCCATCTTTAATAAGAGTAATAGCCGATCCGAGAATATGACCGGCATTATAAAATTTAAAATCAAGATTATCACCTAGTTTATGCCATTCTGGAGAATTTTGAGAATATGGAATCTCTGAAAATAATCTATGTGTTTTTTCTACATCATCCTCATCATAAATTGGAGGTTTGGCTCCAGTGGCACCGTATTTTTTTAAATGTTCGTAATCATTTTTTTGAATCTTAGCAGCATCTAACATTATTAAATAAGCAATATCAATAGTTGCAGCTGTAGCGTAAATTTTCTTATTAAAACCATTTTTAACTAGCAGAGGTAAAGAACAGCAGTGATCAGCATGAGCATGTGATAAAATTACCGCATCAATATTATTAATTTCTGGTGGTAAAATAGAATTTGATTGATGAGCAAAGTCGCGGCGTCCTTGAAATGATCCGCAATCGAGTAATATTTTTTTATTGTCAGCCTCAAGTAAATGTTTAGAGCCTGTTACTCCTTGAGCTGCTCCTAAAAAAGTAATCTTCATATATTATTTTTTAATTAAAATATTATTAGGATTAATCCGAATATAAATAAAATGCTAAATATAGTTTTTGTGTATCTAGCTAAAAAGATTGGCAAATAAATATCAAAATTATCGCCGCGTTCATTAGTATATTTTTTAGCTATTAAAGTGAGTGGGCAGTGCCAGTTATAAATAATCAGAGTTAATCCTTCTAGAATAATTAGACCAATTGAAAACCATAACAGAAAATTAGTTTGATTAGTTAAGCCGCAATAGACAATATATAAAATAGCGGCCACCATGATAGCCCAAATAATAGTGTGGATTAGTTTGATAAACTTAATCATGGTTTATATTATATCATATCTTACTATGAAAGAGCTTTTTTTATAAAAATAAAAAAAGTGCTCCCATATAAGAAGCACCTTTAAAAATTTAAAATAAAGATTTTACATACTTATCAAAATTGCTACTCCTGACTAGGCACGAGCAATCACCAAATTGTTCATAATGAGACTGTTCAATTTTATGCTTTTTTAGAAAAGCATCTTTAATTGTGGCATTTTTTGTATTTCCTAAATATCCATTCGTCTTCGATGTATAAGCACAAGTTGCGTATGTGCCATCAGGATATACTGCTAGGCCGTTATTGGAATAACCACATCTTTTATTAAAAAACGTTAATGGTCCACCAGATTCCGAGCATTCTTTAATTATTTGCATGTGATGATCAGGGCTTGAATTGAGATTACCCATCAGAATAGGCCAATTTTTAATTGCACCCCCTTCATAAGCTAACGGATTGCAGACAAAGTATGTATCATCGCCAAAATGATTTTTTATTTCTACTATCTCATCTTCGTTGATTTTGCAAATAGTTGAAATGATTGCCGTATTAACCACCTTTACACCATTTTCATATTTAATAGTGTCCCCATAGATATCAATACAGTTTTCCATGTTTCCAATTATTTTTTTATAATAATCAGGAAAATACATTTTTGATTTTGGTTTAGCCATTACTCCAAATCTGTACGGGTCAAGAGAATCAAGAGACATAGCCACTACAGCATTATTATCTTTTAAATAGTTAATCATACTAGTGTCTAGTTCGAAACCATTTGAATATACAATAGGAATAAGTCCTTTTTCGGCTGTATATTTAATTAGTGAGGCTGAATGCATATGAGTGAGTGGCTCGGCCAGCCCGGCAAAAATAATTACTTTGCCGCCCATATCTTTTGCTTCATCAATTAATGATTTTCTTTCTTGAAGCGACAGGTAGATAGGGTAGAATGATTTTGTTGGCACGTCGTCATCATTAAAACACTTCAGACACTCATGAGGGCAACCAATATATTGGTACAGTAAAGCAAGATACAAAAAATCATTGTTGCTTATATTTTTCGAAGTTAGCGAAAAATATTTTGGTGTAGCATTAAGAACCTTTTCCATTTTTGATGTAGTTTAATTGTTAAATAACTGACAATCTTGTCAAACTTGACAATTATCAATATATATTATATAGTAAATATTGTAAAACTGTCGTCGTCAGGCGACGAATTATAATTAACTTTTGATAATATGTTAAACAAAATACTCAAAGAATTGGGGTTTTCCGATAACACCATCAAAATATATAACCGCTTAATTGAAGTTGGCTACTCTTCAGCTCGTCAGTTAGCTGAAAATCTAAATCTTCCCCGGCCGACTGTTTATGATAATCTAAAATTATTAATGGATAACGAGTTGGTTGTAGAAAAAATGGAGGAAAGTAAAAAGTTGTTTGGAGTAGATGACATTAAAAATTTAAAACACTTGGTTAGATCAAAAATTGAAGAACTAAAAAATAATGAAAAAATGATTGAAGAATTATTGCCTGGTTTAAAATTAAAAACTAAAGCTTTAGAGCCTAAAATTAAATTTTATAATGGTTCTGAAGGTATAAAAAAAGTATTGAAAGATTTGTTGTGGTATAAAGATATTGAGACTTATACCATGTGGCCAATAAGTGAGATGGTTGATATTTTAGGAGAAGATTACTTGGCTAATCTAAATCGTCGACGGATACGACAGAATATTTCCATTAAAGGTATCTGGCCAAAAGATAAGGTAATCGATTTTAAAAAATATCCCTATCTTGGGATTGGGAAGGGTCATCTACGAGAATTAAGATTAGCCCCAAAAAATATGACTTGGAATATGAGTTATTGGCTCTATGCTGATAAAGTTGCTTTCATTTCTTCTAAAACTGAAAGTTTTGGGTTTGTTATTCATAGCCGAGATTTTGCTAATTTAATTAAGTCTCAATTCGATGTCATTTGGCAATTATCTAAACCCATAAAAGAGCAGCCACAGTATACTGATGATTTTTTAAAAACTGTTTAATACTAATCTCTTTATCTAAAATTGGCTTAATCCAGCGATATTTCTCCTCGCTAGTTGATTTAGGCATAGTTTTTGACATATGTCTCTAGATTACCACCAAAAGTGCAATATGTGTGTGCACATTACCGAAGTTCATTGACTAATATTAGTCTCTTTGCTAATGTATTTTAATATTTGTAAACAATAAAGCTCTTTAATATAAATCAAAAAAGTAGAAGAATGAAAAAGATTCAAGTAATTGTGAATGGACTTCCTGGCAAAATGGCATGGGCAGTTGCAGAAGCGGTAATTAACTCCAATGACATGATTTTTATTCCACGAAGTTTAACTGGGCCGGAAATAATATCAAAAAATATTATTGTTGGCGGAGTTCCAGTAGAATTATTCGGACCGGATGAAAAATCTTTAGCTATTATTGAACAGGCTGATGTTAACATTGATTTTACACATCCCTCAGCCATTGTTGATAATGTTGAATTTTATACTGACCATAGAATTCCGTTTGTAATGGGAACAACCGGTGGTGATCTGGGTTTTATTAGAAAAAAAGTTAGCGAATCCGGAATTAATGCTGTGGTTGCTCCCAATATGGCTAAGGAGATTGTTCTTTTTCAAGCTATGTTGGAATTTGTAGCTGAAAAATTTCCCGGTGGTCTCAAAGACTTTTCTTTGGAAGTGTCCGAAAGTCATCAAAAAGGTAAAGCTGATACCAGTGGCACAGCTAAGGCCGTAATTGCCAGCTTTAATAAACTCGGTATCCCATTTTCAACAGATCAGATTGATAAAAAAAGAACAGAGTCTAATTATGAATCTTGGGGCGTGCCAAGAGAATTTTGGGAAGGGCATGGCTGGCATACTTATACGCTAAAAAAACCAGATGACAGTGTGTTTCTTCAATTTCAACACAATGTTAATGGTCGCCAGGCCTACGTTGATGGCACCTTGGATGCTGTTCGTTTTTTAAACATGATTCAAGAATTACCATTTGATGAAGGCATTGTCTTTTCGATGATTGATGTTTTAAGGGGTAAGTAAAAAAACAAAAAAAGCGGAGTAGAAATTACTGCCGCTTTTTTATTTCTGTAGCCTTAAAGTTTGAAATTTTGCAAAATTTTAACGAAATTATTGGGGGAATTGAGAGGTGGAGGGATGTTTTACAATAAAATAATAAACTGTTAAGTTTGTATACATCTCTTGGTTCAATGTATACAAACTGCCATACTTTGTATACATCACAAACCAGATAGATATAACTTGCATTATAATAAAATATATAGAACTCTTAATATTTACGAATCTTAATTTATAGCTTATTATGGTATAGACATAATTTATATATAAACCATATTAAACAATATGATTTATTTAGACCAAAAAGTAAAAAATATGATAATTTATGAAACAAAAAACTTTATTGTAGAATCACACGAAAAACCATTTATATCCCGTATGGATGGTGGTCACATTAGAATTAGAATCAAGGACGACAGTATTACTGATAGAACAAAGCTTGTCCCCAAAACAGCTATTGAATTAATGCGATTAACAATGATAGTTGGAGCGGCCATGGAAACAGCGATGAATAATCTTGGTATTCCGGTAGTAAAAATAAATTACCAGGATATGGGGAATTGGGCCTGGAAAACGAACACTAAGCCATTTTTACACATCCATGTGTTCGGTCGAGCAAGTAATGCGGTAAAACAAATTTGGCCAGAAAGTGTTTATTTGCCAGACAGAGAAACAGGATTTTATGATGGTTTTGAACCATTGAATAATGAAGACATCGCAGAAATTAAAAGACAAATAGATAATGTTTTACAAGAAGAGAAATACAGTGAGGAAAAATGGGGATTGTAAACGTATATATAAAAACATCCAGTTATAACACCGGATGTTTTTATTTACGTAGTCTTAAAGTCGCATGTTTCCGAAAAAATTGGTGAAATTATTAGGGGAATTGAGAGGTGGGCGGAAGTTTTATAAAAAATCAGCGCTGGCGGCTTTCATTGATTTTTCAGCCTAAAACTAGTAGAATTAACATATATAAAATAAGGTTATCTGTATTACTATATGATTTATCTTAAAAGTTTTTCTGAGCTGTCTAAAGGTGACGCTGCCATTGCTGGGGGGAAAGGAGCTTCTCTTGGTGAAATGACTAAGGCCAGTATACCAGTGCCGCCTGGTTTTGTTGTTTTGGCGAGTACTTTTGATAAATTTTTAGAGTTAGCTGGAATTGATGCGGATATAGATGCTATTATCGGTAAAGTAAATCATCAAGAAATTCACACCGTTGAGCAAGCCTCTAAAGAAATTCAAGCCATTATTTTTAATTCAAGTATTCCGGAAGAAGTTGAGTTTGAAATTAAAACCGAGTTTAAAAACTTAGATGCCAAATACGTTGCGGTTAGATCATCGGCTACAGCCGAAGATTCAAGTTCTGCTGCTTGGGCTGGTCAATTAGATAGTTTTTTAAATACCAATGAAGAAAATTTACTAGATAATGTTAAAAAATGCTGGGCCTCGCTTTTTACTCCAAGAGCAATTTTCTATAGATTTGAAAAAGAATTACATAATCAAAAAATATCAGTAGCGGTGGTAGTTCAAAAAATGGTTGAGTCAGAAGTCTCTGGCATCGCCTTTTCAGTACATCCAGTGACCGAAGACTATAATCAAATTATTATTGAAGCTGGTTTCGGATTAGGGGAAGCGATTGTTTCTGGTCAAATTACTCCCGATTCTTATGTTGTAGCTAAAGATAGTCTTAGAATTCTAGATAAAAATATTTACACCCAAGAAAGAGGAATATATAGAAGTAAAGATAATAAGTCTAATGATTGGGTAAATATTCAAAATAAAAAAGGATCATTGCAGTGTTTGTCGGATGAACATATTTTAGAGTTATCAAAGTTAATTATCAGAGTTGAAAATCATTACGGATTTCCTTGTGACATTGAATGGGCAATGGAAGGCGGGGAGTTTTATATTGTACAAAGTAGGCCGATTACAACATTGAATAAAAAAAATAATATTAAAGAAGATGCCCTTATAGATTATGCCAATAATAAATCGTCTGATTGGCAAAAATATTGGGGGTTAAGATTTAGTTTTTTTGCAGCGTCTATCTTGGCCGATTATTACAGTGAAAAATTAGAGGATGAACATAAAAAAAAATTTAATAATGTCATTATTATCTCTAAAGATAGTTATTCCTATTGTTTTTTGAAAGAGTCGGAAAGGACTATCTTGGCTAATGAATTTATTAATAAATTCATAAAAAATGATTCAGCTGATTTTGTGTATAGTGAAATGAAAAAAATTGCCGATCTGTTAAGTGTTTATTGTAAAAAGATGTTAGAAAAAATTGATATTAGTAGATTGCCAGAATTCATTGCTTGTTTTGCAAAGTATACTGGTGGTTACCATATTATTCCTAGGCATATAATTGATTACTCTAAAAAAGATAAGGTTGATGATCTTATTGATAAATTAAAAGAAATTAGGCTTTATACCGAACAGTTACCGATAGTAGCGGAAGGAGTGTTAATTAAATATTTAGATGTAATCGCAAAAGAAGAAGGATGTGAATTAGATTTGGTTAAGCTAATTACTTATAATGAACTTTTAAATTATTGTGCCACTAAGCAGTTGCCGACATTAAATGAATTAGAAAAAAGAAGAAATGGGGTTGCCTTGGTAATAAATCGTGATGGTAAATTTTTAACTACAGATGAAGATATTATCTTTAAGTTAGAAAAAATAAATATTGATAATCAAGAAATATATCAAAATGAAATAGTTGGTGAAAAAGCTTATGGTGGATGTATAACTGGGACTGCTAGAATAGTTTTTGACCCAGCTAATGTGAAAATTTTTAATAAAGGAGATGTTTTGTTCACTGGAATGACAAGGCCGGAGTATATGCAGTTGATGGATAAATCGTCGGCTATAGTAACTGATGCGGGTGGTCTTTTGTGTCACGCCGCCATTATCGCTCGTGAACTCAAAAGACCTTGTATTATAGGAACAAAAATCGCAACTCAAATAATAAAAGATGGTGACGAAGTTGAGGTGGATGCTAATAATGGGGTTGTTAGAATATTAAAAAAAGTTATTGAGGTTAAAAATGTTTTTGATAAATCCATTGATGATTATAAAATACAAGCGGAGGGCGGTCGGGCGGTTTGTTATCTACTGGACCACATAATGATTAATCAGTATTTGGTTGAAAACAAAATCTGGCCATTAATCGATATTAATGTTTTTTCTAGTAGTAGTGAACATAGCGCCAAGTGGTTTAGACTTCATAAAGGGCAATTGCAATACAAGGAAGCTCTCGATAGATTTATAAATAAACCTCAATTAGTCGATGAACTTTTTACATACTTAAAAAGTAATCGTGATGAAACCATTAGATTACTAAATGAAAAAGAATATAGTAAATTAAGCAACCGGGAACTCGCAGATTTTTTTGGTTACATTATTAGTTGTTATTATAAGGTACTCCGTCCTTCTAGCACTATTCGCTTAGTTGATCTAGGTCTTATAAACAAGCTAAAAGAAATGTTCACAGACAGAGATGACCCCAATAAATACTTAACAGTTTCTACTGCTAGCGAAGAAAAAAGTTTTGTTTTAAATGAAGAAATTGCTTTACTTGAGTTAGCACTTGAAGTAGAAGAAAAAAAACTAGACATAGAGAATAAATACGTTTTAGACAAGCTTACCAATATTTTCAATGAATATTGCTTCTCAGAATTAGGTTATTATAATGAAAAAATTAAAACTTTAGATGAATACAAAAAGAAACTTTTAGAAGATGTAAAGTCTTTTCCAAAAGAAAGGCTAGCTAGAATTAATGAAGATTTTAAGGCGTTTATAGAGCAAAGACAATCTTTGGTAAAAAAATTATCTATTGAAGAAAAGACTGTTGTTGATATAGCTTCAAGATTAGCCCACGTAAAGGATGTTTATAAATTATCAATGAATAAAGTTCTTTATTCGTCTGAGAAATTATTTTCTGAGATAGCAGAGCGAGTTGGCAGATCGGTTGATTATATAAAAGATCTTTCTCCGGATGAAATAAAATCATTATTAAACGGAGAGAGTATCAATGAAGAATATATTGCAAAAAGATTGGCTAGTCGCGTAGTCATTGGTTTTGAAAAAACTCTTTATGTTTTAACTGGCGAGGATGCAGATAATTTTAAAAACAAGTATTTAGAAATTGATAAGAGTAGCAATAGTTATCTTGGTAGATGCGCTTCAAGTGGTCATGTTTCTGGAAAAGCAAGAATAATTTTGGGTCCAAAAGATTTTCATAAAATGATTAAAGGTGAAATTTTGGTAGTTATGAATACCAGCCCAGACTTTACTCCAATAATGAAAAAAGCACAGGCAATTATTGCTGAAGAGGGTGGTCTCACTGCTCATGTTTCTATTGTTAGCAGAGAACTAGGAATTCCGTCAATAGTTGGCGTCCCGCATATTACTGAAATTTTGAAAGATGGCGATGAAGTTGAGGTTGATGCTAATAATGGAGTTGTTAAAATTATAAAACCAGCTAAATAAAGAATATGAAAAATGAAAATTGGCCATCATTTTTGGCGACGAGACACTCTATCAAGCCTAAAGCGGGAATTGACCCAGAATCTTTAGATTACAAGGGTATCTCTGAAAACGGAGTTGAACTTGCCAAAGAAAGAGCAGATGATATTTTGGATATTTTAAAGAAAGAACCAGTGGGCTCTATTTTGTTTTTTCTTGGATCTTCTGAATCTGAGAGAACAAAAAGCACGGAACAAGTTTATATAAACGCAATTAAAGAATCTCTTTCTGATGAGAATAAAGATGGCATTTCTCTAATTTCAAAGAGCGAAATTAATAATCCGGATTTTGGTTATACTGAAAATGCTAATGTTTTAGCAAGTAGAATAAATGATAATCCTGAAAAAAAATTTATTGTTGATGTTAACTTGTTTATTAAAGAACTTAGTAATTCTCATTGGACCGAAGAAAATGGTGATTTTACAAAGTATGCAAAGAAGCTTTTGTTGGATAACAATAATAATGAAGATCTTTGTTTTCGTGATTGGATTAAAAATAATGGTATTTCTGGCGATTTGATCGGCCCAAATCCTAAGACCGTAGCCGAAAAAAGTTTAGCGGGCATTAAAAGACTATCTGAATTTGCGAAGAAATTCTTAAAAGATAAAGATAGAAATATTATTATTGGCGCCGTGGGGCATAGTTGGAATCTAGACGTCCTGGCTATTTATTTAGCAAACAATGGAGTGGTCGATATTGCGGGATTTGATAAAATTAAAGGTTCTATAATTGATGAAACTCAAATTCTAAGACTCAAAAAACAAGAAAATAATGAGTATGGTCTTTTCTATAATGATAAGGAATATAGTATTGAGTAAATTAATTAATTAATTAATAACTGTCTATACAATGTTTTAAAATAAAAACATCCAGCATATACGCTAGATGTTTTTATTTACGTAGTCCCTAGGGGAATCGAACCCCTATTACCAGGATGAGAACCTGGCGTCCTAACCATTAGACGAAGAGACCATTTGTAATATTTTACCAATCACTTGTTTATTGCCAGCCAGGAAGCTTTTAGCATCCATGGCTTTTTTGCCTTCAAGCTGTAATTCTAATATAAGCAGAGCGTTTTGTCCACACTTAATAGCTAGGGCACCATTTTGTTCAAATATTTGTCCAATTTCTAGATTATTATCGTTATTTTCTATAATTTGAGCCTTGAATATCTTAAGTAATTTATCTTCTAAATGTGAAAAAGCACTAGGCCAAGGATTATAAGCTCTAATCTGTCTTTCAATTTCCAAAGCACCTTTACTCCAATTAATTTCTCCGTCACTCTTATCAATTTCTTTAACATAAGAACTCTGTGAATCATCTTGTTTTTGTGGAATTATTTTTCCTTCAGCTAAATCAACTAAAGTGTCGCCTAAAATTTTAGCACCTAAATTACTTAAGGTGTCGTGTATGTATTCTAAACTTTCGTCGCCTTTTAAATCAATGGCCGCTTGTTTTAAAATATCACCAGTGTCTAAGCTTTTCTCCATTAACATAACAGTAATACCTGCCTGGTCGTCGCCATTTAAGATAGGAGCTTGTAAGCAGGCTGAGCCGCGATATTTGGGTAACAGGGAGGCGTGAACGTTAACGCAGGTAACTTTAGGAATACTTAAAACTTTAGTTGATAAGATTTGGCCATAAGCAATCACTACAATAAAATCTGGTTCTAAATTTTGTAAATCAGTGACAATTTCTTTTAATTTTTTAGGCTGTAAAACTGGTAATTCTAAATCAAGAGCCGCCTTTTTTATGGCCGGGAAGGTTAATTCTTGTTTGCGGCCAACTGGCTTATCTTCTTGGGTAACAACTGTTAGTATTTCAAAACGAGAGTCACTAGCTAGTGCTTTTAAGCCGGGAACAGCAAAATCAGGTGTGCCCATGAAGATTATTTTGTATCTGCGGTTGGTCATGTTATTATTATAAGTATGTTTATCACATTTATCAATTGGGTGCTAGCGGTGTCTGACGGCTTAGGGACTTTGGGCGTTTTTGTCTTGATGACTATTGAGAGTTCTTTTTTACCTCTTCCTTCTGAAGTAGTCATTCCACCAGCCGCTTGGCTGGCTAGTCAGGGGAAAATGAGTCTAGTTTGGATAGTTATTGCTGGTACTTTAGGAAGTATGTTGGGCGCTACTATCAATTACTATTTATCACTATGGCTAGGCCGTTTAGTAGTTTATAAATTACTTGAAACTCGTTTAGCTAAAATATTAAGAATTAAAAAGTCTGATTTAGAACGAACCGAGCAGATGTTTTTGAAAAATGCTAATCAGGCTACTTTTGTCGGACGCTTATTACCAGTAGTTCGTCATTTAATTTCTATTCCAGCTGGTTTTTCTAAAATGCCTTACGGTTCCTTTCTTTTGTTTACTGCACTAGGCTCTTTTTTGTGGGTGACTATTTTAGCAATTGCTGGTTATACTTTAGGAGCTAATCAAGATTTAATTGTTAAGTATTACGGTGAACTTCAAGCTATTGTATTATCGGCCGGTTTAATTTGGTTAATTTTCTTTTTGTTTAAAAAAAGAAAGAAAAGATTTTTCTTCAAAAAATAGAATATCAAAAAAACTACTTTATCAGTAGTTTTTTTAAAATATTTTACTTAACTAATCTATCGATAAATAATATTCCGTCTAAATGATCTACTTC
>JBAQCS010000028.1:0-6485 GCA_049294415.1 Patescibacteria group bacterium
GCTACAAACTGATTAATAGTAGTAGCTGTTTCCACGGAAACAGTTAGCCCCATGCCATTATCTTCCATGCCGGAACTGAGTTTAGCAAACTCAAAAAAACCAAAAGTGAAAACTATCACCATAATTATCGGAGCAATCATTGATAAATAATTTCTCTTGCCTGGTTTAAAGCGACGTAGCAATAATGAATTACCAACTACGGAAATTGAACTCATGGCCATGGCGAGTCCAGCTAATTCTGGTTTTAGAACTAAACCAAAACCCATAAAGACGCGGGCTGCAATTGGAATACCGATGACATTATAGAATAAAGCAAAAAACATATTCTGCTTAATCTTATTCATAGTTTCACGAGATAACTCAAAGGCAGTTACCACGTCATTTAAATCATTTTTCATAATCACAATGCCGCCTGCTTCCATCGCTACATCAGTGCCTGAGCCCATCGCAATTCCTAAATCAGCTTGAGCGAGTGCTGGTGCATCATTAATACCATCACCTACCATCGCTACTTTATAATTATTTTGTTGTAATTTTTTAACCTCGTTGGCTTTATCAACTGGTAAAACTTCTGACAACACATTATCAATCCCCACTTGAGCCGCAATAGCCTTAGCAGTTCGTTCATTATCACCAGTTATCATATAAACGGCAATACCCAACTTCTTCAACTTAGCAACTGCTTCAGCTGAAGTTGGTTTAACGGTATCTGCTACAGCTATAGCTCCTAAAATTTCTTCGGTAGTAGCTAAAATCATAGCCGTCTTCCCCTGTTCTTCTAACTTAGTTAACTTACGATTAATTTTACTAACATCGTGAAATAAAATTTCAGTCATCAATCTGCGATTACCAAAGAAATATTCTACATTATTAATAGTACCTTTAACGCCGTGTCCAGGAATAGCTGAAAAATTAGTTACACTTTCTAAGGACACAGATTCCGCGTTAGCATAAGAATAAATAGCTTCAGCTAGTGGATGTTCTGATTGTTTTTCTAGGCTAGCTGAAATAGCCAAAATTTCATCTTCGTCTGTACTAGCAAATTGAATTATGTCAGTGACCTCTGGCTTACCTTTAGTTAACGTTCCTGTCTTATCAAAAATAACAGCGTTAATGTGACAGGCGGCTTCTAGCGGTTCTCCGCCTTTAATTAAAATACCATTTTCAGCCCCACGACCAGTTCCGACCATCAGTGATGTTGGAGTGGCTAGTCCTAAAGCACAAGGGCAAGCAATTACAATCACAGCCGTAAAGGCCATTAGAGCAAATGATAGTGTAGCTCCTAAAAAGAAATACCAAACTAAGAAAGTAATAATAGCTAAACCAATAACTACTGGTACAAAGACTGCTGAAATGCGATCAGCAAAACCTTGAATAGGAGCTTTGGAGCCTTGAGCATCTTCTATCAAACGAATGATTTGAGCTAGAGCTGTTTCACTACCAATTCTAGTGGCTTCAAATTCAAAGCTACCAGTTTTATTGACCGTACTACCAATAACATTATCACCAATATTTTTTTCAACTGGTAAACTCTCGCCAGTAATCATTGATTCATCAATTGCCGATAGTCCTTTAGTGATTTTTCCATCGACTGGTATTTTTTCACCAGGTCGAACTAAAATAATATCACCATGAACTACCTCATCAATAGCTATATCAAGTGTGACGCCATTTCTAATCACTCTAGCTGTTTTAGCTTGAAGTCCCATTAATTTTTTAATGGCATCACCTGTCTTACTCTTAGTTTTTATTTCTAGCCACTTTCCTAAAACTACAAAAGTAATAAGATAAGCGGCCGTTTCAAAATATAAATCCGGCACTTTACCGCCAATTCCAATAACCGTATTATTCTTAATAAAATAATTAATAAAATTAACTAAACTATATAAGAAAGCTGTAGAAGTACCAATGGCAATTAGACTATCCATATTAAAGGTCTTCATCTTCAGTGATGACCACATCCCCTTATAAAATCCAGCACCGACTATAAATTGAATGGGAATAGTTAGTATCAAAGAAATAATACCCACCCAAGGCAACACTTCTGCTTTGCCAGGAATAGCAAAGAAATCGAGCAGCATGAAATAAAGCATTGGTAAGCTTAAAGTAAAACTAAACCAAAATTTTCTAGCATACCCTTTGGTTTCTTGTTCATGTTTATGATGTTCATATTCCTTATCCTTAGGATCAACCATTTCAGCCTTGTAACCTGCTTTAGAGACAGCCTCAATTAAGGCTGGCATTTTTACTTGAGCTTCATCAAAAATAATATTAGCTTTTTCAGCGGCAAAATTAACACTAGCTTGTTTAACTCCTGGCACTTTTTTTAAAGAGCGTTCAATAATATTGGCGCAAGAAGAACAATGCATACCAAATAAAGATAGGTTCACTCTAGAATTAGGATTACTACCTACTACTTCGGGCTTACTGCTATCAATATTTTTTACGGCCGCAACCTGATTATTATTACCAGACACCAATTCAAATAAATGATTAATGGAAGTTGTTTTGCCCAGTTGTCCAATTAATTTTTCCAGTTCTGGATGGTTATCTGGGATAGTAAATTCAGCTGATTTATTATTATTAATAGTACCTTCAAAATAAGCCTTACCATTATTATCTTCTAAAACTTTGCCCTCAGCCGCTGTCTTGGTTTCTAATTTAACTTTTAATGGCTCAGTACTTTTGGCTTTACGACTAGAAACAATTACTTCCGCTGACTTATCTTCTAAAGCCGTTTCTTTGGTGACTTCAGCCTGATAACCAGCTTTTACAATAGCGGCCACCACGTCCTTGGTGCTATTTTTTGTTTCATCTAAAACCATTTCCGCTGAACCAGTTTTGGAATCAACTACTACTTCGCTAACACCAGACAGCTCGCCCAACTCTTCTTTAGTCAAAGCCTCGCAAGAAGAACAATGCATGCCGTCTACTTTGAGTAATATTTTTTTTAACATATATTATTTTACTATTTTATAATGGGTACCTTCTAAACTTTTAACTAGATCATCCAAACTAACATTCGTCTCACTTAAAACTTTAGCTTGACCAGAAGCTAAATCGATATCTACACTTTTTACTCCCACCACATCCATAAAATGACTGGTCACTAATTTAACACAAGATTCACAAGTCAATCCCTCTAAATTAAATTCAATTTTATTCATATAATTCTTGTTAATTTTTTATTGCACATTAATAGTTCCACGCTTCATGCCCATGCCGCAAGTAATAGGATAGGAGCCAATTTCGGTTGGAGTAAATTCCATAATGACAGTTTGTTTAGCTTCTAGTAATTGCGGGTCTTCATATAAATCTTGGATTTGAATATAATTCATACAACCAGTCCCATCTTCTTTAGCATAAATTTCTAAACGAACAGGCTTATTAACTTTAACTGTAAAATTATTAGGTGAAATATCAGTGGTAGCCGTATAAGTTGTCTTTATTAATTGTACACCCGCGGCTTCAGTTGCTGAAGTGGTAACAGCATCTTTCTGAATTTTGGCTCCACCACCACAACTACAACCACCACTACCGCCACATGACCCACCACCGCTAGCAGCACTAGCACTTCCTCCTCCGCAAGACCCTCCACCACTAGCCGCTGGTTTACTAGCACCACAACTACCACCGCTACGAGCTGGGGCTGGAGCGGCTAAATCAGCAGCACTTGGACCATCACCCTCATAAACATTAAAGGCTCCAGTATACATACCCATTGAACAAGAAAATGGTAATTTGCCAGCTTTTTCAGGAGTAAATTCAATAATATTTTCTCCAGATTTCAAAGTTCTTTTGATATTTAATTGAGGAATCATTATTGAACTAGCGCAAGAATATGGTGCTTGAGCGTCAATTATCCATTTAACAGGCACGCCTTTTTTAATAGAAAATTTATTAGGCGAATAACCATTATTACCCTCTATCATTCTAACTACTTGTACTCCGTCTTCCATAGTGACGTTAGGATCTTTAACTACTTTGGTTTTAGTAGTATCACTACCACCAAAACTACCGACGCTCAAACTAGCTAGTGTATAGCCATTATTTAGATTAAATAAAGCAAAGAAAATAATAGCTAGTCCAGCTACCTTAAAAAATCTTTCTTTAAAATTACCACGCACCAAAGAAGTTAAACCACCAATACTTAGAAGTCCTGGGGCTGTTCCTAGGGCAAATAAACCCATTACTAGGGCGCCCGACCAAAAACTACCAGTGCTCACTGCATAAAGCTGCATAGCTTGAGTAAAGCCACAAGGTAAAAAGAAAGTTAAAGCACCCATAGCGGCAGCGTGTTTGTGGCTATATTCTTTGCTCTTCCCGCTTATTCCTAAAAACCTGCTAATACTTGTTGGCAGAGATAATTTGAATTTATTAAGTCGAGGAAAAACATTAATAAGCTGTAAGCCCATTAGCAACATCACGGCTCCTACTAAAATAGTTAAGATACTATTAGCTAGAGCTGAAAACTGAAAAACAGTACCTAGCAATCCCAGGACTCCGCCCAAAAAAGCATAAGATAAAATTCTACCAGCTACGAAAAAAAGATGTGGTCTAAATTTTTCAGTTGCCGTAGCAGTTGGGTGCCTTTCTATAAATTTAGTAGATAGCCCTAAAGATAATCCGCCAACTAGCGCCATACAAGTAGAAAAACCAGCTACTACACCAATTAAAATTATTAAACCCCAGCTAGGATTACTAAGGTCTGGATTTAAATTAATATTGGTTAAGCCTAAACCCTTTAAAACTAAATAGGCCATCATTAAAAATAAAAAAGCTATACCTAAACTAACATATTCTTTTTTATCACGACTTAAAAATGGTAACTTATCATCACGACCAATAGTATAACCAGCCTCAGACAAAGCTTCAGTAACGAGCTTCATGTCAGGGGCAGCATCATGATAGATAATAGCTTCCCCTGTTTTATAACTAACTTCCACACCTTTAACATGAGGAAGGTATTTTAATTTTTCCTCAATAAGTAATTCACACGACCGACAATGCATGCCTTTAATAGGCAAACTCAAGTATTTATTATGAGACATAAATAAAATTATTATTAATAAAAGTTGCTCGAGAACTATAAGCTCTTGAGTAATTTAATAATAATCTTAGATACGAAGTATAGTGGCTCTAATCGAAGACAATTCTGGAGGAGAACTGATAATCGAAGAATAAGCTATTTTTTTAAAAACTAATTGGGCTAAGGGTTTATCTGTAAAAAATATAATTGGAATAAATTTACCAATTTTATCAAATTGTTTTTGAGAAATAACAACTGGTGAATTGCTATCTTCGCAACAAGGCAAAATAGCATTATGATTAGAAATATCTACACCATCATTATAAGTGGAAGCTAAATTAAAAATATTAGCTTGTTCTTGGCTACAAATATCATAGGCTATGGCTTTGTCATGAGCCACTGGAGCGGTGTTAGCATGAGCTATTAAAAATGAAAAATCAGCCAAACAAAAACTACCGATCATCGGCAAAACAGCGAAGAACAGTAAGGTAGCTATTAATCTGACAAAATATTTTTTCATAAGCTCTTTATATTACCTACCCCCTAGGTAACTTATAACTATATGATACCGCTTTGAGTCCTGGGCGTCAACTATCTCTTAAACAAAAAGATCACCTTAACCGGAGCAAGCTTAATACAGTTATTAATCTACTTTTTCTACCAAAATATAAGTCTTTTTTTCAAGTAAACTTAAAATAATAACTAAATATGGACCACCCTCTTTAAGTTTTAATCTACCTCTTAAGTCATCAGAGGTTATTTTCAAATTCTTAACAACTATTTCGGTCTGATTTATTTTTTTAGTTTTCAAAACTTTTTGTAATTTTTTAACGGAGAATTCGCCAGCATCAATAACCTTAAAACGACGCATAGCTCCTAAAAAATTATCTGTTACTAAATCGTCTGAGGTTAAATAAGAGGAATTAAAATCAATTTTAGTTAAATTAAATTGATTGGCTAATTGATTAATCAAATGAGCCTTACTAATAGCCTTATTCGGTTCATATAAATATTTTTTTAAACTGCTAACAGCTGCTTTTTCTTGGCCATCACCAGCAATAGAGTAAACTTCATCCTTATAAAAACAAGTAGCTAAGCGTTTGGTCTTTTTAAAGTCGCCAAACCATAACATCGCTACTTTACAATTATTATCTTCGGAAATTATTTCCACCTCAGGCTGTTCTGGCAACAAATCTAACTCCTCATAGTCAAAGGCTGGTGAAATTTTAACAGCTACATTACTCGTAACCTGAAATAACTTAGGTAAAATCTCTAATAGGTTAGGAGAAGAGTTAAGCAGTGAACGTGTTTTAGTTTTACCATCACGATCACGGGCCGGATCAAGAAAAAAAGCATCAACCTTAACATCAATATTATCATTAGCGTCTCCGACTCTAAATTCTACTTTATTACTAACACCATAAACTGCGGCGTTATGTTTAGCACACTCTACTTT
>JBAQCS010000029.1:0-12809 GCA_049294415.1 Patescibacteria group bacterium
ACCCGATATAGTTATCTTGGATTGTCGGATGCCACACATTGATGGTTTTGAAATTTCAAAGCAATTACAAATAATTGATAGTAACTGTAAAATCATAATGATAACAGCATCTATTATCGAAAGGAAAAATTTTGAAGATTATTGTGACGCTTTTTTCATGAAACCATTAATTGCCCAGCAACTTAGAGAGACTGCTAATAATTTAGTAAAAATATCTCGCTAAGAAATTAACCTCTTAAAAAGAAACCGATGAGTAATTCACCGGTTTTTTTCTTTTTATTTTAAGTTGTAGGTTAAACTAACTTCCATTACCATTTCTTGAGAGCCAACTGGAGTTTGAGGCGAAATATAACCACCACCACCCATTCCTCCGCCACCTTGGTTATAAGAATTATAAGTATTAGGATTTACCATCATATTTTCATACCAACCAGCAATATCTTTAAGCTCTACTCCAGCAGCACTAGCCATATAAATTCCCTTTTCACGAGCATCGGAAATGGCTTTAAGTCTAGCCATCTGTTTTAAATCATTCATCTTAGAATAATCAAACATTAAACTGTTTACTTGATTGACTCCGGCCTTAGCTGCAGCGCTAATAACCCGATTTAAATGATCTTTGTCTTGGTCATAACCTGCAATTTTAACAGTCACTTGTTGATTGGCATTATAACCAGTTACTTGAGAAATATTATCTTTATAATCATATTGAGGATAAAGAGAATAATTTAAAGTGGTTATATCGCTATCGGGAATATTCTCAGTCTTAACGGCAGCTACAATTTTAGTTATTTTTTCATTTAACTTATTTAGTGCTTCTTCGGAAGTAGTAGCTTTATCAATTTGTACTCCCAAGTTTAAAATGGCAATATCTGGTTGATAAGCTACACGACCTTGCCCTGTTACTGTTACCTGACGAAATTGTTGATTAACAATTCTATCACGCAAAATAGAAACTACTGCTACTCCCGTAGCCGCCAAAATAGCTATAATAATGATAGCGACTTTAGCCTTATGATTATGAACTTGTTCCATATATTTTTTAAATTAATTTAAGTAAAATAATTATATCATACTAAACAATAAAAAAAAGCGAGTCTTATGAACTCGCTTTTCTATTTTAAGAGGCACTTTAAGTGCTAAAGAAGCTTTTCGGCTAATTCGGCGGTTTCCGACCGAACAGTTTGATGCAGCATAGTTACTCCCACTAGCGGTTGTCCTCCCAACTTAACAATGGCATTAGCTAATCCAGAGTTTTCTGAATTAAGAAACTTCTTGTCAATTTGTTCCAGGTCACCAGTGAGAACAATTTTACAATTTTTACCAGCCCTAGTTAAGATTGCTTTAACCTGAGAATGGGTCAAATTTTGAGCCTCATCCACAATTATAAAAGAATTGTGGTAAGTTCGACCACGATAATGCTGAACCGCATTAACCTTGATGTTTAAATTACTTAGAAAAGCAAAAGGATCCTTTCGAAGCTCAGCCAATAAAAGATTAGTGGTATAAGCTTTATTCTTTCTCATAAAGAAACTTGGATTCTTATCGTTAGCTTCAATAATAACTTCAAGGTCTTGCACAAATGGCACAATATATTCGGCCATTTTAGCATTAAGGTCGCCTGGTAAAAAACCGAGGTTATCTTCATTATCCAAAGGAACGGCTGGTCTAGTTAAAATAATTTGACCATATTTACCTCTCTGATGAAGAGCGGCCGCTAAAGCCAATAATGTTTTACCAGTACCAGCGATACCAGAAACAAAAACCATGGTAATGGCTGGATCTATTAAGTGAGATATAAATTGGGCTTGTTTCCAATTAATACCAAGCTTAGGGTGAGGCATTGATTTAATAGCGCAAACCGATGTGTTGACATCGGCTGGCACTAAATATTTGCCTTTGCGAATAGCCATAAACTCTGGAGTATTGTCATATTTCACCAGAACGGCACCATTCTCTTTAATTCGCTTAAACCGATCGGCTTTAATAGTAGAACCAACTACTTCATAATCGCTTTCTTTTAGAATTATAGTTTTGAGTTTTTTAGGCTCTTTTTTAACTTTAACTCGAATGTGATTATAAGGTGATACCTCAACCTTACTATTGCCTGCAAATAACTCGCTAGCAATAAGCAACATGGCAGTGTCATCAGTAATTAGTTTAAACTTCTTGTAGCCAATAAATTTTTTATCAGTTAAAGCGTAATTAAAGGCAGCAATGATGTTATAATCTGGCACATTTCTATCTAAATCTAATGATTTAAAATTTTGTTTCCAAGAAATAAACACTCTATTGCTTTTTGTTTTACGAAAATCATAAATAATTTTTGTGGCCATCCTGGCTTCTGACTTGATTTCTGACTTGGGATTTTTAAGTTTATCAAGTTCCAATATTACCATTCTCGGGACTACCACTACGTTACCAGATTGCTTAAGAAATTCACTGATGCAATCCTGGTCATTGATGATAACGTTAGTATCAAACATAATTACGTTACCTTCTTTCTCCTCAATAGGCTCAGTTGACTTAACACTTGACTTAGCTCTTGGCCTAGCATTAACATGAGCATTCCTTTTGTTTGCCATTTTGTCCTCCGTTTTTAGTTTATACTAATAAATTTTGTTAACGTTCTATTTATATTTCCATCCTAAACCCTTATATCGATTTTATCAAGACCCTAAAATTTAGTACTAGTTAAATAATGGCGACGCTCTGCTTCAGATAATTTCTCGATAGCATAACGCAACATAGTTCTAGGCATTTTTACACCATGAGTATCTAAAAACCCTAATAATTTATCTTTTTGACGCTTTCCTAGCTCTCGAAGCATCCAGCCACTAGCCTTATGCATTAAATCCTCGCTATCATTTAATAACTTTTCAGCTAAGTAAGCTACAATATCACTCTCGCCGTTTCTAATATAAGCCATAGTAGAAACCATAGCTAAACGTCTGTCCCAAATATTTTTAGATTTAATCAGCTTGTCCAAAATAGCTCTTTCTTCAGGAAAACGTACCAAATAATCACCCATCAGCTTATAAACTGATAAATCAACTAAGTCCCAATTATTAATACCGGCTCTATTTTTAAGATAAAACTTATAAAATTTCTGGCGCTCTAGATCATTTTTAGCTTTTTGATACTTCTCTACTAAGATAGTTAAACCTATTAATCTTAACTCATGCACTTTATCAGCTATTAAAGATTCTAATTCTTTTAATTCTAAATCTACATATTCCTTAGCGATTTGGCGCATTTCTGGCACACTCAAACCCCAAAACACATCTCCTTCTCCATACTGACCAGGGCCAGTCTTAAAAAAGTATTTAGAGTGCTCAGCTCGCTCCGTGCTGTACAACTTTTTTGTTCGCTTTTTTAGTTCGTCGATTCTAGACATAGGTGTAACATTTAAAATTTAATTACGTATACTACATGAAGTAACTTTAACAATTATACCTTCCGGAAATTGCTTAGCTTTATTTAGCCAATCAATTTCTGGAAGGGCGATAGTCATAAGACTTTCACGATTCGGGAGTGGTCACCCGGGTTTCCCTTCTTTAAACAAATAACAATATGTTTAAGGAAATTCTAGGTTTTGTCTTAGTGCTCGTAATCGTGAAAATTGCTCTTCCCAGAGAGATTGGCGACTTGATGACCGAAATCTTGCTTAAAGTTTTAACTTTAATTCGAGATGTAGTCAGCCAAGCTCCAACCCTCTAACCCCATACAAAAAGCCTTCTATAAAAGAAGGCTTTTTTCTTTAGTAATGATAATCCTTCTTATTAATGATAGTAGCTGCTCTATATAATTGTTCAAGCAATACTACTCTGGCTAATTCATGAGGAAAAGTTAATGGAGATAGTGATATTTTTGGATATTTATTTACTAAGTCTTTGGCAAAACCCTGAGTGCCAGCTATGACTAAAACTATTTCTTGATTACTCTCCATCTTCTTAGCAAAAGCTGGCGAGTCAAATAATTCTCCGTGCTCAGACAAGAGATATATTTCAGCAGTCTTTTTTTTATCTAAATATAATTGAATATTATCAGACTCAGTCTTTTTAGCTTTTCCTTTAGTTGACTCAGAAAATGGTTCAGCCTTTAATTCTTCTATTTTAAGACGAGCATATGGTTGAAGTCTTTTTTGATATTCCAAAATAGCCTCTCTCCAATATACTTCCTTAACCTTACCGATGGCAATAATTGTAATGTTTAACATATCGAGGAAAAAAGCTACCGTGATGGCAGCTTTTTTAAAAAATAACAGACCTAACGTTACGCAGTCCTCCTTTTGAAGATTCTGCTAAAAAGAGATACAAAGAAATTAACAATTTCCTGAGAAGCCTCACTTCGTGCTTTTTGAATTTTGTCAAAATCTTCGGGAGATACCCAGCGAGCCAATTTGGCATCGCCAAAATCATCATATTCACCTGGGTGAGTCAACATTTTGTTCTCCTTTCTTATTAATGTGAAGATACTTAAATTATATCAATTTAAGTTAATAAAGCCAAGACCTTATTACTGTAACAAAATATTAATTTTTACGTATTATTATAGGTAAAAAATATATATGAAAAAGATCAAAAGCTTACAACCACAATGCTCTCACCTAAAAGTCATGACTAATGGCTTATTTGCGTGGGGTGTTGTCAGCGATTATCGCGCCGACTGGGTTTTAGCTAATGATAACTATCAACAACTTGTTACAGATTCACATAATCCTGGACGGAATCCCAGGTAAAAACAAAATGTTGTTAAATGGCTAAAATCCCTCGGCTCACGACAGAACCGAGGGATTTTTCTATATATTGATTATTCACTGTACCTTAAAAACTTAAAAAAATCATGAAAAAATTAATCATTAACCCAATTGTGGCTAAATACTTAGTATTTAATGGCCTCTTCTCTTTTGCAATTAGCTTTTCCTTTGCAATCTACACCCCCTTTCTTTTATCTAAGGGTATGAATTTGTTCCAAGTAAATCTAATTAACGCCTCTTTTATGATTGTTAACTTCTTAGCAGAAATGCCAACTGGAGGTTTTGCTGATCGTTTTGGCAGGCATAACAGCTTAATAGTCAGCTGTTTGTTAGTAATTATTAGTTCTATAACTTATTATTTTTCTGGCTCACTGTTAACATTTATTCTAGCTGAATCAATAGGTGCTATTGGACACACTTTCGCGTCCGGAGCAACTGATGCTTGGTTAGTTGATTCTTTAAAAATTAGAAATGAATATCACTTAAAAGAAAAGATTTTCCGTAAAGAGATGTTTATTAACAATTTTGGTGTTATTGTGGGTTGCACCATGGGCTCATTTTTAGGTGGTATTGAGTTAGGATTAGCTTGGATAGGATCAGCAATGGCTATGTTTTTAACTGGATTATTTACTTTATTTTTTATTAAAGAAAATTATGCTCATCAAATGCAAAGGGATTGTTCAGGAAGTATTTTACAAAACATTAAAGGTGCCTGGAGTCTAGGTATTAATGAAAAGAAATTATTATATATTATGAGCTTTGGAACTCTAGTAACCTTATCTTTTCAAGGAATTAATATGCAGTGGTCAGTATTATTTCAAACTGATTACCATTTCACTTCATTACAGTTAGGTTTTCTCTTCGCGGCTATTGCTGTGTTCATTGTGTCAGGAGGAATGTTATCCGCTTATATTCATAAAATAATAAAAAATAGAATATTAGCCATGATTATTCCTCAGTTAATAACAGCCATAATTATTATTACCTGTTCCCGTTTAACTAATTTATATTTAGTTACTAGCACTTTTTTACTTCATGAAGTAACCAGGGGCATGCTTAAACCACTGAGAAAAAGCTATATCAATGATTACTTTGTATCAGATAAACGGGCAACCCTATCTTCTTTGGACTCCATGTTTGATAAAGCGGGGGCTACAATTGGATTAGTAGTTAGCGGATTACTAGCAAACTCTTTATCTATTCGGCTCACTTGGTTATTTTCTGGCCTGTTTTTAATAATTGGGGTTATCTTTTTTATCTGGAGACAGCCAAAAACAGCAACTAATTAATTTTTTAAAAAGGAAGTTACAACAACTTCCTTTTTACCGTATTCTTGTTATAATATTAAAGAATGATAAAAATATATGAAAAAAATTATTAAAGAATTTAAAGAGTTCGCCGTGAAAGGCAATGCCATTGAATTAGCCACAGCGGTTATCATTGGTGGTGCTTTTGGTAAAATTGTTTCCTCACTAGTAGCAGATGTTATTATGCCCCTTATCAGTTTATTAATTGGCGGCAATACTTTTGCTGATTGGCAAATAACTTTAAGACCAGCTGTTGCTGAAAAAACAGCCCTAGTTATGAACCTGGGTCTATTTATACAAAATATTATTGATTTCTTAATTATAGCCGCTACTATTTTCTTAATGGTTAAATTGCTAGCTAAATTAAAAGCTCAGCTAATTAAAGCTGAAGCTGAACCAGAAGTAGTTAAAGAAGTTAAGCCAACCAAAGATCAAGAACTTCTCGCTGAAATAAGAGACCTCCTAAAAAAATAATTACATTTTCAAATACAACAAAGGTCGAGCTAAAAAAGATTGATTAATTATTAAACATATGATTTTAAGAATTAATGATAAGCTTTTACTAGGGACTTTTGGTGTTTTATTTCTCTCGGCCGGCATCTTGTTATTTACTAACTTTGCTAAAGCCACTACTCCAAATATAGATATTTGCGTTAAAAAGAATGGTAATGTTTATATAATAGGAGATGAGGTTATGCGTAGTGCCTGTAAAAAACATGATAATCTAATAACTATTAATCCTAACGGTGGCCCTCAAGGCCCCATTGGTTTAACTGGTTCTATTGGTCCTCAGGGCCCCGTTGGTCCAATTGGTCCAGCTGGTGTCGCTGGTCCTCAAGGAGAAACAGGTGCAACTGGTCCTCAAGGGCCAATCGGCTTAACTGGTCCTCAGGGCCCAATCGGCCCGACTGGAGTCACTGGAGCCACAGGCGCTCCAGGAGAAACGGGAGCAACTGGTCCTCAGGGTGAAAAAGGTGATCAAGGAGAAATTGGGGTTAGTGGTTGGGAAAGAGTTAATGGTAACAATTCAACTGAAGGTAACTCCATAGCCCAATGTCCTAGTGGTAAAAAAGTTATGGGTGGCGGATATACAACAACTGGTAATAACAATGTATCCCCCATTAATAATTGGCCATCTAGCGAGAATACTTGGACCGTAAATGCAACCGTAACCGGTAATTCCTCAATACAGGCTTACGCTATTTGCGCTACGTTTAATTAATTTTTTTCAAATTTTAGTTACTAAAAAACCGTCTTTCGACGGTCTTTTTAGTTTAATTAAAATGTTTTGTTATCTAGTGAAAGTAAATGTTTTAGCAATCTTATCAATCGCAGCATCTATCTCTATTTTATTTTGACCATCATACCAAGCTAGGAGCTGGTAAGTCTTATTATTTTTATTAAAAGAATAGACTATTTGTGTTTCTCCATCTTTAAAAGTAATTTCTGGATTAGTTATATTTTTAATCGGCTCTTCAGTTGGCCAAATACTCATAGTAAAACTGGAACACTGGAAAATACCTTTATTAAAATAACATGAACCTGGATATTTTAATTTAACACCCAACTCTTCATCCTCATAAGTGAAAGTTTTGCTTTTTTCTTCCTGACTAATCGGTGGCAATAATTCACGAGTAGTGGTGCCAACAGCACAAACTGCTGGTTCATTAATAATCGGCATTTGAACAGCTACTGATTCCCTTTTCAAAGGTGACGAGCAAGCAGCAACCAGCATTAAGGCTGGTACTAATAATAATATTTTTTTCATATAGTTATACACTCATTATAGCACTAAAAGGCCTGACCAAACTAGACCGGCTATTACGAGTAAAATAGCAAAAACAATTCTAAAAGTTAATCCTAAATGGTCAGCTAAATACATCAGTCCAATAAAAGGAAAAGCGATAATTGGCCACAAACTAACTCCGGTTTTTAAAGCTGACACACCATCGGAAGAGGCACCCTTTAAATCTTGATCACTAGGAAAAGCATGGGCAGCAATCGAAAACGATAACCATAAAAAGGCTAACCGCCAAGAATTAGAATGCAACAAATACACGGAATAAGCTAAGGCCACACTAATTATAGAATTAAAAATAATTGGACCAATCGCTACTCCTAATGACTGTAAGTATTTACGAGGAGCCTCATGAATAACATAACCACCAGGATTACCAAATTTAAAATAGACAACTTTTAAAACTCTTAAGCCAAACAAATGACAAAAAGTCTTATGAGACCACTCATGAATAATTACACCGGGAAAGGTTAAAAAATAAAACATGTCTTTAATTAAAAGTTTTAGCAATCCAAGTCCCTAAATAATAAGTAATAACCATAACCGCCATAGCAATGGATAAATGTTCAGAAATTACATTACGTGCTTTTTGTTTAGTATCTCTAGCGATTATGTAACTAATGCCGATTAAAATACACACACCCCATATTAAAGCAGCGATTACTGCTTGTTTAATTGGTAATACAACAACTGGCAATAAGAAAGAGCTAGCGAAAATAAATTTAAAGAAAAAAGTACTCATGGTAGCTTGCCACACTTCCATAGTAGTAAAATTACCTTCCGATTCTTTAGCTATGTGAATACCTAAAGCATCTGAAAAAGAATCAGCGACAGCAATAGTCAAAATACCACCAATTACTGCTAACACTGAATTGGTACTAGAATACATACCAACAATCATTCCTAAAGTTGTAATAGTCGCTGAACTTAAACCAAAGCCCATGCCTACTTTTAAAGATTTTTTTATTGTCATATAAAATTATTATACCACAATAAAAAAACACCCCAAAATTTAATTTGGAGTGTTTTTAAATATCTTATTTTAAAATTGTATCAGTGGTAGTACTTATAAATTGAACATTATTATCAAACTGTCTTTCCATGTTGCAGCCACCTCCTTGAGGTAATCCTCCTCCTTCAGCGCCACAACCCCCTGCTTGTTTTTGCATTGGGCAACCACCGTCTGTTTCCTGTTGATTGCATCCTCCGCTAGCCTTTTGCATCTGACAACCATCACCTCCGCGAATATTACGATCACCATCAAAGCGATGATATTTTTCATTATTAAAATTACCGACTCCTCTTTCATTGTTAAAACTCACACCCCAACTAAAGCCAATAGCTAAAAGAGCTAAAACACCACAACTCAAAATAACGGCTCTACCAATCTTGCCAACCTTATGTAGGCCGCAGCAACTCTTTTTGTCGTCTTCCATAGATTTTAAATTATAATTTAATACTTACAAATTATAATACGCAAACTATTAAATTTTCTTCATCAAAAGAAAAACGCCTGCGTTGTGCAAGCGTTTTCAAATTTTTTTTTGATTTTTGGTTTAGTTTGAGGTTTCAAGTACCTCGACTTTGATTTTTGGCTTTTTATCCAAAAGGTCTCTTAAGCGTTCCTGTGCTTCAATAACGTTATTTTCTGAATATTGCACAATATCGCGTAAGTCTGCCTCGTCAAGATTGCGAGAACAAAGGATAACGGTAGCTTCAACGCTTAAAGATGAAACATTCTTCATGATATAGCGCAGTTCAAATTTACTCGCACCTTTGTTTAGGTACTTTGTCCAAGCCCATCTTCGAACTCGAGGCCAAGACTCAATTAAATACAGCAGGTTGTCTTTTGCTAAGTCCCTGTTCAGCAAATTCGTTAAAACTTCCTCTTGAGATGTTTTTCCATCATCTAAGAGGGAGATCAACTCGTCGTCGTTTAATTCTTTAAGTTCCATTGATACCTCCTTTTTTACATACCTCAACTCGAAGTATGAAAAAAGTCTAAGACAAAAAAGAAGGTCTGTCAAATACTCATGACAGACCTATCTTTTATATATTAAATATGGAGTGGTTATTTCTCTAGTCCTTGATGAAAACCCATCCCCATGCCCATGCCGCGACCTTCACCATTTTCTAATCCTAACTCAGTCATAATAGCTCTAGCTTGTGTTTGAAGATTATGAGCTTCTACAAAACGAGAGAAATTAGCAGCAGTTATCTTTTGCGCCATTGGTGAACTAGTGCCAACAGCTGCTACCCAAGCATTATAATCATTAGCCTTGATAGCTGCCTCCACAGCTGTTCTCTTGGTCTCCATTTCAGCTCTACGCGCTTCCCTAGTAGTTTCATTAAGCTCTGAATGAGCCTTGCCATTAGCATTAGCGTTAACTGAATTACTATTTCGACCAGCCGCCATAGTAGTAGATGCTAAACCAACCGTGGTAATGATAGTTAGGGCTAAGGCGCCTAACGCAATATAAGTCTTTTTCATATTTGTAAATTTAATTTATTAAACTTTTAGTTAGAGGCCTCTAACTTATTATCATGCGCGTCTGTTAAGTAATACGTCTAAAATTTTTATTTCTTCAAAAAAGCCCCCTAGAAAAAGGGGGCTTTAAAATTATTCTTGAAACATTTCTAGTGGCGGAGGTGGCGGTAACTGACAAGCTTTATTTTTATTGTGTTCGCAATCAGGAATTGGCCCGCCAGGTCTTCTTAAAAAACCACGACCTGGACCCATTGGTAAAACTTCCTTAATAATAAATTCTCTGTCACCAGTTTTACTACCTATTAAGCGAACAGGTCTGTCTAATTGCAAATCATTATCTGAAATTTTAATAGTCCTCACAACAGTCCAAGCTTCCTGCGACTTATTAACCAACAAGTAGTGATTATCATCAATTTTTTCGATAATCAAACCGCTCAGTCTTCCTTCTTCAGGATTAGACCAGAAATTTAAATTAGGATTAATAAAAGTGTCATAATAAGGAGCTCGGCGACTAACTACTTCTTCGATTTTTTCATTTAATCTGGAAACGCTAAACATAGCGGCAATAAAAACTGTAAAAACAGAAATCATTAAAAATATTTGCCAATTAGAATATTTGTAACCTTTTTTGGTGTGTCTTATATAATAATAAACTGAAATACCAAAAAGCAATAAACAAACTAACCAAAAGACTGGAATAACCATTAATAAAGATTTAATTAATCCTCCTCCAGCCCGTCTATAAGTATGTAAACTTTCATTTTCAGAAAAATAAACTACTAGCGAGGTGGCAATAGCTCCTAATAATAGAGATAAGATTCCTAAAATCCACACCAAAGAATCCTTGAGACGAAAAACCCATTTTGGCTTAGGGGCGATATTATCTGCTTTTATTTTTTGAAGAATACTTTCTCCAAATTTATTGTGATCTAATATATTCATATCTTTAAATCTTGCCGTGATAATTCATCTTTAAACATTTTTTTAGCTTTATTCATCATTGAGCCTACCGTACCAACTGGCTTCTTTATAATATCAGAAATTTCTTGATAATTTTTTTCTTCAATAAACTTTAAAATTAAAATATCACGATATTTTTCATCCAAAGCATCTAAGACTTTAAAAACATTATTCTTCAAATAGTTGCTATCTATTTCTTTTTCAATATTAAAACCAGAAATTATTTTTTTAGCACTATCGTCTTCTAATGGCACGCTATGCCCCTCAACTCTAACTTGTAACTTACGATGATTACTAATTACTTGATTACGTGAAATAGCATACACCCAAGAAGAAAATTTTAAACTATTATCAAAGTCATTAAGATTTAAATATATTTTTAAAAATATATCTTGCAATAAATCTTGGGCATCCTCATCTCTAATATTAGTAATACGTCTAATATAATTAAAGAGTTTGTCCTGATAACGATTAATTAGGTAAGTAAAATTATCCTGATTTTTCAGGGTTAAATTAACTATCTCTTCGTCGCTTAAATTGTCGAACTCAGGCAGACTAGGCATGATATTGTTTTTCTCTAATTAATACGCAAAACGTTAGAAAAACTTCAAACTAATAAATAGCCTGGGCCACTGTTTTAGCCACTTCTTTATCAAAAGGATTGGGTAAGATTAACTCAGCTGTAGGATTTTTGATTAAATTAGCTAAATTTTCAGCCGCACGAACGAGCATTGTATCTGTGATTTGTGAAACGTGATTATCTAAAGCTCCTCTAAAAACACCAGGAAAAACTAAAACATTATTAATCTGATTGGCAAAATCACTGCGACCAGTGGCAACTACTAAAGCGCCAGCAGCTAGTGCTAAATCAGGCATAATTTCCGGAGTTGGATTAGCTAAAGCAAAAATAATTGGGTGTTCATTCATAGTTTTTACCATCTCAGCCGTTAAGGCTCCGCCCACTGAAACGCCGATAAAAATATCAGCTCCTATAATAACTTCCGATAATTTGCCCTGTGAGTGATTAAGATTGGTTAGAGTGGCAATTCTCTCTTTTTCGCTATTAAGACTCTCTCTGCCCTGATAAATGGCTCCCTGGCTATCACAAACTATAATGTCCTTAAAACCATAATCTAATAACAAACTAGTAATAGCTAGTCCGGCCGCCCCAGCTCCATTAATAACTATTTTAGCCTCTTCTTTATTTGAACCCTTAACCTTTAAAGCGTTAATGAGCCCAGCTAAAACAACCGTGGCCGTACCATGCTGATCATCATGCATCACAGGAATATTAAGTTCAGCTTTAAGACGTGCCTCAATATTAAAACAACGTGGAGCAGAAATATCTTCTAAATTAATACCACCAAAAACTGGAGCTAAATATTTAATAGTTTTGATAATTTCTTCTTCATCTTGAGTATCTAAGCAAATTGGAAAGGCATCTACGCCAGCAAATTCTTTAAATAACACACACTTACCCTCCATAACAGGTAGAGC
>JBAQCS010000030.1:0-12569 GCA_049294415.1 Patescibacteria group bacterium
ATGTCGTCTAAAGACTCACCTTTAGCTAGGCGCCCTTTTAATTCTTCAGTTTTATTTTTTAATTCTTCGTCAGTTAATTTTTTAATTGACTCTTCTAAAGAATTAATTTCTGTAATAGTTGGTTGTAGGGCTTTAATAATTTTAGCATTAGGATCACCCAGAATTTTGTCGAAAAAGCTCATAGTAGTTTATTTAAATTATTTGTATAAAATCAGTATAATATGCTTTTTTAGATAAGGGAATGTTGACAATATCAATAAAAAATTATAGCACAAAAAATGGAAAATTGCTACTTAATTAAAAATTAAAAAAAGACTTATGGTAATAATTGTCTGCTTCCCTATTTTTTGCTATAATTAGATAGTTAATATACTAATTAATTCTGCTACTTTTAGCAGTAATAACAAAAAATATATGAAAAAAAATCTTGCCCTCGTGCTAGCTTTTGCTTTCATCTTTGCTCTAGCAATTAATTTGCCAGTAAAAGCTGAGGACGAAGCTACCACCACAGCTGTAACCACTGTAGCAACTACGACTGTTACTGATCTTGAAGACATTAAAAAAGAAGATAGAGGTAACATCGACACTTCTAAATATGAAAGAATTCCTTCTCCTGATTATATTCGTTATTTTAAACAAATAATCAAGAAAGATGGGTCATTATTCGGTATCCGTATCGAACATAATGCTACCGCCACTGCAGCTATTAAAAAAGTAGAAGACAGAAAAGCTTCTACTAGCTTAGAAAAGATTGCCTCCCCAGATCAAATCAAATTCTTTGAGAAAATTACTAAAATCGGCAATGCACTATTTGGCATCAAAAAAGATGACGCTAAATTAGAAGATTCAGCTTCTAGCAGCTTAGAAAAGATTGCCTCTCCTGAACAAATTAAATTCTTTGAAAGAATCACTAAGATTGGTAATACACTATTTGGCATCAGAAAAGAAGATGCTCCTAAAAAATTACCAACTATGAATGCTGAAACTATTACTTGTGTCTCAGCTGCCATTGATGTTAAAGATACTGCTGTAGCTACTGCTTTTACTAAAGCAACCGCTGATATTACTGCTGCTATTACAGTTAGAGGTACTTGTCAAAAAACTGCTTTAAGTTTAACTAGCGGCGATAGACAAGAAGAAATTAATGTTTGTAATAAAGCCTTCCAGGAAACCAGCAAGAAAGCTAACGAGACAGCCAAAGCAGCTCAAAAAGCAGCTTGGACTACTTATGATAGCAGTCTAAAAGAATGTGCTAAGAAAAATACTGTAGCTACCAGCTCATCAATTATGATTGAAGATGGTGGACAGAAAATGAGTGAGACTCTAGAAAGATAAGCCACTCTATATACAGAAAAACGCCAGTTATCGTAACTGGCGTTTTTTATTTGACAAAAAAGTAACTTGGAATAAACTAAGAGCGGAACCTTAAAAACATAAACCATGAAAGATGAAACTATAACTGACAAATGTGCTAATGATGTCATTAAGATTTACAAAGGCTTAGGTTGGGTACTGACCTCCTTCGACCCTTCTTTATTCCAATATTTTTGGGCCACAACTAGTGAAGGTCATTTCATTTCTAAATTAAGAGCGCATTTAAGCTTACTGGATAAAGATGTGGATGATCATTTTCAAATCGATAAAAAAGAAATGTTCAAAAAAGCTGTAACTGAATTTATTGAAACAAATTCTAATTACCGTGAAGCTAACATCCCAGAAACTAAATGGTATCTTAAACTAGAGCGACGTCTCGAAAAAAAATGGTATCTTTATCAACTACAGAAACAAGGCAAAATGGCCTTTATCAGAACTCACGACTTACTGGCTAATTACCGAAAGAAAGAAGATGAATAATCTACTACTCCTCGCTCCTATCTAAACAATAGGAGCTTTTTTTATAAAAAAACCATCCTTTGTGGGGATGGATTTTAAAATTGTTAACGGCGATGATTTTGACCGCCGAAAGGAATTTTAATAGCAGCAATGGAACATTTGCTACTTAGATAAGCCGCTCCAGTTGATTGAGGATGATGAAACTTATACAAGCGCACGGCTTTAGATAATTCATCAGGTGAACCAACAGCTACTATTAATTCATTAAAACTTTGGCTTTTTTCGATGTTACTTTTTTTAGGTTCATCGAAAAATTTACCTAATTCTTTGGCAATAGTTTGATAGTTTTCGCTTTTAATATCCACGATATCAACCTTAATGCCAGCTATTTCACAATATGAGAATACTGAACGAGCCAGATTCCCATTTTTAATGGCGATGGAACAAGTCATTTTGCTAAGTTTTTTTGTTTTTTATTAGAAAAGATCGATATTTGAATTATAAAATATTTTAGCATTATTGTCAATAACTAATTCTTGACATAGGGTAATAAGTATTCTAGTATTTACTTCCCGCCCTTTAATAATATCAATCACAAAAAAAACTTAGCAAAATGATGAACGGTTTAGAAAAGTTTAAAATCAAAATGGAGTTCTCATTGGAATTACTTCATCAAGTAATCGGCAATGAAGATAGTGAAAGTGTGGCTGAAATAATTCAGCGAGCAAAAACATCTGAAGTTTTTTCTGAAGAAGAATTAACTAAAATACAAAAGAAAATCACTGAGGCGTTCTCAGTCACACAAGAAGATGAAAAAATCGACAAAATAAGCAGCTTGAAAGAATATCTCTTTCACCTGTTAGATTAAATTTTCCTTTTCTCTTTTATATCCTAACTAAACTAGAAAGGCTTCGCACAATGTGAAGCCTTTTTTATTATCCTATTATTTATTACTAGCTCTATTATCTACTTCATAACTAGTGTTAGTTGCTTCAAAGAAATTAACTAACTCTAAAGTATCAGTTTCGAGCGCCATCCACTGAGCGGGATTTTCAGTGTTAAAGTGCGGCGGAAAACCTAACTCTTCTAAACGTCTATCAGCTACATATTCTACATATTGATTAGCATAGTCAGCATTAATACCTAAAATACCGCGTGGAAATAAATCTTTGTTATAAGCTTTTTCCATTTCTACGCCAGCAATAACCATCTCTTTAATTTCATTAGCAAATTCTGGAGTTGATAAGTCAGGGTTTTCTTCCAAAATAGTTAGAATTAAATTAATACCAAATTTTAAATGTAAACTTTCATCACGCACTACCCAATCAATCATCGAAGCAAAATTCTTTAACTGTTGTTTTTGACGGAAAGATAAAGCCACCATAAAGCCACTATAGAACCAAATGCCTTCCATGATTACGTTGTAAGCAATTAAGTTACGAACAAATTCTTTCTTCCCTTCGGTTTTTGTGACGTCCAAACTATCTTCAGTCATGCGAGTGGCAAACTTCACAATAAAATCTTCCTTCGCTTTAATCGATGGGGTTTCTAAATGATTACTAAAAACCTTATCACGATCAAGTGGAAAAGTTTCTAAGACATATTCAAAAGCCATGGAGTGATTGGCCTCTTCCCACATTTGTTTAGCTAAATAAAGATGAGTCTCTGGAGCTTTTAAGTATGGATAAACTCCTAAAGCTAAAGAACGATTAACAATTAATTCTCCGGGATTAAAAAAGCTCATTAAAAATGACACAGCATGACGCTCATCATCACTCATCTTTTTAAAATCTTCTAAATCTTCACCTAATGAAATTTCATGAGGAAACCAAGTATTAGCCACGGCTTGATTATATAAATCATAGGCCCACTGATAATGCACTGGTTTAATTCTTAAATCCTCATTTAATGGTTTTCCAAGTATCATATATTTTATATTAATTTTATTGACAGCTTTCACAATTTAAACGCTCTTGTGGATCTAACGGACAAGCTTTAACTGGTTCCACAATATTTTCTACTTCTTTAATTTCTAAGGCTGCTCCAAAACCACGTTTGCCAAGAGCTGCCCCCTTATTAACCTTCACCGTGCTCTGTTCAGCGCTATGACGAGGTTTCATATGTAAATAATAAGTAGTCTTTAAACCTTTTTGCCAAGACTCTTCATAAATTTTCATAATATCTTCTGTGTCTCTGGTGTCTAAGTACATATTACGAGAAATAGCTTGGTCAACCCATTTCTGAGCCCTAGCCGCTACTTCAGAAAAAGCTGAAGGCTTAATAGAAAAAGAATCTTTATAAATATTTTTTAAGTGTTCAGGAATATTATCCATTTCCGACAAATTACCATAAGAGGCTAAAAGCGGTTCACGAACTTGTTCCCATATTCCAAGTGCTTCTAATTCTTTAACTAAATTAGGATTAAGTTCTAAATATTTTCCACCTAAGGTGTTGCGGCTAAAAATTTGAGCAAAGCGCGGATCAATACCGGTGGAAGTACCAGCCACTAAACCAATGTTAGCAGTTGGAGCAATAGCCAGTAGTGTAGAATTTCTCATACCACCTTTAACCTTCTCACGCATCGTATCCCAATTTAATTTAGCTTGGCGACTAACAGTTACCTGTTCACCGCGATTAGTTTCTAAAATATCTACTGTGTCATGCGGTACTAACCCCTTAGACCAGCCTGAGCCAGCAAAGTTTTGATAGGAGCCTCTTTCACGAGCTAAGTCAGCCGAAGTATCAATCGCGTGATAGCTAATAAATTCCATGACTTCATCAGTTAAGTTAGCAGCTTCAGGGCTGTCATAAGCAAAACCACATTGTTCAAAAATATCAGCTAAACCCATCACGCCTAAGCCAATAGCTCGATTTTTATCATCAAAATTATGAGCTTCTGGTACTGGCGGTTCGTTAATATCTACTAAATTATCCAATTGGCGAATAGCTAAGCGCACGCTGCTTTCAATTAGCGGCCAATTAATTTGTTTATCAGCGGTAATGTGACGAGCTAAATTAAGTGACATGATATTACAGACGGCAATATTATTAACATCGGCTGGTAAGGTAATTTCTGTACACAAATTTGAACCATAAATAGTGCCAGTATTATTGTTTAGTGCCCTAACATTAATCGGGTCCTTCCAAGTAAGCCATGGGTGAGCGGTGGCCTGCAGTGAAACAATAATAGTTCTAAACTGATCACGAGCTTTTATTTTTTTGTAAGCTCGCATTTTACCAGCTTCAGCTAACTCGCAATATTTATCATAACGCTGAGAAAAATCAGCCCCATAAGCGTCAATTAAATCTTTAACTTCATTAGGGTCAAATAAATACCAAGCGTCATCAGCTATGACGCGCTTCATAAATTCATCTGATAAATAAGCGGCAATATTAGCAGTACGAGCTCTTCTATAATCGTCACCAGCATTTTGTTTTAAATCTAAGAATTCCTGAAAATCTAAATGCCAATTTTCCATGTAAAAACATAGGGCACCCATTTTCTTGCCAGCTCGTGAAATAGCCCGAATAGCTGAATCAATAATATGTAAAAAAGGAATTGGTCCGGAAGAAAAAGTATTGTTAGTAGAAATTGGTGAGCCAGAGGCACGCAACTTAGTAACCGCTAAACCAATACCGCCAGTTGCTTTAGATAATTTCAAAACATCGGAAATTGTTTTGCCAATATGAGAAATATCATCCTCCATAGTCATTAGATAACAATTGGATAGTCGTGGTGTAATGCCGCCAGCATTAATATTGGTGGAGCCGCCAGGAATATATTCTAAGCGCGACATTTTGTCATAAAAAGAAATAGCTGCCTCAGTAGGATTTTGTTCATTCCAAGCCAAACCCATAGCTACTCTCATCCATAAAGCCTGAGGTAATTCTAAAGCCTCTTGAGCCTCATCACGCATTAGATAACGACGAGATAGAGTTGAGAGGCCTGTATAGGTTAACAAGTTATCACGCTCAATTTGTAGCGCACTAGCTAACTTTGGTAAATCAAAATTATTCATTTTGGTATTTAACCAACCACGGCCAATGCTTAGCTTAACCTTCTCTATAAAAGCAGCCTGATATTTACCCGTCAAATCATCTAAATAATTATCACCCAATAATTCTATATAAGAAGAGGCTAATAATAATTTAGCAGCTACAGCATCATAAGCTAAATCATTTTTAATATTTTGGGTAGCAGCCGAAGTAGCAGCTTTATAAACTTCAGTGGTTTTCATCCCCTCGTAAAGTAAGGGTTCGGCCTCAATCATAAGTTTATCTAAACTGGGGTGACCAGGTAAAACTGAGTGGAGATATTGGCGAAGAGCATTCTCCGCCTGTATTTTGGTGATATTCATAACACTTTTAAAAAATAAAAAATAAGTATATTAAGAAAATTATTAGAAGGTCCATTTTTACTGACTATTCGCCTATCTAGTGGTGTGAGTTATATTATTATACTATATATTGTGGTATGCTACAACACCCAAAAACCTTAAAAAAAGCCCCATTTTTTAAGTGGGGCTCTCTAAAAAAGATGTTTTTAAAAAAATTAACGACCGCGCTGTTTATCACGTAATTTCTCTTTATAAGAGATAATTACTTCTTCCATATGATCTTTAACTTTATCAATAGCTTTATACAAATCATCTTCGGTCTTCTCTACTCTAAGCAGTTCACCAGGAATTTCTAAGTTTATTTCAGCTCGGAAAATTTCTCCTTTATTTTGACTACCAATACTTTTTTCTAGTTCTAAATCTAAATTTAACACCTGAATATCACCTAAAAACTTATCCAACATATCAATCTTTTCCTGAGCATAAGTAGCAATCGCCTCAGTCATTTCCAATTTAGTAGCCTTAAGATTCATTTTCATAAGCTTATTATTTATTATTTGAAAAGAAACAAATAGTTCTTCTAAAATAACAAATCTTGATTAAACTAACACTCTAATTATATCATTTTGGACTTAATAAATCGAGAGTAAAATAATCTTAATTATTGTTAATTATTTTACTAATATCATAAAAAAATGATATAATTAAATTAATTAAATTAATTATCTAAAAACTATGTCTTTTATCTCTTGGAAAGAAGAATATGAGCTGGGCATCTCGGAAATAGATGAGCAACACAAAAAAATGTTGAGCATCATTAATGAGTTACATGATTTAATGGGCGAAGAAAAAGAAGTCGATCAAGATAAGATTGATAAAATTATCAAAGAAATGGCAGATTATGCTATCTATCATTTCAAAACCGAGGAAAAGTATTTTCAACTTTTTAATTATGAAAATACCGAATCACACACTACTATTCACAATCAATATGCCGACAAAGTAACCGACTGGCGAACCCGTTATGACGCCGATAAAGATCCGGCTATCTTTTTCGAAATTTTTAACTACCTACAAGACTGGTGGATTTGGCACATCTGTAATACCGATCGTGATTACGTGCCTTTCATGAAGGCTAATGGTGTTGAATAATTATTACTACAAAAAAACGCTCCTCCGCCAGCTGGCGGATGGAGCGTTTTTGTTATATAGCGATGATTAGAACATGCGAGCAATATCTTTATAAGTAACCAATATAATTAAACCAATTAAAATCAAGAAACCAATATTATGAATAACAGCCTCCGTATCGCGATTAATTGCCTTGCCTCTAATTTTTTCAACTAACAAGAACCAAACGCGACCGCCGTCTAAGGCTGGGAAAGGTAAGAAATTAATCACAGCTAAATTTAAAGATAATAAAGCAGTGAAATTTAATAGGTTAGTAAAACCATAACGGGCCGCTTCACCAGTTAATTGAGCAATTTTAATTGGGCCGCCTACTGTGTCACCTGCTCCGTGACCAAAAATTAAATCACGAATTAAACCAAAGAAAGCTACAATAATAAACCAAAGTACTAAGAAAGTGTGTTTAAAACCTTCCCAAATAGCTTGGAAAAATGGATAAGAAACATTATCAACTTGATCTAAGCCAACCCCAATTATAACCTTATCACCACTAACCATTGGTTTAATTTTAACTGTCACAGCTTCGCTGCCTCTGATTACACCTAAGGCCACTTCGGAGCCAGCCTTAGAGCTAATATAATTTTGGACCTCAGTAATACTTGTAAAAAACTGGCCATCGGCTCCAACAATTACATCACTAGTAATAAGCCCAGCTTTTTCAGCTGGAGAATCTTTAACAATTTCAGTAATTTGAATTTTTCCGCCTTCAGTCACAGTTTGCGGAGCACCAATAATAAAGCAGGCTGAAAATAAAATAAAGGCTAAAACAACATTCATAATAACACCGGCTGATAAAATGATAACTCTCTTCCAAATCTTTTGAGCACCAAAACTATCTTTATCTTCACGGTCATTACCATTTTCACCTTTAATCTTTACAAAACCACCCATTGGTAACCAGTTTAAAGAATAAACAGTATCCACTGGGGCTTTATCTTCAGTTAAATCTTCAATATTTTTATTACCTACTAAACGTAGCCATTTACCGTCTTTGTTTTTATAAAAACCAATAGCACGCGGCGGAAAGCCAAATCCAAATTCCTCAGCTTTAACACCATAGTGGCGAGCTGTAAAAAAGTGACCCATTTCGTGAGCGAACACTAAAACAGATAGTACTATTAAAAAAATTATGATTGTAATAAACATGTAATTAAATTTCCATTATATCTTTCTCTTTTTTATCACGAATATCTTTAACTTCGTCGTTTTTCTTAGTCATAAATTCATCCATCTCTTTAATGGCACGGAATTTTTCGTCTTCAGTTAATTCTTTATCTTCAAAGGCTTTTTCAATCACACCTTTAACCTCATCGCGAATCATTCTTAAAGAAATGCGAACTTTTTCTAAACGTTCATTTAATTTTTTAACTAAATCACGGCGATTTTCTTCGTTAAGTGGCGGAATGCTTAAGCGAATCTTGTCTCCTTCATTTACTACGCCTAAGCCTAAATTAGCTTCAACAATACCCTTCTCAACCGCCTTAGTAACACTTTTATCCCAAGGGGTGATTAAAAAGCTGCGAGAATCAGAGACGGTAATATTAGCTACACCGCTTAAAGAATTCATTACTCCGTAAGCTTCAACTTGCACGCCGTCTAACATAACTGGATTAGCACGACCAGTTCTTAAACTAGCAATATCACGTTTAAAAAATTCAATCGCGTTATCAAAATCTTCTTGTTGGTTTTTTACAAAATTATTCATATATTTTTTATTAATTATTCAGTGTAAGCGCTTAAATAAATAACGTTAGGATTCTTATAATCAATTAAGATATCTGAAGCACTGCGGCTAGTTGGCAACTTCTTATTAGACCAAGTAGCACCGCCGTCACTAGACTTAAAGAAGGTTAGATTAGTAGCATAATAAATCTCCTTACTATTTTTAGGATTGACGGCAATGGTTCTTATAATAGCGTCTTTTTCAGCCGGAAGCAAGCTAAGTTTTTGCCAACTAACGCCACCATCTGGTGAACGTAATAAGGCCTGATTAGTGGCTAAAAATACCTCTCCTTCCGAAGTAACTACTAAATCTTCATAGACAGAACCAATGTTTAAATCATTTAAAACTTCATTGGAATCTGTCCAATCTTCCACCGCAAAATTAGCATCAATATTAGCTGAGTTTTTAGCGTTAGTAAAAGTATTACTAAAGAAACTATAAATTTTAGCAGTATCAGTCGCCACGTAAATATGACGGCTATCTTTAGGTGATAAAGTAATATTAATAATTGGCTCTGGCAAACGTTTAATCGCTCGCCAACTATAACCGCCATCGATACTCTTTAAAATATCACCCTTAGAAGTTCCTAAATAAATATTAGCTGGATTATAAAAATCAATCGCTAGTGCCTTAAAAATAGTATCAGTATTACCATCTAGATAAATTTGACTCCAGGTTCTAGCACAATCAACTGAACGCATTAAACGATTACTATAAGTTACATAAATATCGCACTTATTTTTAGGGTTTACCGCTAAACCATAAATAGTGGCTTTAGGTAAACCAGGAGCTTCTAACCAACCAGTTAAAGCATTATAAGTGTAATAAAGACCCTGTCCGTAAGTAGCTAGGTAAATAGCCGTATTATCACTAGGATCAATCACAATCGATCTAACATTTACCCCAGCAATGTTACCAGGCTTACCAGAAACTGATGGTGTTAAAGATTGTGACTTAAAAATGCCACCACTATCAACTGACAAAAAGACACCTCCTAAATCGGGATTAGAATTACTAGTTGTGCCTCCAGAATTAAGAGACAGTGAACAACCGGAAACAGATAAGGCTACAACTGGCAATAAAATTAGAAAATAAATTTTCTGGAATTTCATATTATTTAAAGATTATAAATCAACTGCTCTAAAACAGCTGAGGGGGCCACATTAGCGGCTAAATATTTTTTTAGCTTATCTAATAATTCTAACACACTTAAAAAATAAGGGGCGGAATCGGGATGGCTAGTGATGACCGCTTCGATGTCTGACTGCAGAGCTGAGTGCTGAGCTAAATCCTGACAATTCAAAGAATAAAGTAAAATATCACGAGCGGCTCTTTGCCAAATCTCTAAAATCTCTGAAGTTCTATCAACAGTTAAGGCTCCTTCCCCGCTAACTAAACTATTTAAAGCTTTTAAACGACTACTGATATCCGTGCCAAAAAAATTAAAAAAAGTTTTAGCAATCAGTAAATGTTTTTCGTATAATTCTTTATCTTCAGCAAACTTAGTAGCTAGTAAGGGGCGACCGGCTGACAGCGCAGCAATATCTTTCGCGCTACTTCTACCTAAATTTAAATCTTGAAATAAATAATCGTAGATTTTATTAGTTGGCACTGGATAAAAATATAAAACTTGAGCCCGGGAAACAATAGTAGCTGGTAATAAATCAATTGAAGAAGCTAGTAAAATAACCACCACCTTATCACGTGGTTCTTCTAAAGTTTTAAGTAAGGCGTTAGCTGCCTCCTGACTTAAAGTTTCGGCTTCTTTAATAATACCAATCTTATAAGAATTCAAAAAAGACGATAAGGACAACATTTTAATTAACCCACGCACCGCTTCAATTGACACATTTTTCTTACCAGCCTCACGAGCTAAAATATGTAAATCACTATTAACACTAGAAAAAGTGTCCGTATCTTGGCCATCGGATAACAATAAATTGCGGGCAAAGGCTAAAGCCATGGTGCTTTTGCCCAAATTCTCTGGTCCAGCAAAAATATAGGTCTGAGCTAATTTAGAAGACGCCAAACTTTTGTCTAAGTAAAGCGCAATTTGCTCATGACCAATTTTTGGCCAATCATATTTAGTTTGATAGGTTTTTGGGTCACTCTTCATAAATTTTTATACTTTTATTATATCATAATAAGTGATTAGTCAAAATGGCTGTTTTGATTGATTTTTTGCCTTAAGATTGCTATATTAGGGGTAATAAATATATGAATAAAAGATTTAAACAAAGTATTTTATTAATAGGCGATACGGCTATTTTGCACTTGGCTCTACTGCTCGCCTTAGTTATTCGCTATTTTGATGAGCCTTTAGCCCATTGGCATAGTCACTGGCCTTATTTTTTGCCAGTCTTTGTTATTTGGCTAATAGTACTTTATATTGGCGGAGCTTATGATTTAAATTTAGTTTATAATCGCCGTAAATTTCATCTCACAGCTATTAACGCCACTACTAGTTCAGCGGTACTCTCTATTTTATATTTCTATCTTAACCGCTCAGCCATTGCTCCAAAAACTAATTTGGCAATTTTCTCGATAGTATTTTTGGTAATTTTCATTTTGTGGCGTTCACTTTATAACTTCGTAGTTAAATCTTATTTACCAAAAAATAACTTAGCTATTATCGGTTGGAATGATCAAAGCGCTAAATTATTAGAAGATATCAAGAATCAGCCTCACTCGGGTTTTGAAGCAGCTTTAATTTTCAAAAATAAAGAAGAAATAAAAAACTTACCAGAGCTGATTAAAGAAAAAAATATTCACACTTTAGTTATTAGTGCTGAATTATTTCAAGATGAAGAATTGCGCCAAGTTTTATTTGACTGTTTATCACTGCAGGTGGCTTTTTATAGCTTTGTCGATTTTTATGAAAGTATTAACGGTAAAGTGCCAATTCAAGCCATTGACCAAGCTTGGTTTATTGAAAATTTAGATGAAAGCCGCAAAAACTTTTTTAATATCAGCAAACGTTTCTTTGATTTAATTTTAAGTTTAATTTTATTTATTGTTAGTCTCCCCTTCTGGCCTATTATTGCGCTGATTATTAAATTAGAAAGTCGTGGGCCAATTTTCTTTAAACAAACTAGAGTTGGCCAGCAAGAAGTAAATTTTCAAATGATTAAATTTCGTACCATGAAAACTACTGGTAATCATGGCGGTATGACCACAGAACATGATAACCGCATCACTAGATTTGGTAATATTTTAAGAAAAACCAGATTAGACGAAGTGCCTCAAGTTTTAAATATTATTAAAGGTGACATGAGCTTTATTGGGCCTCGTCCCGAGCGACCAGAATTTGTAACTGAGTTAGCTAAGGCTATTCCCTTTTATAAGACTAGATTACTGATTAAACCAGGTGTGACTGGTTGGGATCAGGTGTCAGGCTTTTATCATTCTCCTTCTGTGGAAGATACAATAGAAAAATTACAATACGATTTATATTACCTAAAACATCGCTCTCTTTATTTAGATTTAGC